>CACYMI010000105.1 GCA_902775385.1 uncultured Bacteroidales bacterium
TAGGCGGTGATGGGGTGTTTGCTCTTGGGCGTTAAGAGCTTGTTCTTATAAGCCCAAAGGGCAAATGCACCATCAGGGACTCTCGACAGAGAGGCACTGCATCAGACACAAGCAAACTTTGACCTTCGGTCGAGCCTGCTCACGCTCGGCAGTGCTCAAACAAGTTTGGCATTGCTCTCGCTTAAACGTAGCCTTCTGCGTGAGATAAAAAATCGGTTCAGATTATTCATAAGATCTCTTGCCCGTCAGGGCATAGGAGTACGGTAAAAAGAGTTGACGTTGACGTTTTTCATTCTCTCTTAATATCGTCCTCCGAGATGGGTTCGTATGCCCCATTCTTCATTTCTATGAGGACCGTACCGGACTCTAACGACTTGACTGTATGCCATTGCCCGGCAGGGATGTTCAGCACTACTCCGCCCGGCACCATATCTACCGTTTCAACAACACCAAAGCTATCCGGGTCAGGTGTTCCGTCACTGAGCGTCCTCGTATATCCGTACAGGTATTCCACCAGATGACCGCGCAGACACACCACCGTCTCGGACGTATTCTTATGCCGGTGAATGGGTAGCGGACTTCCCGGTTCAATAGCGTTCAGCATACGCTGCGACTGGTCTGCTTCCGAATTGCGCAAATCATAATTCATTCTCAACCGAGGGCTCTCCTTCGCTTGTAGGGTAAGCCTGTCAAACAAATCCTTATCTATTACCATAGTTAATTGGAAAATCTTATCTTTTATAATTGAATAAAGCAAAGCACAAGACTACCAGGAAACAGCACATAGGCACGAGGTACGAGACATTGATACTCCCCGTAGCATCGCTGATCATACCCTGCAGAGGAGGTAGGAGTGCACCGCCCAGAATAGACATAATAAGACCGCTGGCACCAATCTTAACATCACCCTTTTCAATCCCGTTATCATTCAGACTCCCCAGCGCAATACCATATATGGTGGGAAACATCAGGCTCATGAACACACTGATGAAAACCAATGCCGTCACCGCTGTCCGACCGTCTGTCAACATAACCGTCAATGTACAGAAAGTACACAGCAAACTGCCTGCGAACAGCAGACGCACGGGTTGAATAAACCTCATCAGCCATGTGTAAACGAATCTCGAGATGCAGAATCCGATAATCGAGACCAGGTAAACCGTAGCGGCCTGCGCCTCAACGCAGTCCAGTTCCTTCATCACCAGACGGATAGTGAAGCTCCAGATACAGATCTGAGCACCCACATAGAAGAACTGTGCTACCACACCCCAGGTATAGACCCGGTTCCGGAATAACCTTCGTACAGAGTTTAGAGTTGAGAGTTTAGAGTTTAGAGACTTTCCACTATCAACTTCCGACTGACTATTAACTTTAAACTTTCCACTATCAACTTTTATGGCGAAAGCGGAAATCACCATTATCCCCAGCAACACCAGCCCCACAGCCGCATAAGTACCGCTTATGCTATACAGCGAGATATCCTGCAGGATGAAGTACTTGCTCACCAGAATTCCCATAATACTGCCTATAGGATTGAAACTCTGTGCGATGTTCAGACGCCTGGTAGCCGTCTCGGCAGAGCCCATAGACATGATAAACGGATTAGCCGCCGTTTCCAGTACCGAGCAGCCGGACGCCAGAATGTAGATGGCAATCAGGTAGAACGCATAGCTCTCCACATGTGCTGCCGGCCAGAAGAGCAGGGCACCTCCGGCATAAAGGCACAAGCCAAGTATCAGGCCGCTCTTGTAACTGAACCTTCTGATGAACAGTGCCGCAGGCAGAGCCAGGCAGAAGTACGCCCCGTAGAACGCCAGCTGGATGAAGCTTGTCTGCGTGTCGCTCATCTGCATGATGCGCTTGAAGGCAGCCAGCAGCGTATCCGACATATTATTGGCCAGTCCCCATAGTGCGAACAAAGAGGTGACAAGGATAAACGGTATAAGATGTCTTCTTTCTACGGCTTTCATCAGATTAGTTTCAAGTTTCAAGATTCAGGTTTCAAGTTACATACCAAGGCGTCTAATGGTGAGGCGAATGGCCTCTTGGTTTTCGTTGCAAAACGCTTCAGTGTCTGCTACAACACATGCGAGGTAGCCACCACCACCTGCACCAGGCATCTTGTAGGCTAACACCCCAGGAACTTTTGACCATTTGTCAATAAATTCTTGAACTTCTGAACCCTTGAAACCTGAAACTTGAAGCTTGAAACTAGGACATACCATCCCCGGGAACATAGCCGTCTGGGCACTGAAGCTGTCAGCATAGGCTTTCGCAAAGGCCTGAAGATCACGGGCCATAATAGCATTCCAGCAGTCATCAGCGGCTTTTGCGAGAGCCCTGACCTTAGGTTCGGTGATATCTTTGCCTTCTACCACGGAGCAGCCCGGCTTTCTGGGTTCCATAGGAATCAGCACCAGATGCCGCTCCAGCCAACTAAGGATACCTTCATCATAACAGGTCTCTATCCTTTCGGGCCAGAAGCGGTTATTATAATAATGACGGCAAAGGCCGGGGATGCAGATTCCAATCGAATCCTGTGCCCCGCTGATGATACCGTCATTGCGCTCAGGGTCGTTCTCGAAGCAGAACACCAGTTTAGCCAGCATCTCGGGATTCATGTTGGGCAGCTGATACGGCCAGATCTTCCTAATCATGTTGCGTGTGCTGGTACTCAGTCCGCACCGCTCACGAACCTCAAAGGTAGGTTCCAGACTAATCGTAATGGCCCAGCCAGGGGCAAAGCATGAGACATACGGCTGGTCTATCCATGTACCGGCAAGGTCCAGTCTGGTTGGGATTCTGCTTTCCGTCTTTTTGAGGTCTGTGCTGCTACGGGCGGTCAGGCCCTCCTGGGGGACACGCTGGAGCACTACGTACCGGATGCCTCTTTCCTCGCAGATCCTGCGCTTATCGTCATTTCCTCCATCCTCGTTCACAACAAGGATATCAGGTTTCACAATATCCAGCGTAGGCAGGAAATCCAGAATACCGCAGCCCGCATTGATGTACGCATCCTTCACATACCGGATGCTCTTCACCATGAACAGGCGCTCCTGCTCGCTATAGATGGTCTTATGGTGTTTGTACCCTTCAATGGTACTGTCCGACCCTATGCCTACATACAAGTCACCATACTCAGCAGCCTGACGGAAAAACTCCACATGACCGCTGTGCAGCAAGTCGTAACAACCGCTTACAAAGACCTTTGGTCTTCTTTTTAGTTTAGAGTTCATAATTCAGTCATATCACCGCTCCGCACGGAATGGATTTTCCAGGAAATCCTTGTAGGCAAGCGCTATGCCGTCCTCCAGCTCTGTCTTGTATGTCCAGCCGAGTTTGGCAGCCTTACTTACATCCAACAGTTTACGGGGTGTTCCGTTAGGACGGGTGGTATCCCACTCTATCCTGCCCTTGTAGCCCACTACCTTAGCAACCAGTTCTGTCAGGGCCCTAATGGTCAGCTCCTTGCCTGTGCCGGCATTCACGGTCTCATTGCCGCTGTAGTTATTCATCAGGAACACACACAGGTTGGCCAGGTCATCCACATACAGGAACTCTCTCAGCGGAGAACCGTCACCCCAGCAGGTAACGCATTCCTTGCCCTCAACCTTCGCCTCATGGAACCTGCGGATAAGTGCAGGCAACACATGACTGTGCTCAGGGTGATAGTTATCGTTAGGCCCATACAGATTGGTAGGCATAACAGAGATATAGTCAGTACCGTATTGCCTGTTAAGAAACTCACAGTACTTCATTCCGCTGATCTTAGCCAAAGCATAAGCCTCGTTGGTCTTTTCCAGTTCGCTTGTCAGCAGACAACTTTCAGGCATAGGCTGCGGGGCCATACGGGGATAAATACAGGAAGAACCCAGAAACTCCAGTTTCTTGCAACCGTTCTTCCATGCCGCATGAATCACGTTCATCTCCAGAATCATGTTATCATACATAAAGTCCGCCAATGCGCTCTGGTTGGCCACAATGCCTCCCACTTTCGCCGCTGCCAGGAACACATATTCCGGTTTCTCTTCGGCAAAGAAAGCCTCCACAGCCTCCTGCCGGGTCAAATCCAGTTCCTTATGCGTTCTGGTTATAATATTGGCATAGCCTTGCCGTTGCAGTTCCCTTACGATGGCCGATCCTACCATTCCCCGGTGTCCGGCCACATATATCTTCGAATCCTTTTCCATCTAATCCTCAAGTTGTTCTCTTAGGTACAGTTTCTTCACTTTCCTCATATCATGACGAACCATAATACGCACTAAATCCTCGAATGAAGTCTTCTGCGGATTCCAGCCAAGCCGTGTTTTAGCCTTTGTAGGATCACCCAGCAGCTGATCCACTTCAGCCGGACGGAAATAACGCGGATCCACCTCAACAAGGATGTCTCCGGTTGAGATTCGAGAGTTGACGGCAGACAGTTCAGGGTTGATACTCTTTACGATTCCCTTCTCACTGACACCCTCTCCCTGCCATTCCAGCTCGATGCCTACTTCCCGGAAAGCCAGGGTGCAGAACTCACGGACAGAATGGTACTCACCGGTAGCGATGACGAAGTCCTCAGGTTTATCCTGCTGTAGGATAAGCCACATGCACTCCACATAATCCTTGGCATAACCCCAGTCGCGCAGAGAGTTAAGGTTACCCAGATACAGTTTGTCCTGAAAGCCCTGGGCAATGCGGGCTGCGGCCAATGTAATCTTACGGGTGACAAAGGTCTCGCCGCGCCGTTCACTCTCGTGATTGAACAGAATACCGTTGCAGCAGTACATGCCGTAGCTCTCGCGATAGTTCTTCACAATCCAGAAACCATATTGCTTGGCCACGCCATAAGGGCTGCGGGGATAGAAGGGGGTTGTCTCCTTTTGCGGAACTTCCTGCACCAGACCGAAGAGTTCCGATGTGGAGGCCTGGTAGATGCGGCATTTGTCAGCCAATCCCACAATGCGGACAGCCTCCAATAATCTAAGCACGCCAACGGCATCAGCCTCTGCCGTAAACTCCGGCACATCAAAGGACACCTTCACATGGCTCTGGGCCGCCAGGTTATATATCTCGTCCGGTTTAATCTCACTGATAATACGGATGAGGGAACTGCTGTCAGTCATATCGCCCCAATGGAGCTCGATAAGACGCTTCTTCTTCATGTCCCTCACCCACTCGTCCAGATACAGATGCTCAATACGACCTGTATTAAACGAACTGCTGCGGCGCAGGACACCATGCACCTCATATCCCTTCTCAATCAGGAACTCGGCCAGAAAACTGCCGTCCTGCCCTGTAATACCTGTAATTAATGCAACTTTTCCCATATCAAAATCATTTTCAGAATGCAAAGATAGTGAAAAATATCCGACTATGGGAAGAAAAGATTAATTAATTTATGTTCCGGAAGCAATGCTTCCTTTTAGTGGTTAGTGGTTAGAGGTTAGTGGTTAGAGGTTAGTGGTTAGTGAACTATCATCTATCATCTATCATCTATCATCTATCATCTATAATCTATCATCTATAATCTAAACACGTTTACCTATCACATCCCAATCCACAATCTGCCACAGCGCAGCCAGATGGTCAGGACGACGGTTCTGATAGTCCAGATAGTAGGCATGCTCCCACACATCAAAGGTCAGCAACGGCTTCAGGCCCCTCTGTACAGGATTGGCGGCATTCGCTTCCTGTGTAATCACCAGCTTACCCTCCTTATCGGCAGACAGCCATACCCAGCCGGAACCGAAAAGCGTAGCCCCGGCCTTCTGGAACGCCTCCTTAAACGCGTCAAACGAACCGAAGTCACGTGCTATAGCCTCGGCAATCTTCCCTGTAGGCTTGTTATCTGTCTGGGGTGCCTTGAACTGCCCGAAGTACATATTATGGTTCAGGATCTGCCCCGCATTATTAAGGATGCCGCCTGTAGCCTTGCAGACAATCTCCTGAAGCGGAGCCTCCTCGAACCCGCTTCCCGGCAGCAAACCGATCAGATTATTCACATAAGACGCCAGATGCTTTCCATGATGAAAAGCAATCGTCTCCTTACTTATCACTGGCTCCAACGCCTCAGCAGCGTATGGCAGCGTCATCAAATCAGATTTCATGATTATCGGTTTATGGTAAACGGTATCTGTTAATAATTCTCCGCCTTAATCTGGAAATAGCTCTGCGGATGATCACATACAGGGCATACTTCAGGCGCCTTCTTACCGATAACAATATGACCGCAGTTCGCACACTGCCATATCACATCCCCTTCACGGGAGAAAACAATCGCATCCTGAATATTCTTCAGCAATTTACGGTAACGCTCCTCATGGTGCTTCTCTATCGCCCCAACCTGCTCAAACTTCACGGCAATCTCGTCAAAACCCTCTTCGCGGGCCTCCTGAGCCATGCGGGCATACATATCCGTCCATTCAAAGTTCTCACCATTGGCAGCATCGGCCAGGTTAGTGACAGTATCGCTCACACTGCCGCCATTCAGGTACTTATACCACATCTTGGCATGCTCCTTCTCGTTCGCGGCAGTCTCTTCAAAGATAGAGGCAATCTGCACATATCCGTCCTTCTTGGCCTTGGAGGCAAAGTAAGTGTACTTGTTGCGTGCCATGCTCTCACCGGCAAAAGCCTCCTTGAGGTTCTGCTCAGTCTTGGTTCCCTTCAGTTCTTTCATAACAGTTAAATGTATTTTGATTAATTTAAGTTTCGGAAGCTAAGCTTCCTTTTTTAGGAGCAGGGGGCAGGGAGCAAGGAGCAAGAAAGCCTCACCCCAACCCTCTCCAGTAGGAGAGGGAGCCTTTGACTCTTTAAATCCCTAAGTTAATGCTCTTTTAATTTTTCTCTTTTCTCTTTTTCTTTATTATATTTCTCAATTCAATTCTCTTGCCCCTTGCCCCCAAGAAACTTGAGGAAGGGAAACTTCCGAAAGTTAAATTATTAAATTATAGAGTTCACTTCCCAGACATTCAGACTAGACTTTCTTTGTGCAAAAATACAAATAAAAAATATCTGAAAAGCAACAATACAGTAATTATTTTTAAATTTCAGACAAGATTGACAAAATTTCAGACAAGATTGA
>CACYMI010000106.1 GCA_902775385.1 uncultured Bacteroidales bacterium
TTAAACTTATCTGTGGTTTTCTCTTCCCTCTTACCGGCATCCTTAATGATATCCTTCAGCTTGAAGCGTTGCAGTTTGTCCAGCTTGGTACGCGGAAGACTGCCTCTGTACACAGACAGGCTCATCAGTTTCTTGTAATTGACAACGGTCAGGTTGTACGGCTCTATCACCAGTCGTTTCAGCTGTTCCTCAACCTCCGCATCCGTCATATTAGCAGCCCAGGCTTCCTGCGGAACTATGATGGCTCGCAGCATATCACCGTCCTGTGTAACGGCTACTTCTTTTACATACCGGTCATATTTCTCCAGCTTGTACTCCAGCTCGGCAGGCTGGATGTTCTTGCCGTTACTCAGCACAATAATCTCCTTGCTTCGGCCTGTAATGTGGATACGTCCCAGTTCATCCAGGTAACCCAGGTCACCGGTATGCACATATCCGTCCTTGTCTATCACCTGAGCGGTCTCCTCGGGACGATTGTAATAGCCTAACATTACGTTTGGGCCTTTTACGCAGATTTCGCCGTTTACTATCTTTACGTCAACGGTTGACATGGGCAGGCCTACGCAGCCGGGAATCACATCACCCGGATGTGTGAAGGAGATAATGGGGGCTGTCTCTGTCATTCCGTATCCTTCCAGCATGGTTATGCCTAAGGTGCGCAGGCCGTTTCCTACTTCGGTATCCAATGAAGCGCCACCGCTGACGCAGTATGTCAGGTTGCCGCCTAACTTCTGATGTACGGCCCTGAATACGATACGTGACAGTTTAGGACTGTTGACACGCTCGCAAAGTTTGAAAAGGGCGCGTGCCACGGGGCTGGCATCAATCTTTTTCTTTATGCCTAAGTAGATGGTAGTCCACAAACGGGGTACACCTACAAATATGGCTATCTTGCCCCTTACCAGCGTGTCCATGATGTCCGGACCGGAGAGGGTGGGGCAGATGGCGACTCCGCCACCGGCCAGGATAGGCATGATTACGGTTCCTACCAGGGGCAGCACGTGATGCAGAGGAAGCAGAATAAGTGTGCGCCGTGTACTGTCAAAGATGGGTACATCTACCGTTACGCTATGGCAGTTGGCATACAGATTGGCATAGGATATCATCACTCCCTTGGGTGATCCTGTGGTTCCCGAGGTGTAGATGATGAGTGCCATATCTTTGTTGTCTGCTGTAAAGATGCCGTCCTGCTGAATGTATAGTTTTTCATTTCTTCTGGGACAGGAGGCCTGTTCGTAATCGTCAATGAGCAGTATCTGTACGTTCAGCCCCGATTCCTTAACCGCCTCCCGGGCTACGCTGAGGCATTGCCTGGACGTCCAGATACACTGTGGGGTACAGTCCCTGAGTATATACAGTACATCCGATACAGTGGAGGAGGCATCTACGGGAACGGCCACGCCCTTATTCTGCCATATTGAGAAGAAGGCGTAGATCCAGCCTTCGCGGTTCTCTGAGAAAATCAGGGTTTTGTCACCCGCGTCCCTGGGTGTATATGCCGAGAATAGACTGATGTAATCCAACAGTTGAGTGTAGGAGATGTTACGCTCCCCGGCCATTATGGCTGTGTTCTGATAATCCTTGATCATTGTATATATTATATATATGGTATATCTTATCCAATACTGGCACAAAGATATACCATTTAGTGTTACAGGAAGCGAAAAATCCTATATTTTATATTGTTTCTATAACAAATTGCGTGCTTTGTCCTATTACCGAGGTGTATTGTGCTATCTCAGCCTTATCCTGTAATCCTGAGGGGTGAAGCCTATTTTCTGCCTGAACAGACGTATGAAGTAGGAGGTATCGGAAAATCCCACTTCGTGAGCTACAACGTTCACGCTGTAGTTTGTAGTCATCAGCAGCCGTTGTGCACATTGTATCCTGGTGCGTAAGATGTACTGCAGTGGCGAGGTGCCCAGATTCTGCCGGAACAGGCGTTCCAAATGAGACTTGGTGACACAGGCTATATTGGCCAGCGCCTCAATATCCGTTTCCTTCCCTACATTATTCTTTATATAAGCGATAACCCTCTGCAACCGCTCGTCTATCTCTTCGGTCTTATGTGCCTTCTTCATGAAAAACGAGGCAACAATCCATACAAATCCCTGCAGCTGCATCTTCTGTGAGCGGTCCATCTGCGCATAGCGGATGGCATACTCGCGGTACGACGGGTGGGCATAGAAGTCTTCGGCACTGGCATAGGGGAGGGTAAGCTCGGGGTAATAGTTGCAGTAGTTCTCAAAAAGCAGGTCAATGGCCTGATTGGCCTCCACCTCGTAGGGGAAGGAGTAGAGGTCAAAGACGTCCGACTGCTTGCCGTACCGTTCATATACAAACAGGTAATAGAACGAGAGCCCGCTCTGGCACGTCATACTGTGAGGCATAAAACTGGGAACCAGGTACATGTACCCCGGCTTCATCTTCAGCTCGGCTTCGGGTGTACTGACGGTTCCTTCGCCCTCCTTTACATAGTACAGACGGGCAAAGGGGGAGGAGAGTCCTTTCCCTTCCCACCGCTGACTGACCTGGGCGTAGCCGGCATTCAGCACACAGATATTCACCAACTCCAAATCCGTTTTCATCTATATGGCATCTTTCTGCTCCTTTCAGACAGCAAAGTTACAAAATTCTTTTATATCCCAGATTCCCAGACTTGACATATATCAACTTTTTCCTGTTTTATTATTATTAGCTGTACATATATTTGTCATGTAAGCGTATTATTCCTATATTTGTGCTGGTAAAACTTTGAAATTGATCTGAAAACGGCATTTATTAAACTACATATAAGTTAAATTCACAAGATGAAAAAGTCTATTATTCTTACGTCAGTCCTTGCAGTAGCATTTGGTTTAGTTAGCTGCAACAAGATTGAGTCAATTGATGGCGGTGAAGACAGCCAGCAGAATCTGTTACCCCAGACAGAAGTATTCTTCCAGGGACAGAAGTTGTTCTACAACGGAGAAACCAAGCCAGAAGAAACAGGAAACAGAGCGAGAATCAAGATTATGAATCCTGCCGGCGGCCTGGCCTGGCCCAAGCATACCGATGATGGTTGGGAGTCTGCTCGCTTCTCTATCCGTGCCGACGGCACCATCCCCGATTTCTATGACAAGAACTCTGCTCTTTACTATGGCCGTCCTGCCGGTAAGGCCGGTGTAGGCAGCAGAAACGTGGGCAAGGTCTCTACCCTTTATAACTATCCCCATTACAATGACCGTGACTTTGACTATTATAAGATTGACCAGAAGACGGGCAATAATATAGGTATGTTCCGCTACATATATGATGAGAAGGGCCTGAAGACGCAGCCCGTAATCCTGGAGGCTCCCTCAGTGGTGGATATTCTGGCTGACGAGGTGGTTGACCTGACTGCTCAGATTGATGCTGCCACTGCAGCCGGCAAGACAAATGCCACAGCCGAGAATAACCTGGCTAAAGTGAATGACCTGCTGGCCAAGGGTGCCGAATACCTGGATTCACACGTTCTGTGGTATGTAGTGAAGGAAGTAGGCGGTAGATACCGCTGGCATGTGAACGGTGTTATCCGTGACGTGGAGACTCCCGAGTATGTAATCGATCCCTTACCTGACAATGTAGAGGTGGATGTTCACCAGCAGGTTCACAAGGACTGGAACGAGATTAAGACCTCCATTCACGTAAGAACAGACGTCTCTTCTGTTAAGGTGATTCTGCCGCTGAAGGAAGAGGACGTACTGGAGAATGACGACTTCGACATCCGCGTATATGACGTATATTACAAGGAATATACCGTTAAGCACAACATCACCCATGATGCCAAAGGAATCACCATTGAGATTACTGATATCCCTGCCACTATGATTGACGAAATGAAGTCAACCTTCGGCGACGGTATCACTATTGAGGTTCACAGCTACGTAACCAAGGATGTATGGGATGAACTGAAGAATAGCCGTGTTCAGACTGGCAAGCCCTGTATCGTAGAGGGTCAGGTAACCAGTGCACTGCAGCCCGGTGAAAAGGTGCAGATACATGTCGAGGACTCCAAGTAGCGGTTCACACTCCAAGCAAAAAAGAAACAATTCTCTATAAAATGTTAAATCCCAAGGCGAAAGTTTTTCCCTTGGGATTTATTTTGTAATTTTGCCCCGATGAAACCAGAGAAGAGAAGATACATATCAGCCTGGATACTGCTGGCAGTCTTTCTGCCCATGCTGTTGCTGTCTTCTCTGCATATTCACCAGGAATCGGAAACTCCTCAGGACACATGCGCAGAATGTGTGCATCATCATTGTCACGGACATCTGTCCCAGTTTGCCGATGCCATGCATCACTGCGTCCTATGCCAGTTTCTGACGCTATCATTCGTAGCCGGTACTGCCGGCACTTACCTGTTCCTGTATCCGTCATGCAGGACACATTATGCCCGGCCCGTTTCTGCCAATTGTACGGAAAGCCGTGGCATCATCGTCACCAGGGGACCTCCTGCTATACTCTGATATTCAGCTTCAGTATTTAAAGGAGATTCTTATAATTTTTAATCGATAACAGAATGAATACAAGATATATTCTCATTCTGCCATTGCTATGTATATGTATGGCAGTGGCAGCGCAGAACAATGATTCTGCACATCATCATGCGGAAGACTCTACCGATGTCTTCTTCCGTCATCTGCAACTGAATGAAGTAACCGTAACAGGTGTAACAGGCGATACCAAGCTGAAGCATTCCACGGCACCCGTGAGTATTGTCACACCCCAGATGCTCCGTTCCACCGCATCCACCAATATCATAGATGCCATCAGCCGCCAGCCTGGTATCAGCCAGCTGACTACGGGCGGCAGCATATCCAAGCCCATTATCCGCGGTCTGGGCTATAATCGTGTTGTTGTCATGAGCGAAGGCGTCCGTCAGGAAGGTCAGCAATGGGGCGACGAACACGGCGTGGAGGTGGACGGAAGCAGTGTGGGATCCGTAGAGATCCTGAAGGGACCCGCCTCGCTGATGTACGGATCCGATGCGATGGCAGGCGTTGTTATACTGCGTCCCCAGCCCATCCTTCCCGAGGGAGATATGCGCGCCAACTTCGGCACCGAGTATCAGACCAACAACGGCCTGTGGGGGCTGAACCTATCCATGGCCGGAAATCAGAAAGGCTTCGTCTGGGACGGACTGTACAGCCAGAAAATGGCCCACGCCTATAAGAACAAATATGACGGCTACGTCCCCGGCTCCCAGTTTGCCGAACGCTCCGGCCGACTGATGCTGGGTCTGTACAAGCCCTGGGGACACACCCGTCTGACGGGAACGCTCTATCACCTGAACCCCAGCATTGTAGAAGGTGAGCGTGACGAGGTAACCGGTGAGTTGGAGTGTACTACGGACAATGTGAGGACGTACGGCCGCACCCTTCCCTTCCAGCAGGTGAATCACTACAAACTGGTGTGGGATAACTTCTTCAACCTGCCCAAGGGCTATCTGAATGCCATTATAGGCTATCAGCAGAACCAGCGCCAGGAATTTGAGGAGAGTGATGATGAGTACGAACTGTACTTCAAGCTACATACCATGACCTACGATATACGGTATGTCACACAGGAGTTCAGCGGATGGAAGCTTTCAGCCGGCATAGGCGGTATGTATCAGCAGTCGTCCAATTTGGGTGAAGAGTACCTGATTCCCGACTACAAGCTCTTTGACGGTGGTATCTATGCTACCGCCACCAAGTCATTAGGCAGCCGTTGGACCCTTAACGGAGGTGTCCGCTATGACCACCGTTATATGCACGGGAACGAACTGGAGGAGGACGGCGACCTGCGCTTTACCGACTTCAGCCGCAACTTCGACGGCGTATCCGCCAGCCTCGGAGCCGTATTCAACATCAGTGAACACTTTAACCTGCGTGCCAACTTGGCCCGCGGATTCCGTACGCCAAATATGAGCGAACTGGCCTCCAACGGCGTTCACGAGGGGTCTATCCGTTACGAACTGGGTTCACAGCATCTGAAGGCAGAGCACAGCCTGCAGGCCGATTTGGGATTGGACTTCACCTCACGTTACGTATCGGCTCAGGCCTCGCTCTTTGCCAACCGTATTGACAATTATATTTTCACGCATCGCCTGCCTGTTGAGATAGAAGAGGGTTATCTTACCTATGCCTATACTCAGGGTGATGCCCGTCTGTTAGGCTTCGAGGCAGGAGTGGATATTCATCCTGTTCATTCCGTCCACTTTGCCAATACCTTCTCCTATGTGGATGCACAGTTGCTGAACCAGCCTGATGAAACCAGGTATCTTCCCTTCACGCCAGCCCCCCGATGGACGGCCGAACTGAAATGGGAAATCCTTCATCACTCACACAGTACACTCAAGCACCGTCATACTGAGGGCAGGAACCATCGTTCGCTTCTGAACAATCTGTATGTGGCAGCCGGTCTCAACTACAATTTCAGACAGTCACATATCTATAGCGCAGACGATACGGAGACTGTGACGCCTGCTTATGCCCTGCTCAGCTTCTCGGCAGGTACGGATATACAGATAAAGGGTAAGAAGGTGGCTGAGTTCTATGTGAATGCGGATAATGTGCTGAATACAGCCTATCAGAATCACCTGAGCCGTCTGAAGTATGCCCCCATGAATAACGCAACGGGCCGGCGTGGCGTTTATAATATGGGACGTAACGTCACGTTCAAGTTGGTGGTGCCCGTACAGTTCTAAACAGAATCTATTTCAGATTCTTCCCTGTTATAGCTTATTTCGCTCTCCTTCGCTGTTTCCGATATGGCACTGTCATAGCCGGTCAGGGCAGCGAAGGGAGCGAACTGGGCTGCTCTGTTCCACATCGACATCTGCGGATGCTTAGCGGAAACGTGATGCGGCATGTTGATTATATCATCGTAGTTCTTCACTCTTCATTCTTCACTTTAAGCCTTATGCCCTCCTATCTGACTGTTGCGCTCCTTTGCGGTGGCGCCTTCGTCGAAGTTGAGGCCGCGCAGGATGGCATTCTTGCCGAAGCGCTGTTTGATTATCAGCTGCGCCTCCTGTATCTCGCTTACCACATGATTGGTGGTCAGGTTCAGTCGGCGTATGAGCAGGTCGGGATTCACGCACCGGTCAAACAGCTCAGCCGCGCCATCCATGATAAGGCGTGAGGAGGAGGTAGGTTCCCTGAAGTTGAAAGTGCCGTGAGCGTGCTTGGGTACAGCCTTGCCGTAATAATTAGTGGTTATAGGTCCGTTGTACTTGGCACGGATTTCCGGTCGTGTCAGGGATTCCGCATCGTAACCTACGGTCAGCACCAGCTGGTCTGTCACCAATCGTTTGGATACCAGGTCAAGGGCCATACCCTCGGCCATCTCGCGTATCACAACACGGGCTTTCTTCCAGTTATAGGGTTCCTGCAACACCTGTCCGCTGCTGAAGGAGTTTGTCTCCGGCCTGTAGGCCTTTACAGCCTCCATGGTACAGGGCTCCCAGCCCCAGGCATGGTCTATCAGCAATTCCGCATTCACGCCGAACAGGTCATACAGCAGATCCTCATTCTCCACTGACATCCTGGCCAGCTTACCCATGGTATCTATGCCATAGCAGGCCAACTTCTGCGCCGTACCTGAGCCGATGCGCCAGAACTTAGTGATTGGTTTGTAATCCCACAACTGCCGCCGGTATGACATCTCGTCCAATTCCGCAATACGCACCCCGTCCTTGTCGGCCGGCATCTTCTTGGCTACAATGTCCATTGCCACCTTGCAAAGGTACATATTGGTACCAATGCCGGCAGTAGCAGTGATACCCGTCTGTGAAAGGACATCACGAATCATCCTTATCGCCAGCTCATGAGCCGTCATCCGGTATGTCCCCAGATAGGGGGTTACATCCATAATCACCTCGTCAATGGAATAGACGTGAATATCCTCGGGTGCAATGTATTTGAGGTAGATGCTGTAGATTCTGGAGCTTACCTCGATATAGTGGGCCATCCTCGGCTTGGCTATAATGAAGTCCACGCCGCGGGCTTTCTGTTTTACCTCATAGAGTCGGGCTCTTCCGCCTAATCCGTATTCCTTAAGTGAGGGAGTGATAGCCAGACAAATCGTTTTGTCTGTCCGGCTGTCATCTGCCACTACCAGACGGGTCGTCAGCGGATCCAGCCCCCTGTCAACACATTCCACCGAAGCGTAGAACGATTTCAGGTCGATGGCTATGTATGTCCGCTGAGCATCCGGCATCGTTTAGTTTCTGCGGATATAGGCAATAGTGTCGCCCTTGCCTACTTTACTTCCCTGGCCGGCACAGATTTCCACCAGCTTGCCGCCTAAGGCAGCCGGAATCTCAATAACTTGGCCGAACTGGTTCTGCAGGTAGCAGAAGCGGTCACCCTCCTTATATTCCTTACCCACCATGGGGTTAATACTCTTCACACACTCGGCATCACCGTTCACCTCCCACATTACGATACCGTTCTCAGGTGCCGTGATGGCATCGGCCTCGGCATGCTTGTAGGCAGCCACCTCCTCCAGTGACATACCGTTCTTCTGCATCTCCTTGTCCTTGGCAGCCTGCAGGTCTTTCAGGAAACGTTCCTTGGCCACACCGCTCTTATAGTCGCGGTACTGGCTCTCGTGCATGGCAAACTCAAAGAGTTCCTCATCGTCCTCGCCACGCTCCCAGCCATTCTTCTGCATCTCCTCAATGAAACGGGGCAGCTCGTCAGGATAGTTGCTCTGCGGGTCAGCCGTTGTGAACTCGAATCCCTTCTCCTTGGCCAAAGCTACGATTTCCGGAGCCACCTCTCCAGGCAGCTTACCGCTCTTGCCCAAAATCATACCCCAGATAGAGGGGTCCATCATGCTGTAACGGGGCTTGCCCATGGACTCTGTAAGCAGGTTCATCAGCGCAATATTCTTCACATACTGTGAGAAGGGTGTAACCAATGGGGGATATCCCACACGGGGCCATACATAGGCCACCTCGTTGAACAGGCGGACCAGCAGGGCATCCTCGCTGTAAGGCTCCTCACCCTTGTTCTTGCGGTTATTGTTAATGGCATCCATCACACCTTTCAGATCGGCCATCATACTGCCCATCATACCACCCGGCAGACCACAGCCCAACAGCAGGGAAGACATCAGTTTATTGGCAGGATTCATAAAGTAACCCAGGAAGTCGTCAATGAACTCCTGCGTCAGTTTACGTGCTTCCATGTAAGCCTCCATATTAATCTCGGGCACATCGAATCCGTAGTTCTTCAGCATACTCTGTACCGATATAATGTCCGGGTGAACCTTACCCCATGACAGCGGCTCAATAGCCGTATCTATCACATCGGCGCCATTCTTGCACACCTCCAGGATGCTGGCCATTGACAACCCCGGTCCGCTATGGCCGTGGTATTGGATGATAATCTCAGGGTGCTTATCCTTAATCATCTTCACCAGCTTGCCCAGCATAGCAGGCTGACCGATACCCGCCATATCCTTCAGGCAAATCTCAGGCGCACCCGCCTCTATCAGCTGATCAGCGATATTGGCATAGTACTCAGCCGTATGGATGGGGCTGTTGGTGATACACAGCGTAGCCTGAGGCGTCATACCAGCCTCCAACGCATATTTGATGGAAGGGATAATGTTACGCACATCATTCAGGCCGCAGAATATACGCGTAATATCCACACCCTGGGCATGCTTTACCTTGTACATCAGGCGGCGGACATCCGCAGGAACCGGGAACATACGCAACGCATTCAGGCCACGGTCCAGCATGTGTGTCTTAATACCCGCCTCATTAAAGGGCTTGGTAAAGGCACGCACCGCCTTGTTAGGATTCTCGCCATACAGCAGGTTCACCTGCTCAAAGGCACCGCCGTTGGTCTCAACACGGGCAAAGCATCCCATCTTGATGATAACCGGTGCAATACGCTCCAACTGATCCTTACGGGGCTGAAACTTACCGCTTGACTGAAACATGTCTCTATATACGAGGCTAAACTGAATTTTTCTCTTTTCCATTTTACCTTATTATATTAGTGTCATTTTTCGGATTGCAAAGTTACACATTTTTCTTCAGACAACGTCACCCTGACATGTTAATCTCCTTTAAAATCTGGAGGAGAATCAGGGGGCCGGACAGCATTTATCGGATGGTTCCGCACGTGTTATAGTATCTTCCGCTATCTACCTCTATATCCGTAAGCCCCCTTATACTCTCCCTTTCAGCTGCCTGAGGGCCTGACTCAGCTGGTCGGGGCACGAGGTAGGCTTCGCACCGCAGCGGATGCCTTCCAGCTTGTCTATCACATCATCAATCTTCTGTCCCTTTACCAGGCGGCAGATTCCCTGCAGATTTCCCGGACATCCGCCCAGGAAGGAAACTTGCTGAATCACATTGTTGTCATCAGCTGTTACGGTAATCAGTTTTGAACACGTTCCCTGTGTCGTAAATTCTATCTGTTTCATAATTTTCTGTTTTATATCAATTTCATAATCTTGGTGGGACATGCCAGGGCGCATTTGGCGCACTTCAGGCAGTCGGGGTGCAAATAGCCGCTTTCCTGCCCCCGGCTGTCATAAGGAGTCAGCTGCATGGGGCACACGCGGGCACAGCTCTTGCACTTCATCTGGCAACTGCTGGCCACATGGACGCTGGTGAAGGAACCGGGCAAGGGAGCCTTCTTAGGTGCCACCCAGTTCGAGAGAGTCCCCATGGGGCAGAACGAACACCAGGTACGCGGAGCGTAAATGAATGACAGCACCACTCCCACAACGGTCGTCATAACGATAATCGTCCAGAATACCCTGCCTATGCCGCCCCACATGGCCAGTCCTCCCTCGCTCCAGGGAACGGTCAGCGTCAGCTGCAGGCCGAACATCGTGAAGATGAATATCACCATGAACAGTCGGAAGCCGAAGGTACGTACAAACTGTGGAATGGGCCGGTGCGGTGCATACCTGGACAGCAAGCGGTCATACATATTGCCTCGGGGGCAGACATGCCCGCACCACCAGCGGCCCTTCCAGATACTTGTCAGTACAGGACCTATCATGCAGATAATAGCTATAAGTCCTATCACCGGGAAGAACCATGCCAATGCAATGTATGCCAGGATAATCCAGTAGAGCGGTTTGCCCGGCGTCTCAAAATGTCTGTGAAATCTTTTCTGTGCCATTTCCTTTGTCTCTTTTTGATTAAATCAGTAAACCTCTTAGTTCATAAACCGGCTCCTAAGCCTTCTGTACCCCTCTACTCCCAGAATGGTCAATCCCCCGTACTGACAAGTTTTAGCCAGTCCGAACAGAACAGCCCACAATATACCCTTAGCCGTAATGCTGATGGGTAGCAGCACCTGGGCAAAAGACAGGGTGTAAAAGGGAATGCAGCTAAGCAGAACAATAACCCCGGTCCTGAATGACAACGACTGCAGCCAATGCCTGATGTTATTTAAAACCCAAAGTAACATATATATTTAATACCTTATATTATTAATTGGTATTTCGTAAACTGGTACTTCTCTCTCAGCTCAGCCTTCTTCTCGTCGCTCTGGCTGGTAAAATAACCCTTCCAGCCCGGACAGAAGTTGATGTGCCAGCGCCATAAGCGGCCCAGCGCAGACTTAGGGTTCTTGTCATAGTAAGCTCTGAATTTGCAATTCTCACATTGATACTGTTTCATAATCTTATTTTTTTCCTCAGCGTTTCAATAATCGTGTCCAAGTCCTTTGCCAGATGGGCGTAATCCTCCAACTTGAAGGGGCAGGCCCTCATCTCCTTTCTCATACCGGCAGGAACACACTCGTAAGCCTGCTCCTCCAT
>CACYMI010000107.1 GCA_902775385.1 uncultured Bacteroidales bacterium
TCGGCCTGCATGTCACGCAGGTCCGCGGTATTGACGATAACGGCATCCTTCTCGGGAATGACTATGATATACTGGCCGCCTGCTCCATCGGCACGGAAGGCATTGTGCCTGCAGCGCCACACCTGATAGCCGTATCCCTGAACCCAGTCGCTGTTCTCGGGCGTAAGTCCGCTCTCAGCGACTTTGTCGGCCCTTACCCATGAGGGCTGACAGGGCACCTGAGCGCGTGTTGCCTCGGTCACGTAGGATTCGGGCAGCACCTGCTTGCCGTTCCATTTTCCCTTTTGCAGCAGCAACTGGCCCATCTTAGCCAAGTCCTCCGTCTTGAGGTAGAGTCCCCAACCGCCACAGTTGACGCCCTGCGGACTCTCGTCCCAACGGGGTGCCTCGATACCCAGCGGATCAAAGAGGCGGGGTTGCAGATAATCCACCACCTTCTGTCCGGTAACCTTCTGCACAATGGCCGAGAGCATATAGGTTCCCATGCTGTTGTAACAGTAGTACGTTCCAGGTTCATGCTGCACCGGCCAGGAGAGGAAGGTCCGTACCCATGTGTCCGCATCATTCCTGCGTGACGGTTCCGAGTCGTGGCCGCAGTTCATTGTCAGCAAATGACGGATGGTAACCTTCTGCAGATTCTCAGAAGGAGAAGGCGGCAGGTCGTCAGGGAAAAAGGAAACCAGCTTGTCGTCCAGCGACAGCAGGCCTTCGCTTATTGCCAGTCCCACGGCGGCCGAAGTGAATGTCTTGCTGACACTGTTCAGCACATGCGGCAGCTGGGGCTCACCGCCGTTGAGCCACTTTTCATACAGTACCTTTCCGTGCTGCAGCACCATCACACTCTGGATGTTAAGTTTCTGTTCACGGGCATCCTTAAGGTATGCGTCCATAGCAGTTTGTAACGCACCTTTGGGCTTGGCGCGTTTTAGGGAAACAACCTTAGGAGCAGAAGGGGTGGAAGAACTGGGTGTTACCGCATTGCCGCACAGGCAGCAAAGGCTGAGCAGAACGGAAAGTCCGTAACGGCAGGCTGAATGTTTCATGTCAGATAAGTTTTTTATTAAGTTTGGCTCACAAAGTTAAGTATTTTTGCGAAACGGAGTGAAAGAACCGCGCATTTATTTTGTATTTATCGCGGTTTGCAGTTCGCCAACCGCTCAACGGGAACGGGAAACTCTTAAACTATTCCGCTCACTTAATCGAACTTTGAGGCTACCGCCTCGAAGATAGGCTGCACCTCGGAAAAACTCAAATAAAATTTGGTTCTTCGCTCGGTTTGCACTATCTTTGTACAAAATTTGGAAAAGGATGAAGAAAGAGCTGAGAATTGTGTTTATGGGAACGCCTGACTTTGCCGTTCCCTCATTAGCGAAACTGGTGGAGAACGGTTATAATGTGGTGGGCGTGGTGACCATGCCTGACAAGGCTATCGGAAGACACCACGACGTATTGCAGTCAAGCCCGGTAAAACAATATGCCGTTAACCATAATATACCCGTACTGCAACCTGAGAAACTGAAAGACGAGACTTTCCTGGAGAGCCTGAGAGAACTGAAGGCCGACCTTCAGATAGTAGTTGCCTTCAGGATGCTGCCGCAGGTGGTATGGGGTATGCCCCGGCTGGGAACCTTCAACCTGCATGCCGCCCTGCTGCCGCAGTACCGAGGTGCCGCTCCCATCAACTGGGCTATCATCAACGGCGACAAGGAGACGGGCATCACCACCTTCTTCCTGGATGAGGACATAGACACAGGACGCATCATCCTGCAGGAGCGTATGCCCATTGGCGATGATGACTGCCTGGAGGACATCCATGACCGCATGATGATACAGGGTGCCGACCTGGTACAGAAGACCGTTGACCTGATTGCCGAGGGCAAGGCCGAGGCCACTGACCAGCAGCAGTTCATGACGGACGAGCCGCTGCGTCCCGCCCCGAAGATCTTCAAGGAGACATGTGAGATTAAATGGACCAGTGCCGCACAAGTGCACAACTTTGTAAGGGGACTGAGCCCCTACCCTGCCGCATGGACTAACCTGCATACGGCTGAGGGCAAGGAGGTGACGATGAAGATATTCCGCACACAGAAGCAGACGGCATCGCCAGGCTTGAAGGAGCCTGCCTTGGAAACCGACGGAAAGTCTTACCTGAGGGTTGCCATGCCTGACGGATACCTGTACCTGACGGAAGTGCAGATTGCGGGCAAGAAACGGATGCGGACAGCCGACTTTTTGCGCGGTGCGCATACGGAAGGATGGACCTTATAAGCAAAAAATAATGAAAAAATTTGGCAGATTGCTTAAAAAGTGTTTCCTTTGCACTCGACGAACATTAATTACGAACCGTATAAACCATCATTGCCTATAGAGTAAACATTACACCGAAACTATTAAAACAAGCGTAATGAAGAATCTAAGTACGTGTACTGACTATGAGTTGGTACAATTGTATGAGAATGGCAATGACAGGGCTTTTGACGAATTACTGGATCGTCATCAGAGTTATGTATATTCCTACATCCTGTTCCTGGTTAAGGAGGAGGACAGAGCCAATGACGTCTTCCAGGAGACCTTCACACGGGCTATCGCAGCCATTCGCAGCCATAAATACCAGACAACCGGCAAGTTCAGTGCCTGGCTGATACGCATAGCGCACAATCTGATCATAGACTCCTCACGCGATATTGAATCCGAGATTGTGATTCCGCAGGAGAAATTCACTCCCAAGATCCTGAATGACATCCGCCTGAGTGAGCTGGGTGTGGAGGGCAACATCATGGAGCAGCAGAAATGCGACCAGATACGCAAGATGCTGGACTACCTGCCCGAGGTGCAGCGCGAGGTTATCCTGATGCGCTTTTATGAGAACCTGAGCTTTAAGGAGATTTCCCAGAAGACGGGAGTGAGCATCAATACCTCACTGGGACGTATGAGATACGCGCTCATTAACCTGAGAAGAATGGTGCGCAAGCACGATATGGCACTGGTAGGATAAAATTATTGCCGCCCGACACAATAAATTGCCGGTTTGGTACGTTTTATTTGTAAAGACATTAAGCAAATAGAATATACCAAATTGTGCCTATGGAACAAGTTCTACCTCTACCCTACATTCAACCAAGCGCTGCCGTAGTGGCACGCATCCGTCAGTTTGCGAGAGCATATCGCCCCCAGTTCATCACAAACATAAAAGTGAGCTGACATGATAGTATCACCATCGTTACTGTCGGCTGACTTTGCCGACCTGAAGGGCGAAATGCAGTGGTTCAACCAGAGTCCCGCCGATTGGTTGCACCTGGACATCATGGACGGTGTGTTCGTTCCCAACATCTCATTCGGATTTCCCGTGCTGAAGCATGTGGCCAGGCTGTGCCGTAAACCGCTGGATGTTCACCTGATGATTGTGCAGCCGGAGAAGTTTGTGCAGGAAGTAAAGGAGTTGGGTGCCTACCTGATGAATGTTCACTATGAGGCCTGTCCTCACCTGCACCGTGTAATAGGCCAGATTCATGAAGCCGGGATGAAAGCCGGTGTTACCATCAATCCCGCCACGCCGGTCAGCGTGCTGCAGGATATCATTGAGGATGTGGATCTGGTACTGCTGATGAGCGTGAATCCGGGCTTCGGCGGACAGAAGTTCATCCCCCATACAACCAGGAAGGTGAAGGAACTGCGCGAGCTGATAGCCGAGACGGGAAGCAAAGCCCTGATAGAAGTGGACGGCGGCGTAAATGCCGAAACCGGAAAACTGCTGAAGGAGGCCGGTGCTGATGTGCTGGTGGCCGGAAGCTATGTGTTCAACGCTCCCGATCCTGCCGAAGCCTGCGCCTTGCTGAAAAACCTATGACGATAAGACAGCCCGTCATCTGGGCTACATTATTATATATAACAGGTATATTGCTGGGGAATGTTTTCTCCAGCATTCTGTTTTTATACCTGTCCGCAGGACTGCTGGGGGCAGCCACCCTGCTCAGGAAGAAAGCGCATGTGGCTGATGTGCTGCTATTTGCCTTCTGGATAACATTGGGGATGGGACGCATGGCGACAGACAGCCCGCGGCAGGAGAACGGTTTGTACAAGGTAATCAGCCGGGAAGCCCAGGAGCGGAACCGGCTGCTGGCGGAAAGGCTGGACAGTACGGGGCTGGATGAGCAGGCACTTGCGGTCAGCTCGGCCTTGCTGTTAGGACAGAAGGAGGGTCTGAGCCGTGAAATGCGCCGTAATTATGCCCAGGCGGGCGCATCGCACTTGCTGGCACTGAGCGGTATGCATCTGGGCATCCTGTACGGACTGATGTATATCCTGCTGATCAGACGCATCCGCTATAGCGACTGGAAATGGTTCTTTCTACCCCCTATCCTGCTTACCGTATGGGGCTATGCCTTCATAGCGGGGATGCCGGTTTCACTGGTCAGGGCCAGTATCATGCTCACCCTGGCAACCATAGCTGCCCTGGCGCAGGCTGACACACCGCCCCTGCATATCCTGGCATTAAGCGCCCTGGTCATTCTGCTGTTTACGCCGGCTGCCCTTATGCAGGCCGGCTTCCAGCTCTCGTTCATCAGCGTATTCTTCATCCTGGTGCTGTACCGGCCTGTCAGGGAGAGACTGGGAATCAGGAACAAGGTGGCTGATTTGCTGCTGCTGTCTGTTGTGGCACAACTGGGAACAGCCCCGCTGAGTATATGGTACTTCCACAGCCTTCCGCTACTGGGTGCCCTGGTCAGCATTGTGCTGATTCCACTTACTACCATTATTATTTACCTGGGGTTGCTGTTGCTGGCGGTTCCCGTAGGATGTGTCGCAGGGCTGCTGAATGCCGCCATAGCCCTGCAGGACTGGATTGTAAGGACAGCCGGAAGTATTCCGCACAGTACCATAACGGACCTGTACCCTGCCTGGTGGCAGGTTCTGCTGGCTTATATGCTATTGCTGTGCATCATAGCAAGGAGCCGTCTGCAATGGAGCGGTGAGGATTTCAGTCTGTAGAGAAGTCGGCCAGCAGCTGACGATAGACCGTCAGGACGGAACTCTTGCGGATAAAGCCTACGAATACGCCCTCGGCATCTACGACGGGAAGGGTCCATGCATGGGTCTTGTCGAAAGTGGCAACTACGACATCCATGGAATCATTTACGGTAAGGGTACACTCGGGCTTCTTCATCAGCTGAGCAACCGTAAACTGGCGGTACAGCTCGGTACGGAAGATCAGGTGACGGATATCGTCCAGATAAACGGCGCCTACGAACTGCATCTGCCTGTTGACAACGGGGAATACGTGGTTCTTACTGTTGCTGACCTGAATGGCCACGTCACCCAGCTTCATGTCGGGATAGAGCACATGATCATAATGCTGGATGACACTGTCCATACTCATCAGGGTGAGGATGGCCTTGTCTGTATGATGGGTAAGCAGTTCTCCGCGCTGGGCAAGACGCATGGCGTAGATACTGTGGGGCTCGAAGGCCTTGATGGTCAGGTAGGCCATAACGGCTACTATCATCAGGGGCATAAAGAGCTGGTAGCCGCCCGTAAGCTCGGCTATCAGGAAGATGCCGGTAAGGGGGGCGTGCATGACACCGCTCATCAGGCCGCACATACCTAACATGGCAAAGTTTCGCTCGGGAATCTGAAGGCCCATGACGTCATAGATGTTCCACAGGCGGCAGAAGATGAAGCCACAGATGCAGCCCAGGAACAGGCTGGGCGCGAAGATACCGCCGCATCCGCCTCCGCCGTTGGTGGCTGTGGAGGCAAACACCTTGAAGACGATAATCAGGAAGAGATAGATGAGCAGGTGGTCACTGCCATAGAAGAGGGAGCGGTCCATGGCGGTATTCCAGTCCGCCTGGCCGTTTCCGTTCAGCAGGAGGGTGATGAGGTCATAACCTTCGCCGTACAGAGAGGGGAACAGATAAATGAGCAGGCTGAGCATGATGGCTCCGAGGGCCAGTTTCTTATACCTGTTCTGCAGTTTACGGAAGACGCCCTCCAGCATATTCATAGTACGGGTGAAGTACAGGGCCACAAGGCCGCACATGACTCCCAGGGCCAGATAGGCGGGCAGGCGTTCGACGCTGAAGGCGTCCTGCATATGAAACTCGAAGATGGGCTTGATGCCTGAGACAGCAAAGGTAAGGGCTGCCGCCGTTACACAGCTGACAAGCAATGGCAGGAGGCTGGTCATGGTAAGGTCTATCATCAGGACCTCCAGCACGAAGACCAGTCCGGCTATGGGAGCCTTGAAGATTCCGGCTACAGCACCGGCGGCTCCGCAACCTACCAGCAGCATCATCTGCTTGCTGCTCAGATGGAACAGACGACCGAACTGGCTGCCAATGGCGCTGCCTGTAAGGACAATAGGAGCCTCGGCTCCCACGCTGCCGCCGAAGCCGATAGTGATGGCACTGGCCACTACGGACGACCAGGTGTTGTGCGCCTTGATCTGGCTCTGCTTGCGGGCAATGGCAAAGAGGATTTTGGTGACTCCGTGACTGATGTCATCCCGCACGACATAACGGATGAAGATCATGGTCAGCCAGATGCCTATTACGGGATAGACCAGGTAGAGCCAGTTGGCCGTGGAGGTAACGAAGCTCTGGGTGAGCAAGTCCTCAATCTGACCGATGAGCCACTTCAGCAACAGTCCCGCACAGGCGGTGAAGATACCCACAAAGAGGCTGATGACAAGCATGAACTGATTGTCATTCAGGTGTCTGCGACGCCAGCGCAGCATGAAGGCAAGTATGTTACGGCCTCTCCTTTTCATTTAAGATCTGATAATAGTGACTTCTCCGTCCTTGCCCAACTTGATAATCTGACTGGGCTGGGCCTTGGCCT
>CACYMI010000108.1 GCA_902775385.1 uncultured Bacteroidales bacterium
TGACCCTCATACCCAGGGAGCAATGGAAGACTACTTCCGGATGATACCACGCGAGACAGTATATGAGAAGACCGGCATACAGTTCATGCCCTTCAATTCCCTGTTCCAGCTGGCAACTCTGCGCCGCGACAACGACTCAGCCCTTGCCGCGGCCGATAAGATACTCTTTATGCCCGACGCGCTCATGTATATGCTTACCGGTCAGGCCGTCTGCGAGTACACCATCCTGTCCACCAGCCAGCTGCTGAATCCCCGTACCCGGCGGATTGATACGGACCTGACTGACGTGATAGGCCTGAAGGAGTCGCAGTTCGGACGTTACGTCAGTGTCAGTCCCGGCGAGCGGGTAGGGTGCCTTACCCCCGAGGTTCAGCGCCTGACCGGCCTCGGTCCTGTTCCCGTGGTGGCTGTTGCCGGGCATGACACCGCCTCGGCTGTAGCCGCCGTACCGGCTCAGGATCCTGACTTCGCCTATCTGAGCTGCGGTACCTGGAGTCTCCTGGGTATCGAGACACCCCAGCCCATCATCAGTCAGCAGAGCTACCGGTACAACTTTACCAACGAGGGCGGTATCGAGGGTACCACCCGTTTCCTGAAGAATATCTGCGGTATGTGGCTCCTGGAGCGTTGCCGTCAGGAATGGACGGAGGCCCCTGATGATATAAATAAGGTAAATGCGGACGCCATGCAGACAGCGCCTTTCCGCAGCTTCATCAATCCCGATGACCCCCGCTTTGCCAATCCTGCCAGCATGGTGCAGGCCATACAGGATTACTGCCGCGAGACGGGTCAGCCCGTTCCTGAGACCTGGCAGCAGCAGACACGCTGTATCTTCGAAAGTCTTGCCCTCCGCTACCGCCAGGTACTTGACTGGCTGCGTGAGCTGGCTCCCTTCCCCATAAAGCGCCTTCATGTCATAGGCGGCGGCACGTATAACCGCTATCTCATGCAGATGACAGCCGACAGTCTCGGTATCCCCGTCATCACGGGGCCGGTTGAGGGAACCGCCATCGGCAATATCATGATGCAGGCCAAAGCAGCGGGACTTGTCACCGACAGATTTCAGATGCGTCGCATCATAGCCGACAGTATTGAGCTGCATACCTACCAGCCCCTGGATACCCGTTCCTGGGACGAAGCCTATCAGAGATTCACAGGCCTGTTCGCCTGATACCCCGCCATTAGTTCATAAAACCCCTAAACAATATGAATAGCAATCCTTTAAAACAAGCTTACTCCATTGCCCGTCAGCGCTACGCTGACCTGGGCATAGATACCGAAGCCGTCCTGCGGCAGATGCAGGAGTTCCACCTCTCCCTGCATTGCTGGCAGGCCGATGATGTCAAGGGCTTCGAAGTGCAGGCCGGCGCCCTCAGTGGCGGCATCCAGAGCACGGGGGATTTCCCCGGTGCCGCCCGCAATATTGACGAGCTGCGCTCGGATATCCTGAAGGCCATGAGCCTCATCCCCGGCAGTCACCGGCTGAACCTGCATGAGATTTACGGTGATTTCCAGGGCAAGGCAGTTGACCGTGACCAGGTGACCGTCCAGTACTTCCAGAGTTGGATCGACTGGGCGAAGGCCAACAACACCAAGCTGGATTTCAACTCCACCAGTTTCTCGCATCCTAAGAGCGGCAGCCTTACCTTGGCTAATCCCGACAAGGGTATCCGTGACTTCTGGATTGAGCACACCCGCCGTTGCCGTGAGATTGCCGACGCCATGGGGCAGGCACAGGGTGATCCCTGTATCATGAATCTGTGGGTACATGACGGCTGCAAGGACCAGAGTGTCAATCACATGATGTACCGTCATTATCTCAGGGAATCCCTTGACGAGATATTCCGGCAGAAACTTCCCATGATGAAGGACAGCCTCGAGGGCAAAGTCTTCGGTATCGGTCTGGAGAGTTTCACCGTAGGCTCGCATGACTTCTATACCGCCTACTGCTCTAAGAACAATATTATGCAGACCATCGATACCGGCCATTATCACCCCACCGAGAGCCCTGCCGACAAGGTCAGTGCCCTCCTGGACTTCATTCCCGAGCTCATGCTGCACGTCAGCCGCCCTGTCCGCTGGGATTCAGACCACGTCACCATCATGGATGATCCTACCCAGGAACTCTTCTCCGAGATTGTCCGTGCCGGTGCGCTCAGCCGTGTTCACTATGGTCTGGACTTCTTCGATGGCAGCATCAACCGCATCGGCGCTTATGTCATCGGTTCGCGCAGTGCGCAGAAGTGCATGTTACGGGCCCTATTGGAACCCACCCGGACCATCAGCCGGTATGAACTGGCAGGCGAGGGGTATAAGGTGCTGGCCCTTTTGGAGGAAGCCAAGGCCCTTCCCTGGCAAGCTGTCTATGACGAGTTCTGCCTCCGCAATAACGTTCCCGTAGGTCAGGACTTCATAAATGAGATAGACAGCTACGTTGCCCAGGTAATCAGCAAACGCTAACCCGAACGCCAGACAACCCATGATTACCATCGGATTACTCATTATAGCCATTGGCGCTTTCTGCCAGTCCAGCAGCTATGTGCCCATCAACAGGATCAGGTCCTGGAGCTGGGAGAGCTACTGGCTGGTACAGGGCATCTTCGCCTGGCTCATCCTGCCCTTCCTGGGCGCATTGCTTGCAGTCCCTGCCGGACACAGTCTTGCGGAACTTCTCACCCCGGGGAACCGTTTCAATATAGCCATGACCTTCCTCTTCGGAATCCTCTGGGGCGTAGGCGGTCTTACCTTCGGCCTTCTTCCCGCAACAGGATCCGCTCTCCAAGCTCACCTTCTCTGTACTGGCAGGGGTGGCCGTCACCCTGCTGGGTATCGCTGTTATCGGCATAGCCGGCAGTATGAAGAGCGCCTCCCTCAGCGAGGAGGAAAAACGCCAGGCCGTCAGGGATTTCAATTTCCCCAAGGGACTCTGCATCGCCCTTCTTGCCGGATTCATGAGCGGATGCTTTAATGTGGGGCTGACCTTCGGCACAGGACTCAACTTCGGCGAACTGACCGATCCCATGTTCCGCGCCCTTCCGGCCATTCTGCTGGTAACGTCAGGCGGTTTTGCCACCAATGCGGCCTATTGTCTGTACCAGAATCACAGGAACGGCACTTGGTCGGATTACGGCAATCAGCGTGTCTGGGCCAACAACCTCCTGTTCTGCCTCTTGGCAGGTGCCTTGTGGTACAGCCAGTTTTTCGGCCTGTCATTGGGGCAGGGATTCCTTCAGGATTCTCCTGACCTCATCACCTTCTCCTTCTGCATCCTCATGGCACTGAATGTAACGTTCAGCAATGTATGGGGTATCATCCTCAAGGAGTGGAAAGGGTGCGGTCGCAGCACCGTCGCCGTCCTGCTCGTCGGCCTGGCCATCCTCATCCTCAGTTCGTTCATTCCCCAGTTAATATAACAGGTTATTATGGATAATACAAGCAGTATTCTCTCATCCCGCCCCGCTCTCCAGGCCGTTATCGACCAGATAGCCGAAGTGACCGGCTACCTGTGGCAGAAAGGGTGGGCCGAACGTAACGGCGGCAATATCACCGTTAATATCACCGAGTTCGCGGATGCCGCGCTGGCATCCCTTCCCGCCCTTGTGCCCGCCATACCCATCGGCAAGGTGCTTCCTTATCTGCAAGGCCAATTTTTCTATGTCAAGGGAACCGGCAAGCGTATGCGTGACCTGGCCCGCCATCCCATGCGGAACGGTAGTATCATCCGCATTTGCCCTGATTGTGCCAGCTACGAGATTATTGCCGATGAGCCCGTCCTCCCCACCAGCGAACTGCCCAGCCACCTGGCTTTGCAGAACTACCTCCTGCAGACGGGCAGCTGCTATAAGGCCACGCTGCATACACATCCCATTGAACTGGTGGCCATGTCGCATAATCCCCGTTTCCTGAAGGAAGGCGAACTGACGCGCGTCCTCTGGTCCATGATACCAGAGACCCTCGCTTTCGCCCCCTTGGGCATAGGTATAGTACCCTATAATCTGCCCGGTTCAGTCGAACTGGCAGACGCTACCCTGGAACAGATTAAGAAGCATGATGTGGTTCTTTGGGAGAAGCACGGAACCGTAGCGGTAGGGCAGGACATCATGGATGCCTTCGATCAGACCGATGTCCTCTGTAAGGCCGCCAACATCTACATGTGTGCCCGCAATATGGGCTTCGAGCCCGAGGGCATGACCCCCGAGGCCATGCGGCAGATTCAGCAGGTATTCAGGCTCCCCGCCGAACGTCCCTGTTAACGTATAGCCTTACTTCTGCCACCAGGTATCCTTGGTGCGGCACAGCGCCTGTGCCACACAGTTCATGGTCTTGCAGAAGGGCACGCTCACAGCGTCCTCTTTCCTGCGGTATTGGTATTGCCACGGGCTGACGATAAGCAGTTGGCCCGTGGCACATTGTTCTATGCGCGTGGCTGACGGGTGGTACACCTCAGGGAACCCGTTATCCGCTATCAGGATAACGGGGTAGCCGCGTCGCAGCGCCTCATCCGTAATTTCCTGCTCCCCCTTTGCAATGCGGGCGCTTACCAGCACCGTACCGCGTTCCGCTTCCTGCAGGCAGCGCAGTTTCTGCTCGCCAAGGCGGGCCGCATCACACCGGTGGCATACCACGGGCAGGCAACGCCGTGTCAGCAGGTCACGGTTACCGTAGCTATCACAAGCTATCTTACCGCCTGCCAAAAGCAGGCGGAGCTCTAACTGACATAAAGCATCCTGTGCAACCATGCGGGGCGGGCATACACGCTGCAGGTAACCGCGCAGGGCCGGAAGGGTAACGGCAGTGTCAATGCCGCCACGCCGTGTCATAAGGCGGGAACGGTTACCGGTGCGTAGCAAACGGCTACGCGGGTTACCGCTGATATAGGCACGCTGGGTTGCCAGCTGCCTTTCATCCACCGGTATCACATCACAATAGCCCGGCGCAAACAATGCCGGGCGCTCATCATCGCCCCCGGGGCGTCTTATTGCCCCCGTGACGCTGTTAGTGATAGGGTGGGTTAGTGCTGCCGTGCCAGCGGGGTGGGTTAATGCTGCAGCGGCGCTGTTAGCGGCAGGGTAGGTTAGTGCGGCTATGCCAGCGGGGTGGGTCTGGGTTGCCGTGGCGCCGTTAGCGGGGCGGGGCAGAGCGGAAGCGGGTTTCGCCCGCTTCAATATATCCCAGTACTTCCGGTTACACCCCTGCTTAAAGCCGGCTATCACCTGCCCAATAGTAAGCACCTTCCCATTCCGGCTCAGGATCCTGTCCTGCACCACCATCAGCGCATGCAGGTGCTCAGGCATAATCACATAATCCTGTATGGTAACCATCGGGTAAAAGGCATGGATAGTGTGCAGCAGCTCATGCTCTACCATCTGCCCTATAGGGGTAAGGGCCGTGTGTGGCGCATCGGCAGTACCGTCAGGTGCTGACAGGTTGCCCGTCACCTTACCCAGGGGCTGTCCTAATCCGTCAGCCACATGAATGGTAATATGGTACACACCGGCCCGTGTATAGTCATGGGCCAGTGCGCGCTGCGTTAACCTATGCTGATTATCAGCCACCCCCAACCTTTTAACCCTTTAACTTTTTAACCTTTTTGCCAATGGCAAAAACAAGCAGCAGGGCCAGGATTGCCAAGGCACCATAGGCAACGGCCTCGGTAATGTGTACCGTCTGGGGATCAAAGGTCATTACCACCGTATGCTTACCCGCAGGAATGCGGACGGCACGCAGCACATAGTCCGCACGGGCAATCTCGGTCTCTGTGCCGTCTATGGTACAGGTCCAGCCCGGGTAGTAAATCTCACTGAACACTACCACGCCACCCTTTTGCGAGGTGACTTCATAACCCAACCGGTTGGCCTCATAGGCCGTAAGGGTTATCCGCGCGGTTGTGTCAGGCTGCTGTGCCTCATTGCCCAGTATCTGGCTGAACTTCTTGTCCACTACTGCCACATGCTTGGTATCCAGGCCGTGCAGGGCGGCTATCTCTGCATCCGCATCATCCACATACTGTACCTTATTTATAAACCAGGCATTGCCGTTGGCCCATGGGTTCATGACGGGTATCTTACTGCCTTCCCTGCCGCCTAAGATGGCGTACTTGGTGTTCAGCATGTTCAGCACAGGGTACAGACTGTCGCCGTTCACCGTCTCCAACAGGCCGCTGCTCTCAACGGCAGCCTGCTGCAGGGCACGCAGCTCAGGGGTGATGTGCTCCTCTATCAGTTCCTGATAACGGCGCAGCTTAGCGGCATGATAGCCGCCGATACTCTTGTGGTAGTACGATGTTGTATTGTCATTGAAGGTGCTGACCGTCAGGTTTACCACACGGTAGTACTTGTCAGGATCCTGCAGTATCAGCTCGTCAGCCTGGCTGGGCGGGAAGGCCTGTGCCTTCGTACGGGGTGTGACAAACATACTGTCGTTCAGGTAACGCTTGTTGATGCCCCACATATCAGCCAGGCAGAGCAACAGCACGCATGCCACCATAGGCACGGTCTTGATTTTGCCCCAACGGTAAACCAGCAGAATCAGCACGCCCACACAGATAATGATGAAGCTGCGCATGGCATCTGCCGTGAACATAGCCCGGCGCATATCAGACAGGTTTTCCATCAGCTGCATGACAACGTTCTGCGGAACACCGTTCTGTGTCAGGCCCTGCAAGCCCATTACCTCCTGTGTGGAGATATAGTTGCCGAAGAACATATCCGGCATCAGCCAGAACAGGAAGCACATGCCGCCGGTGAGGGCAAAAGCTATCAATAGTTGAGAGTTGATAGTTGATAGTTGAAAGTTATTCCCTTTTGAACTTTGAATTTCGAATTTTGAATTCTCCACAATCTCTTTCAGGGCCAGCATGGCCAGAAGGGGGATGGTGAATTCCGCAATGACCAGAATACTGGCTACCGTACGGAACTTCGCATATAGCGGGAAGTAATCCAGGAACAGATCCGTGAACGGCATAAAGTTCTTACCCCATGCCAGCAGAATGCTCAGTATGGTAGCTGCCAGCAGACACCACTTCATGGGCCCCTTTACAATGAACAGGCCCAGTACGAACAGGAACAGCACAAAGGCACCCACATATACAGGGCCGCTTGTGCCGGGCTGTTCGCCCCAGTACTGTCCCAGTTGCCGGTAAACACTCATAAACTGATTATCGGCATGCTTCATTGCCTCCTCATTGGCAGCCAGCGGCACACTGGCACCGCCCTTCGTATTAGGTACCAGCAGCGTCCAGGTCTCACCTATGCCATAGCTCCATGCCGTGATATAGCTGCGCTCCAGACCGCTGCTCGTCTGGTCCTCAGCATTCTTCGTCTTCTGCGTCAGCTCACTCTTGCCGCGCATACTCTCCTTACTGTATTCCCAGGTGTGGTACAGGTTGCTCAGGTTGATGCAAACACCCAGAATACAGCCTACGGCAAAGCACGCCGTAGCACGCAGCCACTGACTGAACGTCTTCTGCCGGATGGCATCAATCAGATAAGCCAGGCTCATAAAGCCTATGACAAACAGGAAGTAGTAAGTCATCTGCACATGGTTGCTCAGGATCTGCAGCGCCGTGAAGATGCCTGTCACCACCACGCCCGTCATATATTTGCCCCTGTAGCACAGCACCATACCCGCTATGGTAGGCGGGATAAAGCACAGGGTAAGCAGTTTCCAGATATGGCCCGCCTGAATGATAATGAAATAGTAACTGCTGAAAGCCCACAGCACAGCACCTAAGGCCGCCATCCATACCCTGAAGTCAAAGGCGCGCATCAGGATGTAGAAACCCAGCAGCATCATAAACACGTATGAAGCCACCGTAGGAAGTCCTAACCGGTAGATGCTCTCCAGCGCACTCAGCTTGTCAGTACTGGAGTAGCTGGGGCTCATCTGATACGTAGGCATACCGCTGAACAGCGTATTGGTCCAGCGTGTTCGCTCACCGTCATGAGCGGCACGGTACTGCTCCATCTCTATACCGCTGCCGATGGCAGCATCATGGTCCTGACCGGCCAGCACCTTGCCGTCACGGATAGGACCTAAGAAGTAAACTAAACTGACGGCCACAAAGAACAGAATGGCCAGCACATCGGGAAAGAAGAAGCCCCTACCCAACCTCCCCCAAAGGGTGGAGGAGTTAGAAGTAATTGCAGAAGGTTGATTGTTGTTATTCATTATTTTGATTGTTAAGGGGTTCGTAAATAAAAGAAGTGAGAAGCGCAAATTAGATAAGCACTCCTCACTTCATTGGATTTCACTTTTTTAAGTTTCCACCCTTTCTCCTCCTCCTTTGGGGGAGGTTGGGAGGGGGCTTCTCGTCTTACTTACGCAGACCCAAAGCCTTGACAATAGCACGGTAGCGATTGATATCGCGTGACTTCAGATAGTTCAGAAGTGCGCGACGCTTACCTACCAGACCGGTCAGGGCACGCTCAGTGCTGTGGTCCTTACGGTTCTGCTTCATGTGCTCAGTCAGATGGCTGATACGGAATGAAAACAAAGCAATCTGGCTCTCAGCGCTACCGGTATCGGTAGTACCCTTACCAAACTTGCCGAAAATCTCTTCTTTCTTTGCTGAATCCAAATACATAATTCTGTATTGTTTTTAGTTAAACTTGTTTGTCGTGTAGCCACCTCTCTATGGCACTACATCGCAAATGCGGGTGCAAAATTACGAATAAGCGAGGGAAAAACAAAATAAATCTTTGATTTTTTTGATTATTCCCCCGCATTCTTCACTTTTCACTTTTGACCTTCGGTCGAGCCTGCTCACGCTCGGCAATGCTTAAGCAAGCTTATCATTGCTCTCGCTCAATCGCAGCCTTCACTCTTCACTTTTCACTTTTCACTTTTCACTCTTCACTTTTCACTCTTCACTTTTCACTCCTCACTTTTCACTCCTCACTATCCCCTTATCTGTCCTTCACCTTCAATCAGCCACTTATAGGTGGTGATTTCTTCCAGTGCCATAGGTCCGCGAGGACCGAGCTTCTGGGTAGAGATGCCTATCTCAGCACCCAATCCGAACTGGGCACCGTCGGTAAACGACGTGGGGGCATTCCAATAGACGCAGGCTGCATCAACATGTTGTTGGAATTTGCGGGCCGTCTCTTCATTCATGGTGATGATAGCCTCGCTGTGTCCCGAACCGTACTGGTCGATATGGTCCAGTGCTTCCTCCAGAGACGATACGGTTTTGATGGCCATTTTATAGTCCATGAACTCAGTACCGAAGGAGTCGGAAGTGGCAGCCTGCAGCAACACCTCAGGATAGATGCCTGTCAGTATCTGATATGAGGGAGCGTCGGCATAGATGGTCACTTTGTGGTCGAGCAACGGCTTCACCAGTTCTATCAAGTCACCCAGCCTGTCCTCGTGAATAATCAGACAGTCGAGGGCGTTGCACACGCTGACGCGACGTGTCTTGGCATTGTTGATAATGGCCTTATCCATCTCCAGGTCGCCCTCCTTATCGAAATAGGTGTTGACAACACCGGCTCCAGTCTCAATCACAGGGATG
>CACYMI010000109.1 GCA_902775385.1 uncultured Bacteroidales bacterium
ACCTGACCGTCCTTCAGCTCAGCCTTCACGAATCTGGGCTTCACCATCTTGCCTCCGTTGGCAATTCCGTTGTAGAATGCCAGCGTAGCAATTGGCGGCAGCATGGTCTCATAGCCTATACTCATCCAGGGCAGAGCGGTATTGCTCCAGTTCAGCCAGAATCTTCCCTCCTTCTTGGGATGGCGTACACGCGGTTCGCCCTTACCTACGAAGGGGAGGTTCAGCGGCAGGCCTACGCCCAGTCTGTTCAGGCCGCGGACGTATCTGTCAGGATCATCCTTGTAGGCATCGTCTATCAGCCTGCTCACACCGATGTTGGAACTGAACATCAGCACCTCGGGAACGCTCAGGGTGCCGTAACCGCCCTTACGCCAGTTGTGGTCCTTCATCTGGCGTCCGTGCATCTGGAAGATACCGCTGCCGGTTTCCACGCGCGTGTTCTTATTTATTTTACCGTCGTCCAATGCCACCATGATACTGGCCGTCTTAAAGGTAGAGCCTGGCTCCATCAGGTCGCTTACCGCATTGTTCTTGCATTCGTAGTATTCTCCGTCCGACATCCTGGTCAGGTTCACGATGGCCTTCACGTCGCCCGTCTTCACCTCCATTACCACAGCCATGCCAATCTCGCCGCCCACTTCCTTCAGCTTGTTGCGCAGAGCCCTGTCGGCCATATCCTGGATGTTGATGTCAAGTGTGGTCAGCAGGTCGTTTCCATTCTCGGGCGGCATGTCCACAAACCGGATTTTCCTGTTCAGCACCTTGGTGCTATGCGATGTTCCCGGTTTGCCCCTCAGGATACTGTCAAAGCTCAGCTCCAGCCCGCATTTCGCCCTGGCGTTAGAGTCGGCATACAGGTCGCCCAGGGTTCTGGAGGCCAGCATACCATAAGGCTTCTTGCGTTGCATAATCTCCTCGCCGTGGAATCCGCTCCGGTTGGGACTCTCCCTGAACATGGGCAGCTTCTGGCATTCCTTGTACTGAATGTAGGTGGCCAGTTTGCCGGGGTTGATGTTCCAGGCGAACTTCCCGCGTTTCTTTCCTTTTTCCAGGTGCTCCCTAAACCACTTCTTGTCATGATTGTGGAAGATATTCGCCAATCCTTCGGAGATGCTGTCCAGGTCTGCGACAAAGGCAGAGTCCCTCCACCTCTCAATTTTCCTCTGGCTGGCCGTGTCGGGGTCGCAAACCTTGAAGTCCATATACAGGCGATATACCGGTATGGAGCCGGACAGCACCTGCCCGTCCGCTGACAGGATGTTGCCCCTGTTGGCCGGGATGGGTATGTTCTCGGTAGTATAGCGCCTGTCCACCTTCTCCCAGTAGCTGCTCTTCGGGGGTAGCATGGTGTGAAGGGCTGTACCGAGAATATATACAGCAAAAATCGCAATCACTGCCAGAATGATGCGAAAGCGTCCTATTGAGCTATCGTTGTTTGACTTCATCCGTTTCGTTTAATCGTTAGTCAGTTCGTAAACCGGGTCGTTGCTGGAGGTCAGCGTACTGTCACCCATTGCCTTCATCTGCTCTTCCAGCTGGCTCTGCCTGCAACGGTAGGTCAGCTCGCTGTTTCTTGTCATGCTGCGGTATTTCCAGTCCTGCAACTCCTCATGCAGCCTGTCCTCCTCAATCATCTCATTCTGCGCCTGATAGCGGTTGGTGATATAGATGATGATGCCAAAGAGTATCAGGGACAGCACACCAAGCTGCTTCCTGAACCACAGGCCGTTGATACTCAGCGCCTGCAGCACATCCTTCAGGTGCTCCAGGTCCTTCTTCTCGCTGTCATCCTCCTCATTGACCAGGGCATTCAGCAACTTGCTCTTGTTACTCTGTTCCTGTTCCTCGGTAACGGGGATTTCCTTCTTCTCCGGTTCCTCCTGTATATTATTCTTTATCTCTGCCATTTTTCTCCGATTCTAAGTTTTGCCGAACGGCTGCGCGGGTTGGTCTGAATCTCCTCCGGCGATGCCGTAATCACATTCCTGTTAACTGCTCTCAGCGGAGCCTTGCTTTGACCGAAGAGGTCCGTCTCCACCTTCCCCTCCACATTTCCGCTCTTAATGATATTCTTTACCATCCTGTCCTCCAGCGAGTGGTATGTCAGTACGGCAATCCTGCCTCCGGGGCTTAACAGGTCCGTGGCTGCCGCCAGCATCTGCCGTAATGCGGCCATCTCCCCGTTCACCTCTATCCGTAAGGCCTGGAATACCCGTGCCAGGTCCTTCTTCTCCCTGTCATAGGCCAGGCAGGGTTTCAGCATCTCTGCCAGCTGCCCTGTGGTTTCCAGCTCCCCGGCAGCCCTCGCCTTTACGATAACTGATGCCAGTCTTCTGCTGTTCTTCAGTTCCCCGTACAGGTAGAAGATGTCCGCCAGCTGCTCCTCGGTATAGTTCTTCAGCACATCGCTGGCCTTCAGCCTGCCTGCCTGGTTCATTCTCATGTCCAGCTTAGCGTCATAGCGGAAACTGAAGCCCCGTTCCCCGGCATCCAGATGGTGACTGCTGACACCCAGGTCGGCCAGGATGCCGTCAATGCCCTCAACGCCGTAATACCGCATCCAGTTCCTCAGGAAGCGGAAGTTGCTTCTTACAAACGTAAAGCATTCACCGTATTGCTCCTCCAGGGGCCGCGCGTTTCTCAGCGCATCCAGGTCCTGGTCAAAGCTGTACAGATGACCGCCCTTTCCCAGCCGGGCCAGTATCTCCCGACTATGGCCGCCGCCGCCGAAGGTAAGGTCCACATACGTCCCGTCGGGCCTGATGTCAAGTCCGTCTATTGTCTCTTTTAACAATACGGGAATATGATAAACCTCGCTTACCATGTTTCTTAGGGTATTATGTCCTATACGGATCCGTTACTTGTTCTCCTGCGGTGTACTCATCATCCTTTCCAGGTAGTCTCCCAATGCATCCGGGTCGTCCAGGATAGCCTCGGCATCCTGCCTGTTCCAGATCTCAATGGTGTTATCTATGCCTATGAAGCGGACATCGTTCTTAATGTTGGCTTCCTCCAGATAACGCCTGGGGATAAGGATCCGTCCTCCGCTGTCCAGCGTTACGGATTCCGCACCGGCCACAAATTTCCTGAGGGCATTACGTCCGTTACGGTCAAACATATTAGTCTTTGCCGTAATGGCATCCACTTGCTCATGCCATACCTGCTCAGGGTACAATACCAGACAACGCTGGAAGACATCCCGGCGCAATATCAGCCCCTGCTGCTCCTCCCGCTGAAGAACCTTGCGGAAGCAGCTCGGAACGAAAACGCGTCCTTTCTCGTCAACCTTGGCATATATGTTGCCTGTAAATCTCATTGCGTGTACTTATATATTTTTGTTCTTGGGTGCAAAGATAATAAAATTCCCCCACAATTCCCCACGCTTTTCCTGTATTTTTTTTATCAGAAATCATGATACTATTTTATTCGATTTGCTTTTTCGTGAATATCAGATTGATTTTTTGCGATTAAACCGATTGTTTTTGCATTAACCGGCTTCTTTCTGTTGCCGCAAAAATTTTTTTCGCTCTTTTCTTGTCCGGTGGGGGAATTTTCTGTATTTTTGCAAAAAAATGATGTGATATGAATAAGAACCGCTTTCTTTTCCTGGTCTCGTTCCTGCTTTTCCTGTGTGTGATTCCTCTTCAGGGAAAGAAAAGGGAAAAGCGTGCCGTAGTGCGGATCGAGACCTCATGCGGCACTATCCGCGTAGCCCTTTCGGACGACACGCCGCTGCACCGCGACAACTTTCTGAAGCTGGCAGCCTCCGGTTTCTATGACGGAACGCTCTTTCACAGGTGTATCAGGGACTTTATGATTCAGGGCGGTGACCCGGACTCCCGGAATGCTCCTAAGGGCAAGCTGCTGGGGGAGGGCAATCCGGGCTATACCATACCTGCCGAGTTCTGCCTTCCTTATTTATACCATTGGCGCGGTGCCCTTGCGGCTGCCCGTGAGCCGGATGACATCAATCCCGAACAGAACAGCAGCGGTTGCCAGTTCTATATTGTATATGGTAGGAAGCAAGGGCCCGGTGATATCAAGAAGGTCCGTTCCATGCTGCAGGAAAAGGGCATTGAGATGACCTCTCAGATGTCCGACGATTATCAGATGCGTGGAGGGACGCCTCATCTTGACGGACAATATACCGTCTTCGGCGAGGTGATTGAGGGGCTTGATGTAGTCAGGCGGATTCAGGAAGTTGCCACAGACAGAAACAGCCGTCCGCTTGAGGATGTGGTGATTCAGCGGATGACGGTAGAGCAGTACGGTAAGGTAAAACAGCGCCCAAGCCGTAAGTAAACATTCTGCCTCCCCAGGGAAAAACATTCTGATACGCCTTACAGAATTATTTTCAAGCCTTGGTTATTTATTTTCAAGGCGTGAAAATATATTTTCAAAGCTTGGTTATTTATTTTCAAGCCTTGAAAATAATTATGGATGACGTGCCAAGATGTTTTATCTGGCGTATCAGGATGTTTTCTCTCCCCGTATCCTTTTCTTTTTCTTCCCACGTCTTGTCGGTTTTATCTCTTGTCTTTCCGCAGGTCCTTCCCAAACCCTCCTTGAAAGGAAGGAGTCTGACTCCTGAACGCCATAGGAGTAGAATACAACATAAGTTTTTGCTGATAAGTCTCTTTTTGTTTAAATAGTTGCCATTTCAACGTGGTTTTTCTGTTTTTCTTTCCCCGCCGGTTGTACCGGAATTTAAGATTTGTTACCGCTTTTTAGCCTCCGTTACCGATTTTTGCCGGCAAGTTCTACCTTTATTTATAAGGTGTTTGCCGGAATTGGGGTAATTTTGCACCCGAATTTAATAATAAGTGTATAAATAGCGTAATGCAGAAATCATTTTTAATCCCTTTCCTGGCCATCGCATCAGGTGTGCTCTCATCCTGTATTCCAGCCGAGCCTAAGAACGCCGAGTGCGATATTGAGTCAGTCTTCGTTCATGTTGACAATCCCACGGGGATTTTCCATCACGAATATGATACGCTCAAGGTGGTCGGCTCGGCTACCAATCAGATTGTTTTCCTGATCCGTTCTCAGGAGAATGTGTCCCTGTTGCCTGTTACCCTGAGTGTCACCTCAGGTGCCATTGCCTATATTCAGGATGCCGACGGATCTTTCACCGAGTTCAGGAACGGCAGCCTTGTGGATTTCTCCAATGAGAGGAAGCAGGTCTTCAAGATAGTATCTGAGGACAGGAACTGGAACAGGTTGTATTCCATCGTCTTCGAGCATGACAAGCCCACTGAGGGCGACTTCACCCTTGACTTTGAGACTTATGCCCTGGATGCCAACGGTAAGTTCTATGAGTGGAGCATTACTGATGAGAATGTGGCCAATGTCTTTACCGATGCCAAGTGGAAGAACGGTAATCCGGGCTTCAAGTTGAGCAAGTCATCAGCCAAGCCTATGGAGTATCCCTCTGTCCCCGTGGCTGACGGCGGTCCTGACGGTAGCGCCTGTGTGAAACTGGAGACCAAGGATACCGGTTCCTTCGGCAACATGGTTAATATGCGACTGGCCAGCGGCAGTATGTTCAACGGAATCTTCGATGTAAGTAATGCGCTGAAGGATGCGCTCAGGGCTACCCGTTTCGGTTCCCCGTTTACCCATAAGCCTGTAAAGATGACCGTATGGCTGAAATACGAGCCGGGCCCAACTTTCCAGAACAGGATGGGCAAACCCGTTGCCGATGTCATTGACGAGCCGGATGCATACGTAGTGTTCTACCGCAACCAGGATGAGGCCGGCAACGAGGTTATGATTGACGGAACGGATATGTTCACCAATCCATACATTGTGGGAATCGGCCGCCTGCCCCATAACCTCAACTGGGACGGCTCAGACAAGATTGGCAACAATCCCATTCACGGCCTTACCTCACAGTGGCAGCTGGTTGAGATTCCCGTGGTATATTCCAAGGAGGTTGACAAGACGGTTCTTGCCAACAAGGGCTACAGCCTGGCTCTCAGCTTCTCAAGCAGCTGGCAGGGCGGCAACTTCCAGGGTGCCATCGGCAGTAAGTTGTATATGGATAATGTGTCGCTCTATTGCGACAAAGACGAATATTAAAATAAGATTATCGTGTCAAATAGGTTTAAATTAATGCTTGTGGCAGTTGCGCTTATCTCGGCAGCTGCCGGCTATGCTCAGGATTCCTGGGAGAAATGGGGTCCCACCAAGGGGCTGAAGGGCGCCGGTGTTCTTGTCCGTGCAGGTTATACAGTGGGCGGCACTACCCCCTTGCCCTTGCCCTCGGAAATCCGTTCTATCAATACCTTCTCGCCCAAGGGCGGAGCCACCGTCGGTGTGGATGTATATAAGATGTTCGGCAAGCGCTGGGGCGCCAGCGTGGGATGGCACTTCTTCTACGAGGGGTTCCATACCAGCGCCGATGTCAAGAACTATAAGATGTCCCTTACCATGGACGGCAATACCATGTCCGGCTATTTTACCGGAACCGATATTACCAATACGGACATGTGGGGTATGACCATGCCTATCCTGGCCACCTTCAGGATGTCTCCCCGCTGGAACCTGAGTTTCGGTCCGTACCTCAGCACCTATTTCAAGCGTAATTTCAGCGGCGAGGTCTATGACAACGAGAACCATCAATGGAATGTCGGCATCGAGGTAGGTTTTGACTGGAAGGTCTGCCGGCACATGAACGCCTTTGCCAAACTGGATTGGGGACTTAGTAACATCTGGGAGAAGGACTTCGATGCCGTCTCCTTCAGGATGTACCCCATCTATGCCACATTCGGAATAGCTTACAGATATTAAATCAAATAATTTATGAAGAAACTTTTACTTGTTATTTCCTGTGTCTTCACAGTTTTAACAGCCTTTGCAGAGAGCAAGGTTTACAATGAGCAGCTGGTTGTAACCATCAACGGCGAGAGTTCCGCTCCTCAGACGACAGGCGTTACCGTCGTGGATAACGGTAACGGTACCATCAACTTTGAGCTGAAGAACTTCTTCCTCTCTGATGGTCAGAACGACATTCCTATAGGTAACATCGTTATGGAAAACCTGGCTGTAACGCAGGGCGAGGACGGCCTGGGCCATATCGCCTTTGACGGCAGTATCACCATTCAGGACGGCGACATGGCCGGTGTGGATACCTGGATGGGTCCTATGGTAGGTGAGATACCCATGAAGCTTCAGGGCAAGCTGAACGAGAGTAAGCTCTATGTAACCATTGATATTGACATGCAGTCAACCTTGGGTCAGATTGTATATGTACAGCTTGGCACGGATGATTTCAACACAAAGAGCAAGGTTTACAATGAGCAGCTGGTTGTAACCATCAACGGCGAGAGTTCTGCTCCCCAGATGACAGGCGTTACCGTTGTGGATAACGGTAACGGTACCATCAACTTTGAGCTGAAGAACTTCTTCCTTTCAGATGGTGAGAATAATATTCCCGTAGGTAATATTGTTATGGAAAACCTGGCTGTAACGCAGGGCGAGGACGGCCTGGGCCATATCGCCTTTGACGGCAGTATCACCATCCAGAACGGCGACATGGCCGGTGTGGATACCTGGATGGGTCCTATGATAGGTGAGATTCCCATGAAGCTTCAGGGCAAGCTGAACGAGAGTAAGCTTTATGTCACTATCGACATCGACATGAAGGAGTCCATTGGTCAGATTGTATATGTACAGCTTGGCACGGATGACTTCAAGGATGACAGTCAGGATGCCATTCATACGGTTCCTGCTGCCGCTGCTTCCTCATCAGTTGTCTATGATCTGAATGGCCGCAGAGTCAATGCCCAATTTAAGAAGGGTCTGTATATTGTGGGTGGCAAAAAGGTGTTGTTCTGACCCTATATATATAATAAGGTATAAAGGAAAAAGTAATGAGGAATCTCTGCCGCATAATCTTGCTGATGTTGCTGCCTGTGTATGCCTATGCCCAGACGGACAGCCTGGAGCAGGCACGCCAGGACTCATTGGCGATTACCGAGGCAGATAACTTCGTTACGGCCAGCATCCTGGTAATATCACCGTCGGATGTGCTCTACTCCTGTGCGGGTCATGCCTGCTTCCGTATGCAATGCCCGCATTATAATCTGGACGTGGTATATACCTATGAGTCGGAAAATGTGACTAATAGGGTATGGTCCTTCCTGCAGGGTAACCTGAAGATGGGCATGACTATTGTTCCAACGGAGCGTATGGTGGCAGACTATACCAAAGAGGGCAGAGGTGTTTCAGAGTATATTCTTACACTCCCCCTGGAAAACCGCAAGCAGCTTTGGCAATATCTTGACGGAAAGGTGGAGGAAGGCATGAATCTGCCTTATGACTATCTGAACCGGGGGTGTGCAGTTACCTGCCTGCGCGCCGTTTGCGCGGCGGTGCACCCTGATACAATTACTTTCGGGCCTTGGGATGAAAAGTTTCTTAGGGAGACACGTCGTACGTTATTGCGCAACCGGGTTGATGATTTTCCTTGGAATCGTTTTATCCTGTATTCTATTGTCGGTTCTGAGGCAGATCGCCCCTGTAGCATTACGGATAAGGTGGTTGTCTATCCCGACTTGATAAACGTTTTGCAGAAAGCCACTTTCAATGGGCACCCTGTCCTTGGCGAGCCGCATACGGTTGTCAAGCAGACCGTCAGTATAAAAGAGAGTAGCGCCCTCACCCCCATGATGGTGGCTTGTCTCATGTTGGTAGTGTCTATCATAGGTTGCTTCTGGATATGTCAGCCCGTTTCGGTTCTGTTGTTGGTCATACAGACAGCCTTCGGATTGGTAATTACCTATCTGATTTTTCTGTCTTCGCTTCCTGTTACCGACTTCAGCTGGCTTATCATTCCTTTCAATCCGCTGCCGCTCATTCTGTGGCGTTGGCGAAAATGGTGGTTGCTGCCCTTTGGTATAGTATGCCTTATATGGAGTGCCGTCATGCTTATGCAAACCGAGAATCCCATAGTGGATCCGGCTCACATTGTCTTGGTTTTTGCGCTGGCACTTAATTACATCGGACAGTACTTTCAATTACGAAAAGCCTAATTTAATATTATTATAAACAAACAATACAAAACAAAAAAGATTGATTATGAAATGTAAGATTACGAGGTTATTGAGCCTCTTTATGGTGATGTTCACCATGTTTAGTATGTCGGCTTTGGCCAACAACAAAGATTATTATTCAAAGGCTACAGCAACTGCAGTTGGTGAAGGTAAGGTTTATGTTAACTATAAATCAGAGTCTAATGCACCTGAATATGCTACAGAGTCTTCCGCTCAGTCTGGTGCAGATAATAAGGGCAGTGAGCCTACTCATACTTATTACCTCTATGCGCAGGCCGAGGAAGAATATGTATTTGCCGGCTGGTTCGACAATGCTGCTTGTTCCGGCAATCCTCTTTCAATGAAAGTCAAGTATGAAGCATCTTTCAAAGTGTCTGCAACATCAGCGAATAGTCCTACCACTCAGAACTATTATGCAAAGTTCGTGAAGGCAGGTGCCCCCACTCTTAAGTATGAAACATCGTATGTTTATCTGAACCTTAGTGACGGTACATACAAGAACGAGAGCCTTGTTACCGAGAATGTGGTAGAAGAGATAACTTACGAGTCAAGCAACACTAATGTCGCTACTGTTGCTGCTGACGGTACGGTAACTGTCAATAAGAACGGCTCTTGTATTATTACGGCAAAATCCGGTGTAGGTGAAGGCACATACATCATTACTGTTATTGATGATGTGACTGCTGGTATTACCCAGATAGGCAACGGCGATTTCGAGGACTGGCGTGGTGTGACAAGTAGTAATCACGCTCCTGACAACTGGAACTCTTTTGAGACTGGTGAGGGGCAATACGCAGGACTGTCTAGTGCTCAGCAGGTAAAGATGGTGGAGGACCATCGCCCGGGCAGCAATGGCTTTTATTGTGCCAACATCTATTCTCGCAGTGTTCTCGGTATTGTGGCTCAGGGTAACCTGACAACTGGATGTATCAATGCCGGTGCTACTTCAGCATCTAACAAAGCTAACTATAACTTCAGCAAGACCTCTGACCCCAAGAAGAGCGAAACCCTCTCCAAGGTCCCCACAGCTATCCGCTTCTGGGCCAAGTTTGTCCCTGCCGCAGTGAATGCTCAGCATCCCAATGCTCACATGGAGGCTGTTGTGCATGACAATACAAATTACATCACATACAGTAGTCCTTCTTATGAGTCTGCTGCAGAAAAGGCTCACGTTATTGCCAAGGCAAGGAAGGACTT
>CACYMI010000110.1 GCA_902775385.1 uncultured Bacteroidales bacterium
GGCAAAAACCTCAGGAACCCAGGGCGTATGCATATCATCAGGCCAAAGGTTCAGGAAGAAAGGCTTGCCGTTCTGACGACGGATGAAATCCAGACTCTTATCTACAAAATACGCCGTTCTGTTCCAACGCTTTACGCTGTCAGAGGCTGCCCATATCCATTGTGTGGAAGTAATAATGGGGTCAGGGTCCGGGCTCTCGTAGGTAGAGATATGCTCATCATAACCATAGTTATCAAAGCCAGGTGCATCTGTCACATCACGGCCACCGCCCAGATGCCATTTCCCAATGTGTGCAGTCGCGTAGCCAGCCTGCTGAAAGGCTCTGGCAATACTGGGGGCGGAAGGATTCAGGTAATCCNNNCGGCCACCGCCCAGATGCCATTTCCCAATGTGTGCAGTCGCGTAGCCAGCCTGCTGAAAGGCTCTGGCAATACTGGGGGCGGAAGGATTCAGGTAATCCACCTGCTCCACCCTTCTGTTGGCGGCACGGGTGTCCATAAAAGTATTAATGCCATGCTCCAGGGGGAACTGACCTGTGATGAGGCCGCATCGGGAGGGCGAGCTGACGGGAGCGGCAGAGTAGTACTGCGTGAAGGAAAGTCCCTGTTGCGCCAAACGATCAATATTGGGAGTCGGCGTATAAGAGCCTCCGAAACAACTGACATCGCCAATGCCCATATCATCAATATACATGATGATAACATTGGGATGTTGTCCGGTCTGCTCCGCATACAAAGCGGAACAGACCAGACTGGGAACCCAAATTAACTTATTAACTATCATTCTCTTATTTTCCGATAACAACCTTCTTGCCATTGATAATATACAGTCCTTTCCTTACCTGCGAGGAAGCAATCCTACGACCCTGCAAGTCGTAGATACCTTCTGCGAACGCTTCGTCAGCAGCTGCTCCGCGAATGGCATCCTCCACATCACCTGTAGCATCAGTTACCAAAAGCGTACCGGCATTCATGTCAAATACAACATAATAATCCGCAGGTTCTGCTCCGGCTGTCCATTCAATACAGAAACGGTGGTTATTACCATATCCCCGCACCAGGTCATCGGCGAATTTACCGTCAGTCAGGATATACTTGTCGGCAACTGCTGTATAGCTGGCCTCGAGCCATCCCGGACGTACAACGGTACTATACTCCACATCTTCAAGGGTAGAACGGCTGGCCATAATCAGGAACGTTGCATATCCGGGGTATATATAATCCTCGAAGAAACGAACCGTGCCGGCATACACACCATTGCCCTTATGCTCAAGGGGAGCGGCCTCGTCATTCTTCCAACGGTGTTCCTTACCTTCCTTGTCTATAATTGAGCCGCATACAAATACCCGATCGCTCCACATATACCTGACGGGCTCGAATACTACGGTACTGTCTGCAGGATTAAGTATCACACGCATCTCAGCCCCGGTCATCTGATAGTCCTGGGCAGCACCTGCTATAAGGGGATGACTGTTCCGCTCTGGTGTTACGAAACGGCGATAAGGCTGGTTGGATCTGAAGGACTGGTCGAACCTGGTAAAATAGATACCGGCACGAGAGTCAGCATGAACCAGGTTGGCACGGTTTTGGGTAACAAAAACGCCGACATAGGTGCCATCCTCCTGACGCTGAAGCGGATATAACTTGCTAAGGCCGGCATAAGGCAACGCATTACCCTCGGCATCCGCCAAATCGCCCTGAACATAGAAACCGCCTCCTATCGTGACATCATCCCTGATATCCGTAATATAACTTCTTACCTCGTCGTCTGTGAGTTTGCAATCCATCAGAGTCTCCTGGATCTCATCTCCTCTTTTGTAAAGGGCATCGCTCAAGTCAGGATCCTCATTCACAACAGCATCTCCTTGCTCATAACAGTAATTCATGAGTGAACGAAGTTCCTGGTAAGTAGCATAGCTGATATTGATGAGATTAAACTCTGCATTAATTTGCTTTATGAGTGTCATCTTCTGTCCTGTATCATCCGTTGCTTTCGCTTCGCCGATAAGAGCGGATATACGACTCACATATTCATTGCTGAAGAAAAACTCAAAATCCTCTTTACCCAGACTGATGTCGGCAAGACGGCTCTCGAAGCCTTCCAGTATAGACTGAAGAGCCTCATCGCTCTGTCCGCGATAGATAAGTTGGAATTTACCCCAAGCCGTTACACCGCCGTCGTACCAGGGTAATCCGGTATTGCGGATACCGATGCGCAACTTGCCGCCTTCTACGATGGCATAGGCATGGTTCACGAACCGACCGGCAGAGAATGCGAAACTCATAGCCTGGCGTCCTTCAGGAACCCAACCGGTTCCCATATCAATGTCATAGGAGTGTGTCTCCTCTCCATTGTGTGGAGCGGACGGGTCGCCAGACGGATCAATACGGCAGTTCACGCCATTAATAGCTTCGTCATAGGGAAGTATGCACTTGTACAGATTCCATACGGGGGTATGGAAATCATTGATGAAGATATCGGAAGCCACAATCTCATTACCCGATGCATCTCCCAATCCGATATTACCTGTTCGCTGATAGGCAGGGACAATCAGTTCATAGATACCGTCAGGAAGTCCCTCTTCCAGATCCTGATAAACCGTAAAGGCAGTGCTCTTACTTGCGCTCACAGGATAAATATCCAGGAATCCTGTACGGCAGGAGAAATTATTATCGGTGCCCGTACGCGAAGTGGCAGTCACCCACCCCTTGAAGCTGGCATCCTCATCCATTCCGGGATTCACAATAAGATTTGTCAGGTCAGAGCCTTCCTCCAGGCTGGTTTTAACAGCCATAGCATAAAGATTCTTAACAAACTCAGCCTCGGCCCGTAACTGTTCGCCGTTAAGCAGACGCTCTTCGGTAATATACTCATAGCTTCCGTTAGGCAACTCCTCTGAAGGCTCTTCCGAATCATGCAGATAGGAATTCAATCTGTCGGCATACTCGCCATACAGGTCTTCGCGTCCCTCGAAGTCATTACGTATTGCCGTAACGGCATTGACATAGTCCGAATAGTCAAGATGACTGATACGTATCTGCTGAGGCAGGGTTGAGAGGCTATGTGCGGCATCAAGCATTTCCTCTAAGCCGACAGCCGTATTCAGGTTCTCCTGAGCTTCGTGGTATGCCTTCTCTAAGGCTGATTGTGCCGTCAGGGTTTCCAACTGCTGGATATTACCTTCCTGCTGGTGCTTAATCAAGTTGACATTCTCAGGTGTTGCCTCACCCACATACTCCAGTCGCCAGGTATCCCATACCGTCCAGTTGCCATCCAAGTAAAGGCGGTTTTCGAGTCCTACCCGAACATCGTCTTCCTCACCTCCGACATAGAAATAAACAGGCGCATTCCAATACAGGCCCTTCGCAAAATACTTACGGGCTGCAGCCAGCGAGTTAGGAACCCAGCAAGACGTAACCTCACTGTAGTTCTCGTTACCGCCGCCTAAGGATTCCTCCTGTGCGCAGTCAGTTATATCCTGGAACAGATTTGCCAGACGCTTACCATTAACCTCTACATAATACTGGCTGTTATGATACAGCGGAGTCATTTCCTCATCCAGCTCTCCGCTATCGTATGCGCCAAGTGTTCCCCACTTGCATATACGACTGTATCCCTGTACACGCAACTTGTATATTCCCTGCTTCAGACCAGTGAGAGGCTGGTATGAGTCAAAGTACCGCTGATTCCAATGCTCTGCCACACTATTGTTGATGGCAAGGCCGGAACCGTCATTGCTCTGGTCATTAATATATCCCTGATTGTTATCATGGTCGGCATTGGGGAAAATACGTATAAAAGGATAATCCGCATCCTCTGCTCCACACACCTTACAGAAACCGTCCTCGAAGGTATGGGGAGGAATGACAACTTCTCCACTGTTAGAGTAAACCGCCACATCAGGATCATATGTACCATCGCAGCGCATATCTGCCCTGACCACCACAGTTCCATGGGTAGGAATAAATGTAGGGAAGTCATCCCGCTCCTGACCATTGTCGAGATTCTGATACCAACGGACAGTTGACTGGTCGCCGTTCAGACGGTAACAAAGTGAACCGCTTTCCATTTCATCATCCCCGATACGCTGTGCCTGCGTGCCATACATGCTGAAACAGTTGGTAACTATGGCATTGTCGTGGCGGAAAGCATATTTGTCCTCACCCTGGATACCAGAAGCGGAAGCCGAGGTCCAACAGTTGCTGATGACAGCACCATTATTACCCAGCCACGCAACAAGGGCAGCACTTTCCGAGCCACCTGATATGAAACCTGTACTGTAGCAATTCTCCACCGTCAGCTTGGCAATACTCTGGAAATTAGCACCCAGAACAGCACCTGCGCAAGTAGTAAGTCCGTCCACATTACCCTCAAAACCCAGATTACGCAAGAGAACATCTCCCGCCATTCCGCAACCGCCAATCATGGCCGTGCCTTTGGCACCGGTCAGGTAACAGTTCTCATCCAGACGCAGGTTCTCGATGGTTGAGCCTCCACGGATGAAATTAAAGAAGCCGGACCAGTCGTGTTCAACATCTTCCATTACCAGATTGCTGACAGTATGGTACTGACCGTCAAAATGACCCAGGAACGGAACCGTAAGAGAACCTATGCCGGCAAATTCCACCCCATCCATATCAATATCGTTATCCATAACAACCTGCAGATTCTCATGTCCGGCAGCAACATATTCCGCTAACCATTGGAGCTGAAGCGGTGTGCTCATGTGCAGAACACCATCCACAGGTGTAACATAGTTCTCGTTGAAAGTTCCACAGACAGTGCAGTAGAAATCACCCTCAACAAAGGTGTGAGGCGGCCTGACACTGCCCTCGTCAGAGTTGCTATAAGTGCCTCCATCGCCAATCGGGGTACCGTCACAACGCAAAGTACCCTGCAGATAGACCTGCATACTTGTAGCAAACGGAACGGGATAGGCATCCTGACTGATAGTCTGATAGAAAGATATATTATTCTGATTACCATTGAGAACATAGCATAAGCGGCCATTTGCCACATCATCTGATGTGAAGTCATGCTCCAGGCCTTGTCCGGCCCCTTCTGTACCACTGATATCAAACATATTGATAATGGTACCGGTGAGCCTGCCCATCTGGCTGTCGGCATTGAAACCCTTTACTATGCCCAGATTGACAATATTCTCCTGATAATTCTGTGCGCTATTACCATAATAACCGGCAATAACACCTGCATATCCTTCGTCGGCAGTGCTGGTGATTGCACCTGTATTGACAATATTACGGATGCGCCACGTAGGAGCATTTCCGGTCTGTCCGCCCACCAGAGCGCCCACATCGGTACCGCCTTCGGCAGTCACATCAGCCTCATTGACAATATTCTCTAATGTTATTAATCCCAGATTTCCCTGAGAGCAACCCGCTATTGCGCCCACCTGATGATATGCGGTAAAGGAGCAACTCTTGTCAATAATGAGGTTGCGGATACACGTATTACTGTCAGAATTGCCGCGCAGGTATCCGAAAAGGCCCTGTACGCTTTTGGTAGGACGGTTGATGACCAGATTCAGGATACGGTGTCCCTGCCCATCGAAAGTTCCACGCCAACGCAGGTCGGCATTCTTGGCAATAGGGGTATGGTCTATTCCATCCATGTCAATATCCTTCATCAGGCGTGCAGAGACATCATTCTTGCCAGTATTTACCAAGCCTGAGAACCATTCCAACTGAACGCCGTCGGATATTTCATAGAAGCCATCTTCTGCCGGCTTAAGGTAATCAGGGTCCAAGGCACCGCAGATACTGCAGAAACCGTTCTCATACTCATGTGAGCCGACAAGACAAGAGGGCGGCTCAGCCTCCCGGAAAAACCAGAAACATTTGTGGTTGGTCCCGATGGCAGCCATATAGGACTGCACATATTTATTATCCTCGTGCCAGTTCAGCGCAAAACACGATGCGCTGCTAAAGGTAAGGTCGCTATGGTCGGTGCTGGTAAGTCCGAAACAGTCCGTTCCCTCGCTCGGTGCAGACTTAATGAAATACTCCACCGGCTCAGTACCCATTACCACAACTACTTCCTTTGTCTCGGCAACCTTTTGAGCATAGCGCTTAGTATAGAGATTCTGCACATAGTAGCAGCCCTCCTTGCCCGTAGGAACGAAGCACCAATACGAATAGATATCCAGTCCAGCATTACACTGGATAATATCTACTCCGGTGTCCTTCATATAGGCATCATGATTATTCCTGGGGGAAATTGTGTAATAAAGGTACTTGTCTATGTCAAGACCCCATGCAGATACTATGCCCAGCAATAGCATCGCAAAAATGAATATACTCCTTTTCATATCAGAATTTGTTATAGGGGGTAATAAAATTGTATTCTATTCTCAGTTATCCTCAGGAACATTCAGCCCGACACTCTTGGCCCAGGTGTTCCAGAGTGATTTCAACTCACGGACTTTCCCGGGATATTCGGCGGCTACATTATTGGTTTCCGAAAGGTCATGAGCCAGATCGAACAGCTGCCAGCCTCCATTGGCCAGCGCTGTCAGGCGCCAGTTGCCCTTGCGGACTGCCTTCCCGTTCTCGTGCTCCCAATACAGGGTGCGCTCCTCGTCCCATTTGTCCTTACCCTGAAGCAGAGAGACAAAACTACGTGCCTCGTCGCAGAGTGGATTAATCCTGTTTCCTCCATAGAAAGAGGGATATGTTGCTCCCGCCAGTTCCAGGCAGGTGGGCATGACATCGAGGAAGGTGCAGGGCTGGTTCATTATGGTGCCTGCCTTCTCTTTGGCCATACCGGCAGGCCAATGTACG
>CACYMI010000111.1 GCA_902775385.1 uncultured Bacteroidales bacterium
TCATCTGCCACATCCTGCTGGCTCTTACCGTCGTAGAGGTCATCGGAGTTGTCCTCTTCGGCATCCGCTTCCTCAGGAAGCTCTTCCGGCTGTTCGGGCTCGGGCTCAGGGAAACGGGTAGGCTCCAGTTCCTCCACTTTCTCTACATTATTGGTGGTCACACGCTTGCCGCGTGCCTTGAAGCTCTTCACGGAGATAAACTCCTCGGCATCCACCTCGATGGGCTCGCAGAAGCTGTCGTTTCCGCCCATGGTAACCAGCAGGCGCGGGAAGGCCACATCCGTAAGGATGAGCATCTGGTTGTCGGGGTTCTCGCCCAGGAAGTTCTGATGGCGTGTTGTAGCCTCCATGCTGAATCGCTTCACATAGAGGAAACCGCTCTGGTCCTTGTCGAAGAGGGCCACCGTCCATATCTTATTGGCATCGTACTTCTCGATACGCAGCAGATTGTCCTCGAAGTGGTTGTTCAGGTCGAAATTGGTCAGGTAGAAGTCTCCGTTCCTCAGAATGACCAGTATCTGGTCGCCGCTGTTGAACTCGCCCAGGTAGTTGCCCTGCTCGTCATAGTTCAGGCGCTTCACATCGGGGTCGAACCACACCTTGCGTCCGCCCAGCGTACTCAGACCGTGACTCTTCAGGGTGATACGGCTCACATCCAGCTTCGTAAGCATATTGCCCATACTCTGACGGCCCTTGATGGCCAGCTCTGAGAAATCCTTGTCGAAGAATACACGCTTCAGCTTGGGATTGGGCTTCAGGATTACCTTGATGACCTCGGCCTCGCCGTTCGGGTTGGCCGTGAAGTAAAGCACGCGGCTGCCCGGCTTGCCCTGCGTCAGGTCATACTCACGATCACGTGTTATGCTGGTCACATTGAATCGTTTGATATAGCAGATGCCGTTCTTACCGTCACGGTACACTACATTATATATAGTACGTGAATCGCTTTTGCGGAAGATGGCCAGATGGATGATCTCGGCCTTCTTCTTCTCGGCCTTGCTGCGTTCCGTCTCACCCACAAAGAGCTTCTCTGCTATGCGGACTACCTTATAGGTTCCGTCCTTGTAGAAGACTATCACATCATCGATATCCGAGCAGTTGCAGACGTACTCGTCCTTCTTCAGCGATGTGCCGATGAAGCCTTCCTCGCGGTTGATGTACAGTTTCTCATTAGCCTCCACTACCTTAGCGGCGCTGATGTTATCGAAGTTGCGGATCTCGGTCAGACGCGGATGGTCCTTACCGTATTTATCCTTTATGAAGCGGAACCAGTCACAGGTCACCTCTACCATGTTGGCCAGCTCTCTGTCAATCTGAGCCACCTCATCCTTGATGCGGGCAATGTATTCCTCGGCCTTGTCCTTATTGAACTTCAGGATACGGGCCATCTTGATTTCCATCAGACGGAGGATGTCGTCCTTGGTCACCTCACGTACCATCTTAGGATACCAGGGTGTCAGGCGCTCGTCGATCCACTCACAGGCGGCATCCATGGACTTGGCATTCTCAAATTGCTTGTCCTTGTAGATGCGCTCCTCGATGAAGATCTGCTCCAGGGAGGCAAAGTGCAGCGCCTCCATCAGCTCACCCCTGCGGATAAGACGTTCCTGCTTCAGCAGGTTCAGTGTGGTATCCACATTGCTTCGCAGCACATCGCTTACCGAGAGGAAACAGGGCTTGCGGTTATCTATCACACAACAGTTGGGCGAGATGCTGATCTCGCAGTCGGTGCAGGCATACAGGGCATCAATGGTCTTGTCACTGCTGGCTCCGGGAGTCAGGTGGATAAGAATCTCGGCCTTGGCAGCCGTCAGGTCCTCCACATTACGGATCTTGATCTTACCCTTCTCATTGGCCTTCAGGATACTCTCGATGAAGGTACTGGGCTTGCTGGCCGTACCTGTGGTCTTGCCATAGGGTATCTCTGTGATGGCCAGCGTCTTATTGTCACGTTTCTCTATCTTGGCGCGCACACGGACCACACCGCCGCGCTGCCCGTCATTATAACGGGATACGTCTATACTGCCACCCGTTGGAAAGTCGGGATACAGCTGGAAGGGCTCGCCGTGCAGGTACTGGATGGCTGCGTCGCAGATCTCGTTCAGGTTATGAGGCAGGATCTTACAGTTCAGACCTACGGCAATACCCTCGGCACCCTGCGCCAACAGCAGGGGGAACTTGACGGGCAGGGCAATAGGCTCCTTGTTACGTCCGTCGTAGGAAAGCTTCCACTCGGTAGTCTTGGGGTTGAAGACAACATCCAGGGCAAACTTGCTCAGGCGGGCCTCGATATAACGGCCGGCTGCGGCATCGTCGCCGGTGATGATGTTACCCCAGTTTCCCTGGCAGTCAACCAGCAGGTCCTTCTGTCCTAACTGTACCAGCGCATCCTTGATACTGGCATCGCCGTGGGGGTGGAACTTCATGGTCTCGCCCACGATATTGGCCACCTTGTTGTAACGGCCGTCATCCATACGCTTCATGGTATGCATGATACGCCGCTGTACGGGTTTGAAACCGTCACCGATATGGGGGACCGCACGTTCCAGGATTACATAGGAGGCGTAATCCAGGAACCAGTTCTGGTACATTTTATTAAGATGATGGGTAATCCCATCCGTCATAGTTACATTGTCTGTCATCAGAATTTATGCATTATTGCGTGCAAAAATACAAAAAAGCCTTCAAATAGCCAAAATATTATTAATTTAAGTTCCGGAAGCTTCGCTTCCTTAGGGGTTAGGGGTTAGAGGATAGGGGTTAGGAGCCTCACCCCCAACCCTCTCCTTAGGAGAGGAAGCCCGGAATATCCGGAACATCCGGAACATCCAGAACATCCGGAGAACCTGAAACCTAAAACCTTTTTTTTTGTCAGCATTCTGACTGTTTTTATATTATTTTTTGTATTTTAGCAGCCGGAAAGTTGAAAACAACGGATGTTTAACAAAAAAAGAATACATACTCGTATGCTGAGAATGATATATAGAATCTGCCTTCTGTCCATACCGTGCATAATGTTCCTTACATCCTGCGGCAGGACAGACAGCCACACGCGCAATATGCTGGCGGAACTTGGCAAGACTGTGGCACGCAGAGCGTATTATGCAGACTCCATCCAGGCAGAGATTGATTCACTTATGTCCTGCATGAATGACGACATATCACCCGCGAATGCCAAGGAGGAGTACCGGCTGTCAAAACAGCTGTTCGAGGTCTCGCATCTGTATTCTTTCGAGTATGCCCAGAAGTCGGCCTCACGAATGGTGACACTTGCGCAGTACCTGGGAAATGCCGACGCTATCGTTGAGTCACGTACGCTTCAGGCATACAACTATGCACGGGCCGGTTTCTACCATGAGGCGCAGGATTCGCTGGACAATATTGCCCTGGACGACGTCAGCCCTGCTACGCTGGCCATGTACTACATAACACGGGGCAGAGTCTGTCATGACATGGCCGACTATACGCATGACGACAAATATACGCCCTATTATAACCGTATGGGCAACAGGTTCCTGCAGAAGAGCCTTGATTATCTGACCGACCCGATGGTTATCAACTATGTGAAGGGTAAGATTCTACTCAAGAAGGGGATTCTCATGAAAGCGAAGGCGCATTACCTGAAGGCCCTGCAGTTGTGCAACGGAGACAATGCCGAGGCGAAAGGGGTACTGACCTCATCCCTGGCATATATATGCAAGAAAACCGATGATCCCGAGGCTGCGACACATTACTACATTGATGCCTGCGGAATCTGTATTAGGAATGCCTTCCGTGATGTCAACTCGCTTCGCGGACTGGCAGAGATTCTCTATCATGTATATGATGATATTGACGGATCCTCCGTATTTATCAACCTGGCCATAGAGAATGCGCAGGCCTATGGTACACGTTCGCGCATCAACAACATGGGGGCCATGATGCCGTTGTTTATCGGGCAGAAACTTCAGAACGAGACAACTGCCAAGCATGTGCTCATGGCACTGGTATGCTTCATAGCCCTGCTGATGGTAGTTTTGCTGATCCTGCTGAAACGCTATCATGCCCGGAACAGGCAACTGGATTTTATAAACGGCCAGTTGGAGGATACCAACAAGATGAAGGAGACGTACCTGGGGATGTTTATCAACTCGCAGTCGGAATTCTCTTTCGAACTGAACAATTTTGCCATGGTAGCCCAGCAGAAACTGAAGATGCAGCAATATGATGCCCTTGGAAAACTGATAAGCCAGCTGGAGAAGAAATACAGCGGCGCCAAGGTGTTGAGCACCTTTGACAATGTATTCCTTACCATTTACCCCACATTCATTGAGGAATTCAATGCGCTGCTGCTGCCGGAACATAAGATGGTGCCTAAATCGGAGGGGGAGCTGCCGCCTATGATGCGTATCTTTGCACTGATCCGACTGGGCATAACAGACAACAACCGCATAGCTGCTGCCCTTAATTATTCATACAATACAGTACACAATTATCGGGTCAGAGTAAGAAATATGTCGCACAACCCTCAGACTTTTGAGGAGAAAGTGGCAAAAATTGGCAATAAGGCAAAATAGCCTATGCGGAATTTTGCATATACAGACCGTATATTTAATAATCATCCAAAGATAGTTATTTACTTGGTTTCCTGATATATAGATAAATTTAAAGCGTATATTTTTCTGCAATTGCCGGTTTATGCTATTTACAAATCAAATAAATCAAGTAGTTTTGCAGTTGAAAAGTAAGCTTTATTTTATTTGATCTATAATAAACTAATTAAATTTATGAAAAGGATTCTTAGCCTTTTGTGCCTGTTCATTACAGTAATGAACAGTTTCGCACTGACGATTGCAGATGGAAAAATCTACTCCATCTCTAATCGGAACGACAACAACTTGTTTGTGAAAGACAATGGCAACGATGTGATTGCCATGGGCCAGAAAGATGACAACTCCCTGTGGCAGTTCATCCCCACGGGCAATGCCAACTGTTATTATGTCAAGAATGTGGCAACCGGACGTTATGCCCAGTTGTGCCCCACCTCTGCCGAGAACAGCGTAACAATGGGCGATACCCCTGCCGAGTATGTAATCCTGGACTGCTCTGCCAAGGAAGGCAACGATTGCTTCGGCTTCACATCCACCAACCTGAATGTCACAGACTTTACAAGCGGTTGTATCGGTTGGAACTGGCGCAATGACAATACCGTACAGACCTTTGCAGCCGTAGCAGGTACCAATCACCGCAGTTTCTGGAAAATTACCGAAGAGGCATATTCGGAAGACGTGGACATTACCTATTTAATAAAGAACAATGACTTTGAGCTGACCGACGGCATGGTTGTGGACGGCACCAACTTCCGCGGCATTCCTACCGGCTGGAAGGCATGGGGTATGCGTAATGGCTCTGAATACACACAGGAGCCTGGAGTAATAGAGACTGATTTACTCCCCGGAAAGTCCTACGGTGCCAATGGCGGCTGTGCCAGCTCACGTCATGCCGAAAAGAGCTACTGGCTGAACTGCACCCCCATGCCGGATGATGTGAAACTGTATCAGACCATTCACCTGGAGGCCGGTATGTACCGCATCAGTTGCCTGCTCTCACCCATGGGTACTGGTGACGAGAACTACACCAATCTCCGCCTCTTTGCCGGTGACAATGCCTGCTACTTCGGTAGTGAGGATAAATATGGTACAAACCTGGGAGACGAGACTAACAAGACATTCATGGGCAACACCATCACCATGGATGGCAGCGATCCCAAGATGCAGTTCATGGAGCTGGAATTCACGCTGAGCGAGGCTGCGGATATCGAGTTAGGTATCCGCACCAGCAACGTGCTGAAGAACGGCAACCATGCCACTTCAAACCAGGGACGATTCCGCACCGACTACTTCCGCATTGTAAGATTCACCGAGAAACACGTTCATGACTACAGCAATAACGGTATCTGCACCTGCGAAGGAAAAGGTAAGTTCCAGGAGCCTGAGAAGGACGGAGACTATTACCTTCTTACCAACGCCGGAAACGTAGAATGGCTGTCCAACGCAGTGAAGAACGGCGGTGGTGCTGCCTTCTACGCCAAGCTGATGAACGACATCGACTTCATGAGCATCGAGAACCTACACAATCCGATCGGCCCCTCAACAGGCAGTAAGTTCAAGGGCGTATTCGACGGTCAGGGCCATCGTATTATGAACATGATTATCAATCGTCCAGCAGCAGAGGCTCAGGGCTTCTTCGGATGGCTCCAAGGTAATGATAACACTACTATCCGCAATCTTATTATCGACAAGACATGTTCTATCATTGGTAGCAACAAGTGCGGCGGTGTAGCCTGATGTAACCGTCAGCGGCCAGGATGCGGCAGGTATCGTAGGCGGCGAGAGCGGAGGCAAGGCCAACTACTACATCCACAACGTAGTCAACAAGGGCAACATCACCTCTACTCACCAGGACCCCTATGCAGGTGCCCTTTTCTGCTACCAGGAAAGAGGAAGGGTTGAGAATTTCCTGAACCTGGGTACCATAACAGGTCACCTTGGAGGAAACATCGGACGCTTCAATGTGGAATGGACCAACGTTATCGACCTTTCCGAGACAGCAGAGAAGACTCAGGGCACAGATAACGATTTCACCCAGTCTGACATCATCAACGGTAAGCTAGCTTACACATTGGGTTGGGGCCAGTTCATTGCATTGGATGCCTATCCTTCACCTCTGAACAGTCATGCTGTCAGCTATGTAGGCGAAGCCGGTTATGCAACCCTGTATGATGAGACCACCGGTTATGTGCTGAACGGTAATGTCAAGGCTTACACAGCAGTTCCCAACAAGGATTATCCCTATCTGGTACTTACCGAGATTGAGAACATTCCCGCTTCTACTCCTGTTATCCTGGAGGGTGCCTATTACAATAAGTTCGCTCATGAAATCACTCCCATTGACCAGGCCAATGCCCTGAAGGGTACAGCATCAGAGACCCAGGCCGACGGTACCATGTATGTGCTGGCTAAGCCCGAGGGTAAGGAAGTCGGCTTCTATCTGGCTGAGGAAAACACCGTTATCCCTGCCGGCAAGGCATACTATCAGGTTGCTAACCCCAGTGTCAAGGCCTTCTTCTTCAATGGCGAGGAAGAGACAGCCATCAACAGCCTCACCCCAGCCCTCTCCGAAGGCGAGGGAGCCATTTATAATATGGCTGGTCAGAAGCTGTCTAAACTGCAGAAGGGCATCAATATCGTAAATGGCAAGAAGGTGCTGAAATAATGACCCACCCCGGCCCTCCCGTAAGGGAGGGTGGGGAAGGTTAGAGAAAAGAGAATAAAACTACAAAACAATACAGGTTATGAAAAGATACTTTAAACCCGCTTTGCGGGTGGAACTGGCTCAGGTAGCCAACATGTTGGCAGAGAGCCTGGTGATTGACAATACCACTACGGTGGACGGTAGTCAGGCACTGACTAAGGAAGGCAATTGGAACATTTGGTCCGATAACGAGGAATAATTATCATAAATACAAAACCCGTCATGAAGGTTCTGCGACAAATTCTGTTATTACTAGTATTTCTGACAAGCTCCATAACCGTCAGAGCTCAGGAGAACACCCTAAGCCTGGTACGTGACGGGGTTAGTATTGTCGTTCCTGAAGGGGAGTGCAGCCAGGTTCGCCTGGCTGTCACCGCCCTTCAGCGCGACTTTAACAAGGTGATGGGATTCACGCCCGCGACAACAGCCTCGGCCGAAGCTGCGGGTGTATCGCTGATTGTGGTCAACGATGCCAACCCGGCTGCTGAACGGTTCGGACAAACACCGCTTGAGGGCTTCGAATCACATTCCGTCACCGTCTCGGCAGACGGGACAAAAGTTTATCTGCATGGTGCCGACATGCGCGGTACCATCTATGCCATTTACTCCTTCTCGGAGGAGATTCTGGGTGTACCGCCACTCTGGTACTGGTGCGACTGGCAGCCACAGTTGCAGCAGGAGATACAGATTCCTGTCAGCTACAGTTACCATCGCTCCTCACCAACGGTACGCTACCGCGCATGGTTCCCCAATGACCAGGACCTGTTTATTCCCTGGCGGGCCAAATCATCGCAGAACAATGAGCTATGGCTTGAGACCATGCTTCGTCTTAAACTCAATACTGTGGAGAAGGAAGCCACGGTAACCAATTCAGGCACCCTCAACTCTGAGGCTATGCTGTACAAGAAATACGGTCTGGTACTGACTTCACACCACATGGTAGCACTGAACAACAGCTTCTCCAACTGGGACAGCTACTGGAAGAATGTGCGCCACATGACACCGCCGGTCCTTTCCGTCAAGGACCTCACCTCGCTGAAGGAGTTCTGGCAGTTCTCAATCGATGCTGTCATGAATAGCGGCGTGGAGAACCTGTGGCAGGTAGCCTTCCGTGGCAAGAGCGACCAGCCCTTCTGGGAGATATTCTCCGATGCCCCCGCATCGGAACAGGAACGCGGGCGCATCATCAGCGAGATGGTGAAGATACAGTATGACATGATCTGCCAGTCAACCGGCGACCCCAACCCGTTCGTCAGGATGACCTTCTATGACGAAATCTCATCGCTACTGGCCAAGGGCTATATCCAGCCCCCGGTAGCCACCAATATGCTGTGGACCTTCGTGGCAGGACGGCGAGACCATTATCCGTTTGACGACATAGTAAACTGGCAGAACACCGACCATGTGAAACTGGGCTACTACATGAACCTGCAGTTCTATTCCACAGGCGCCCACCTGGCACCGGCGGAAGGCCCTTGGAAGATGGAGGCCAACTACCGTTACGTGCAGTCCAAGGGTCCCCTTACCTTCAGCGTTGTGAATGCAGGCAACGTACGCGAGTTCCTTATGGAGATGGCAGCCAACGCTGCCATGATGTGGGACTCGGGAAACTACGATACAGACGGTTTCCTGCTTTCGTACTGCAAGCAGTACTTCGGTGCTGAGCACGCTCAGGAAATAGCCAACCTGTATCATGACTACTACTACTCTTACTGGAATCAGAAGAAGAGCGACTTCCCCGGAGGCTTCGAGCGTCAGTACATCTTCCAGGACCTGCGCCATGAACGGGCCATCAAGCAAATCAATGACAAATGGAACAGCTATACGCCTAATCCGCTGGTGGATATAGGATACGAATCCATTCCCGGCCGTTCCTTCCGCATTGAAGGCAACAGCCAGGTGGACAGTATCATCGCCGGAACCGGCCGTGAGATGGTATCCTTTGCCAATGTAGCCGACCGCTGCGATGCCATGATTGCCCGCATACCGTCGGACAAGCGCACGTTCTTCTATGACAATCTGTCGGCCTATGCTCACTACATGTCACACGTTAGCGCCTCGCTGCATTACTTCGCCCTGGCCTATAAGAATAAGTCTGACCGCGCCGATAATCTCTCACTTTCCCTGGCCGAGATGAAGGCTGCCAAGCAGGCGCTAACGGATTCTCAGCACGGAGTATTCTCCACTTGGTATGCCACTGATGACAAGTTTGCCATGGATGCCAAGATAGATATCATCCAGAAGAGACTGGATGAAGCGCCCCCTTTTGTCGTTGAGGCGGGGAAGGCATACACTATCGCCAACCGTAACAACGAGAATCTCTATGTCCAGGACAACGGAACTGACATCCTGGCTATGGGCGAGAAGAATGACAATGCCTGCTGGGAGTTTATATCAACCGGCAAGCCCAACTGCTTCTACATCCGCAATCTGGCTACCGGCAGATACGTTCAGGCTTGTCCCGGCAGTACAGAGATTAACATTACCATGGGAACAGAACCTGCGGAATATACCGTTATCGACTGTTCCGAACAGGAGGGCAGTCATTGTTTCGGCTTCACATCCACCAACCTGCCCGTGACGGATTTCACCGCCGGCTGTATCGGTTGGAACTGGAAGAATGACAATACCGTTCAGACCTATGCCGCAGTATCGGGAACCAATCACCGGTCCTTCTGGAAGATCAGCGAGACTGCCTATACCCGCCCTGAACCGGAAGGACAGAAAGACCTGACTTCCCTCATCACCAACAGTGACTTTGAGGAGACCGCCGGCATGATTGTGGACGGCACCAACTTCCGCGGTATCCCCACCGGATGGCACGGATGGGGTATAAGGGGAGGCAACCAGTACACCCAGGAACCGGGTGTCAACAACACCACCCTGCTCCCCAATGCATCCTACGGATCAAACGGAGGGTGCGGCAGCACACGCCACGCCGACAAAAGCTACTGGGTAAACTGCACACCCATGCCCGATGACTTCAAACTCTACCAAAGCATCAGCCTTCCCAAGGGCACCTATCGCATCAGCTGCCTGCTGGCCCCCATGACCGTAGGGGACGACTATCTGACCAACCTGCGCCTCTATGCCGGCGACAATGCCTGCTATTTCGGCTCTGCTGACAAGTACGGCACCAATCTGGGCCCCGAGACCAACCGCACCTTTATGGGATACACCACAACCCTGGACGGCAGTGACCCCGTCATGAAGGAGATGATCCTGGAGTTCACCCTTGACGAAGACGCCGACATCGAGGTTGGTATCCGTACCGGAAACATGATGAGGAACGGCACCCGCGGAACTTCCAATCAGGGACGCTTCCGCGCCGACTACTTCCGCCTCTACTCGTTGGCTCAGAAGCACGAGCACGACTATACCCATAACGGCATCTGCACCTGCGACGGGGCAGAACGGTATGAGATGCCTGAGAAGTCGGGCACATATTACCTGCTGGACAATGCCGGAAAGGTGGAGTGGCTCTCCAACATGGTGGCTGCCAACGGCGGTTCAACCCCTTATTACGCCAAGTTGACGGCTGACATTGATATGGAGCGTATTGTCAACCTGCACCAGCCCATCGGGAAAACCAAGGGAAACAAGTTCAAGGGCATCTTTGACGGTCAGGGCCACCGCATCCGAAATATGGTCATCTACCGTCCGCAGGAGGAGGCGCAGGGTTTCTTCGGATATCTTCAAGGGAATGCCTCATGCACGGTCCGTAACCTTATTATCGACCAGAGCTGTTCCGTCATTGCGCTTACCAAGGCAGCCGGGCTGGCCGGTTCCTGCCAGAATACCGGTGCCACCATTACCATCGAGAACTGCGTGAACGAGGCCAGCGTAACGGTCAGCGGACAGGATGCCGCCGGTATCATAGGCGGTCAGAACGACACTAATCCCCGCTTCATCATCAGCAACTGCGTGAATACCGGCAGTATCACCTCCACCAATGCCGCTCCCTATGCGGGAGGACTCTGCTGCTATCTGGGCAACGGTGAGAACACGATCCGGAATTTCATTAATCTGGGTACTGTCACCGGACACTTAGGGGGAAACATCGGTCGTATGATGGGGAGTGTGAAGGGCATTATCGACCTCTCTGATACTGAATCCAAGACGCAGGGCGTCACCGAGGGTCTCTCCTCCGATGACATTGCCAACGGTGTTCTAACATATTATATTAATGGTGTTGCAGGCCAGGAGGCTTTCTACCAGACATTGAGGCAGGACCCCTACCCGCTCCCTTTCAGCACCAGCCAGCCGGTAAGACAGTTCAGCATCCCTGATGCGGGCTATGCTACCTATGTGGCAGAGGGCAATGTGCAGTTCCCGGATGCGGTTGACGCATACACAATCGCCGGCACGGATAACGGATGGGCCAGCCTTTCACCCGTTACAGAGGCTCCAGCCGGAGAACCGGTACTGCTAAGAGGAACATCAGGCAAGTACTGCTACAACCCAGCGGCTACGGCTGAAAAGCCTGCCGTCAACCTGCTTATTGCTGCAGGCAGTGAAGTTGTCGCCGACGGCACTCAGTACTGCCTGGCCAACCAGCTACAGGGCATTGGCTTCTACCAAGTGACCACAGGCACCGTTATTCCCGCAGGAAAGGCATATCTCTCAATCACAGATAACAAATCCAG
>CACYMI010000112.1 GCA_902775385.1 uncultured Bacteroidales bacterium
GAGAAGGGTCTGGGTACACTACTCTGTACGGGAAGTACGGGAGTGGTGGTCTCTATGGTCAGGTTCCGCTTCAGCTCACAGGGCAGCCAGCAGCTGAACGCTTCCATGGTGTGGGTGGAGGTGACGCGGTAGAAACTGGTTCCGGCTCCCTGCAGATAAAGTCCCTCACCTGCGGTCAGTACCCTTGAGGCGTATGTTCCTGCCAGCAGGTTGCCCTGCAGGGACACGGCACTGGCTGCCTGTCCGGCTGCTGCGGGAGTAAGGGTAAAGGAGACTTTGGGCTCTGGTCCCTGAAGAATCACGGCGGCTCCCTGCGGAAGGACCTCGCCTCCCTCGGCTATAGGATGCAAGACGGCCATGGTGGATGCTATCTCGCAAACGATATAGGCAGTATAGCCCTCAGGAACCACAGTGGCAAAGGGTACGCATACGGGGGCATATCCCCTACTGTTGGTAGTGTAGGTGACGGAACGCTGGCGCATGGCCTCAGAGAGCTTCCGTGCGTCGGCGTCAGTAACTGACCTTCCGTAAATACGCACGGCGGCAATCTTGCCGGTGAACGGGAAACTTCCCGTGTTTGCGGCAGTAGAGAAGACGCCTGTGGCATCGCCGCCGATGGCCATCCATTCAGCCGGAGCCCACTCAAAGTTCGAGGCTTCCTTGTTGCAGATCACATGGCTGGAGGCAAGCTGGCCGTTAATGTACAGACGGGAGAAGTTTTTCTTCCGGTCATATACAATAAGGTAATGTGTATATTTGTCCGTCAGGGGGGGAGTAGTTGCGGTATTCCAGATCTTCTTGGCTACGGTTCCTTCGCTGCTGTATCCTACGGTAGCCGTGCAATAACCTATCTCGCCTTTAGTGGTCATCTGCAGTCCGAAGCCATAGTTGCTGTTAACTCCTATGGGACGCATCTGGGAACTGGGTGCCGTGTTATCCGTCTGACAGTAAAGCTCGATGGTATAGGCATCGCTCAGCAGGTTCATGGCAGCAGGACGGTTACCTAACATATACTTAAAGAACTTTGTCCTATCACCCTGGAACTGAGCTTCATAAGTCTTCAGCTCCTCGTTCCACTGAAGGGGAACCTCCCCTACCATCTCAATGGGATTGGACTGGAAGTTAAGGGCATGGTTGACGGCACTGTCGGCAGTGAACTCACAGTCCAGCACCATATCATCGGATATGGCCGGAACGGGTTCGGTAAACTGCCTGACGTATGGGGTATAGAGGGCTTTGGCCGCTGCCTCTGTAAGAGCACCGTCATAGATGCGGGCAAAGACGAAGGTGCTGGCGGAACTGCTCTCGCAGTTATTCAGGCTGGAGTTGGATGTGCAGTCTCCGCCCAGGCATATCCACATACCCGTCTTGCCGGCTGTTGTCCCGCGTTTGGGCATCAGCATGTCGGTACCGCACCGGGTGCTGGTGTGTACCAGGTTCCCGTTTACGAAATAGCGCATGACATGACTGGTGCGGTCCATTGTCATGACCACGTGGTAGAACTTGCCCGGAACCATGATGGAATCGCCGGTGAAATCCTTGGCACTGCTCCGGTATTTGGTGGTATGGGTATAGGTAAAGGTATTGGCATAGCGGGAATTGAAGAAAGACCAGCCGCCTTCCTGGTCGGTGCTGAAGTAGCAGGTGCGGTCACAGGTTCCCTGTACATCGGCAAGGGATTCCAGGCGGACCAGCATCTCCCAGGTGACATTGTTGTTGAAGGCGAAGCCCAGCTCGGAATTGCTGTCATAGTTGGCATAGAAGTAATCCGTATTGGCGGCCTTGCTGCATCCCAGCCATGTATCGTGCTCCGGATCATAGAGGGTGGAAGCCCTGCCGTGCGCCCCCACCTTGGTCTGGTAGGAACCGTTGTTCACTATCCCTTCCTCATTGAAGGAGAGGTCCAGTAACGGCCTGGCCTCCTCCACCTCGCCCGTTCGGTGAAGGTCGGCCGTGATGATACCGGCCTTGATAAGCCCCTTACGGATACACTCCGACAGCAGCCTGCAACCTTCGGGACGGGGATGAAGCTTGTCAATGGTATATTTGTCCCAGTTGGAGCTCCAACCGATGTTGGTACAGTCAATGTACGAGCAGCCGAACTCGCCTGATATCTTCTTGATACTGGCATTGGCCTGCGCCAGTGTCCACCCCATATTGTTAGTGGCATTATATCCCTGCGAACGGGGGAAGATGCTCAGGCAGACTATCTTGGCATCAGGGTATTTCTGCTGCAGACGGAACAGCATCAGGGCATAGGCCCCGCGAAAGGTGACGGAATCCGTATATACTGGGCCTGTGCTGTAACTGCCCAGGCTGTTGTAATTGTGGCCCCAGTCATTGGTGCCGCCTGCAATCAGTATCACATCGGGCTTGCCGTTCCGGCCGATAGAGGTTACCCGGTTGGTACTCAGGAACGTGGAAACGGCATCTCCGTTAGAGGAACTGACGCGTGATCCGCTCCACGAGGAGTTGACAAGGAATGTCATACCCGAAGTGCGGCTTAGCTGCATCCAATACGTGTCACCTAACTGCATACCTGCACTCAGTTCCCGGGCTGCCGTATAATAGACGGCATAGCCAGAGGGCAGAAAATCATAATAGGTACTGATGGAATTGCCGAACACGGCAAAGGTGACCGTATCCTTAATCTGCTCCTGTGCCGTCATAGGCATGGACAGAAGCAGAAGCAACCCCCACCCCAGCCTTTTCAGGCCGGAGATGAGGGTGTGATGTTTTGTTATGTGTTTCATAGAGCTGTGATTTAATTCATTATTCAGGTTCGATAACGCTCGGAATCTTCTCGAAGATGGCTTTCCACTTGGCAGCGTCGAACTTGGGACGGCGGTCATAGTAATATACGCCGTTCTTCTCCTGCTCTACGTCAGTGAGCTGTGTATAGCAGAAGCCAACCACATGTTTGCAGGCCCGGATGGCATCCACTTCCTTCTCCAGAATCCGGAAGAACTCATCCTCAGTCTCAATCTGCGCGCCATAGCCCCATGAGTTGCCCCGCTGCTCCTTGGGTATCCAGCCCAAGCCGCCGAACTCGTCAATCATATAGGGCTGTCCCTCCCATTCGGCCAGATAGTTCTTGTCCCTCATGTTGCGGTAATGGGGAGCTCCGTCCCTGAAGGTATGGTTCTCTACCAGCTTCTCATACTCGCGGGTATAGTCATGAACGCTCCAGATATCGGTCTTCACGTGGCCGTCACCGCTGGCATCATTGACAGGACGGGTAGGATCGATGGCCTTAGTCAGGTTGTACAGGTCTTGTACGAAACGGACGTATGTTCCGGCCTGAGCGCCCCAGGTCTCGTTCAGCGGCGTCCAGGTAACGATACAGGGATGGTTGCGGTCGCGAACCACCAGCTCGGTCCACTCACGCAGGAAGTTGCCCGTAGCCTCCTGGTTATTCACATTCGTTCCCCAAGAGGCCTGCTCGCCCCAGCAGATGTATCCCAGCTTGTCGGCCCAATAGTAGTAGCGCTCCTCAAATGCCTTCTGATGCAGGCGGGCTCCGTTGAAGCCCACAGCCTTTCCCATCTCGATGTCCTGTCTGAGCGCCTCGTCGGAAGGAGCCGTCCAGATACCCTCGGGATAGAAACCCTGATCCAGTACCAGACGCTGGAAGTAAGGCTTGTTGTTCAGATAGAAATATCCGTCGGCACAGTGAATCTTACGCATTCCGGCGTACGAGCTAACCTCGTCAATCACTTTTCCGGCAGCATTCCTGACTGTATATTTCACGTCATAGAGGTTAGGGGTCTCAGGGCTCCAGAGCTTAGGATTCTTAACGGGCAGGACGATATTGGAACCGTTAACGGCATTGGCCGTCCTGGTAGCCACCACCTTCTTGCCGTCCAGTACCTGAACGGTCAGCGTGTTGCCGTTAGCCTCAGTATAGAACTCCGGACGTACTACCAGCTGCTGCTGGTCGATGTCGGGGATGGCAAATACATTCTTAAGACCCTGGGCATCTACGGGCTCCATCCATACGGTCTGCCAGATACCGGTAGTACGGGTATAGTCGCAACCGCCTGAGTAGTAATTCCAGCACTGCTTGCCGCCTGGCTGCATACCGCTGCGCAGGTTATCGTTTACACGTACAACCAGGTTGGCGCTCTTGCCGGCAGGAACATACTTGGTGATATTCATCTCGAAGCTGCTGCCGGTACCGAAGTGCTGCATCACCTCCTTGCCGTCAATATAGACGGTTGCCTCATAGTCCACGGCACCGAAGTGCAGCAGTACCTGCCTGCCTGCCCATTCCTGGGGAACGCTGATGGTACGCTGGTACCACATACAGTTGATGAAATCGGTGTTCTGAACACCGCTGAGCTTGCTCTCAGGACAGAAGGGAACCAGAATCTTTCCGTCAAATCCCTTGCTGTTGCGGAAGTCGCGGTTCACGCCCGACTTTCCGAAGTCGAAGGTATAAGTCCACGTACCGTTCAGGTTCTGCCACTGTGAGCGCTCAAACTGAGGACGCGGATACTCATTACGGGGCGTATCAGCCTTCATACCAGTAATGCCCATGAATACGGACAGGGCTAAAACAAATAATTTATTCATGTTGTGCTGTTAATTTGGTTATAATGGTTTATATCAGTTCGCGGATTATATCAGAACATTTCTCCGAAGAGATCACCCTGAACAGGCTTGGCAGACTCGGCAGCGGTTTCCTTCTTGTACATCTTCTGCAGCTCACTGACGGTCCTGCGAATCGTGTTGCGGAAGTTTACAGGCCCCAGCACCTCAATGTCAGTACCGTAAGACAATACAATGTGCTCTATGTCCTTGCTCATAGGAACCTTTACCTGTATGGTAACTGTTCCGTCCTGCACATTTGTCTGTCGCTGTTTGATCTCAGGGTTCTGCAACCGGGCCAGCAGAAGCTGTTCCATCTCTGCGCTAATGCGCACATTGATGGAGGTCACAGGGCCGTCAGCAAGGGGCGGCAATGTACAGTCCGTATCGGTATCGCGGGCCACATCCACACCCAAGGATGTACGTAAGAGCGGGTTCTTCCACTCCAGGTTGATGTATCGCAGGATACGCTTGTGCCCCCGGCGGAAACTGGGCATCAGCCGGGCACCTTTCTTCTTGAAGAAGGTAACATCGTTCTGCAACATACGCTTACTGCAGCTCCAGCTGCGGTTCACCTTCTTGAGCCGCTGATTGACATAATAAATCAGACTTCGGGTATTGCCTGTCTCGTTGGTTGAGGTACGTTCCCCCATGAAGTACTCATAAACGGGATCGCGGAGCGCTTCATCCAGAATCTGCCAGCGCATTCTCTGTAAATCATTCTGTATCATATCTTTATTAATTCAAAATTCAAAATTTATAAATTCAAAATAATTTAAGTTTTAGGAGTAAAATTGGAAGTTATAATATAACTCCCTATTTAACTTCATCTTATTACTTCCTTCTCTAACTTCTTTAACTTTTTAACCTTTTAACTTTTTAACTCCGTTCCCGTTCCCGTTAACTCCCTCCCTCGGGAGGGTTGGGGAGGGGTCGTTCCCGTTATTCAGCCTCAGTTCCCAACTGCCACTGCCTATGTAATAGTCAGTATTGCCTTCCGCATCAACATAGCCTTCGGGGTAGCAAATCTGTGCCCTGACACCTACGGGTATCTGAATGTCCCACGTCAGTTCATCCCCGCTCCTACTCCATTCACTGCTGATGGTTCCGTAAGGGCATTCATGCGTGATATGTCCTTCCGGTTCGCTGTCAAGGGAGGGAATCATTATCTCTACCCGGTTATAAGCAATGCCCGAAGCGGACTGCCGGATAGCTCCACGGCACCAGGCAGGCTCATCAGTATAAAGCCAGAAGGGGTCGTAGTTAGTAGAGTCGCCCTTGAGACGGCTGTAGGCCATAACATCACCCTGCAGGTTCTGCTGCCGGGCCATCTCTTTCATCATATCTATCAGTTCCTGACTTACCGTACTGTCCTTCTGACACTGGAAATTCATCCACTGCCTTACCATATTATAATAGTCATAAAGGGCCTTTACATCCCCCTCCTCCTTATACAGGCTGTACAGGACAGCGGCTGCCCGCTCTGCGGGTATGGCTAATGTATCATCAGGTACGGGCTGAAAGAGTTCACCGCTCTCTGCCTGGTGAATCATCAGGGTATGCAGCCATCTGCGGTAGTAAAAGTAATCATGCCTTGCTTCTTTGCCGGTAACAGGAGTACTGTTCCATACCGTCCCCTTGCTGCCGGTGTGGAACTCCTGAACAGGACTCTGCAGATGCTCATTATTGCTGAGCCACACCTCCAGTTGCCA
>CACYMI010000113.1 GCA_902775385.1 uncultured Bacteroidales bacterium
TTCTTCATTTGGACCATTTTTAAGATGTTATCGTAATAGGGTTAATTTCGGTTATTATGTATCAGTTTCTATGGATTCGTAGCAAAACTATACTTCATCTGGCAAAAATACGAATAATTAAAATGCCAAACAAGAATTTTGCAAGATATTTGACGGCAAACGATAGCAGAAGGAAAAATTTTGAAATGCTAAAGTATCCTCCATTTAGACTTTTGCCAATAGCCAATAGCCAAAGTAAAAGCCTGCCATCCTTTTTGGATCGCAGGCTTTTATGATTGTAATTATCAAAAAGACTTTATATCAGTCCATAATGTCGTAAAGCATTACTAATGCCGTCATCATCAACAGAAGTAGTAACGTAATCGGCTTCCTGCTTCAGGGAATCCATAGCATTACCCATTGCCACGCCGATTCCGGCGGTACGTATCATGGAGGAGTCGTTCCCCCCATCGCCGAAGGCTATGGAAAAACGCGAGTCCAGGCCGAAGTGCCGCATCATCGCCAAAAGGCCTTCGCCCTTATCGCCCCCTTTGGCGGTTATATCCGTGAAGGACGGATGCCAGCGGCCTACGGTACAGTCTGAGAGGTGCTTCATCATCTCACGCTCATAATCCTCGCCGAAGAAGGGTGTCAGCTGGAAGATGCGTTGCTGCAGGACCTCTTCGAAGGGACGGGCCTGGTTCAGATTCTCCACACATATTTCCTGACGGAAGATGCGGTCCACCTGACCCTGCGGGTCATGCACGGCTACATCCTTCTCGCCTACCATAATCAGGCCGTAGCCTTTCTCATGCGCGTCCCTGACCACAAACCGGGCTGACGCATTGGGGATTTCCTTGCAGCGGATGATGTGGTCACCTACAAAGCAGAGGGCTCCGTTAATGGTGACGTAGCCGTCAATCAGGTGCTCAATCTCATGCAGGTTGGTGATGATTAGGGGCGGACGGCCTGTGGCAATAAAGATTCTGTGCCCGGCCTGCCGGGCTGACGTCAGGGCTTGAATAGTGGAATCAGGAATCCTGTGGGTCCTGAAACTCACCAATGTTCCGTCTATATCAAAGAATAATGCGTACTGTTCCATTCTGAAAATAATGAAAAAGTCCTGGGCCTAAGCTCAGGACTTTTATATTGTAGCTCCCTTCCCTATCGGAAGGACTATGTTTCAGGCCTTTACACGACCCAGGTATGATCCGTCGCGGCTGTCAACCTCAACGATCTCGCCTTCCTCGATGAACAGGGGAACACGGATCTCGGCACCAGTCTCTACGCGGGCGGGCTTCAGGGTGTTGGTGGCTGTATCGCCCTTCAGGCCGGGCTCTGTCCAGGTAATCTGCAGATGAACCTTAACGGGAACATCAGCATACAGAACTGTCTCTGTGCTGGAGTCAACAACAACTTCTACGTTCTCGCTCTCCTTCAGGAAGTTAACGCCGTTAACCAGAGAGGGATGAATGTTAATCTGCTCGAAAGTCTCGTTGTTCATGAATACCAAGTCCTCACCATCCTTGTAGAGATACTGATAGGGACGACGCTCTACACGTACATCCTCCAGCTTCTCGCCGATGTTGAAGCGCTTCTCGATTACGCCACCGTTAACAACATCCTTCAGCGTTACGTTCATGATGGTGTTTCCCTTACCGGGCTTACGGTGCAGGAAGTCGATACAGAAGTACAGCTTGCCATCCATGCGGATACAAACACCTTTCTTAATGTCTTGTGAATTGATCATAAAATTACCTTTATTTTGTACTGTTATATACTATTTCGGCTGCAAAAGTACGAAAAAAAGATAAAAGAGAAAAATGAAAAGAGAAAAATTAAACGTTACTCTTGCGTAATCAGAAAAAAAGTCATAATTTTGCACCCCGAATCAACATAGACTAACAAATAAAAAGCAAAATAAGATATGAAAAGAACATTTCAGCCCCACAACCGTCGCCGTAACAACAAGCACGGTTTCCGTCAGAGAATGACTACCGCTAATGGCCGTCGCGTTTTGGCAGCTCGTCGCGCTAAGGGTCGCAAGAAGCTGACCGTTTCAGACGAGAAACATGGCAAGTAAAGTACAATTTTACTTAAAATAGGAAAGAAGTAAGGGCAACTTTACTTCTTTCTTGTTTTTATTTCGTACCTTTGTTTCAAGTTGACAGTTTAAAAGGAAGTGTGAAATGGATTTTTTCAAGAAGCTGACCAGTCCTATTGTTTACTGGAACCTTATTATGCTGGTGGTGGTAAGCATTGTCCTGTTATTGGTACTATGGTTCTGGATGAAGGATTTCTCGCATCATGGCGAGAGTGTGGAAGTACCCCCGATTAAGGGAATGCTTCTGGCCGATGCCGAGTACGAACTGGAAAAGCAGGGCCTGGTGGCAGTAATCTCCGATTCGTCCTACAACCGCAACCGGCCGGCCGGTACCGTACTGGAAATGACGCCGGCCCCCGGCAGCAAGGTGAAGACGGGCAGGAACATCTACCTGACCATCAATACCCGTAATGTCCCCACCCTGCCTATCCCCGACATTGCCGACAACTGCTCATTGCGCGAGGCTGAGGCCCGCCTGAAGTCATTAGGCTTCAAGTTGGGGCCGATAGAATACGCCCCTGGCGACAAGGACTGGGTGCTGGCTGTCAAATGCAGGGGCAGACACGTGGTGGCCGGTGACCGTGTGGAGATTGAATGCCCCGTCACACTGGTGGTCGGCAATAACAGCTCGGGCTTAGGAGACGAGTTCGATGACGAGGAATGGGACGACTTCAGCAACGACGAGGTTGCGCCTGTCAATGAGGACGAAGTGTCAGAAGAAGTCAGTTCCCAACTCTAAACAACAGATGCAGATGGCAGATATTGACGAGGATTATATCAGCGAGGAAGACGATATTCTTTCATCAGCCCCGGAGGAACATGAGCATTGGCGCATAGAGGTGGACAAGGGTCAGAACGCTGTGCGCATTGACAAGTTCCTGATGGATCATATGGGCGATACCAGTCGAAACCGCATCCAGAAGGCTGCAGAGGCCGGCTGCATCCGTGTAAACGACAAGCCCGTCAAGAGCAACTACAAGGTCAAGCCCTATGATGTCATCACGCTGGTACTGGACCGTCCCAAACGCGACTGGGAGATTGTCCCGGAGGAGATACCGCTGAATGTGGTATATGAGGACGACCAGCTGCTGGTGATCAACAAGCCGGCCGGCATGGTGGTTCATCCGGGCTGCGGCAACTATAGCGGCACATTGGTGAATGCGCTGGCCTGGCACATGAGGGACAATCATGACTTTGACCCTAATGACCCTACCGTAGGGCTGGTGCACCGCATAGACAAGGATACCAGCGGCCTGCTGGTGATAGCCAAGACTGCCGAGGCGAAGACGCATCTGTGCAAGCAGTTCTTCTACCACACTACCCGCCGCCAGTACAATGCGCTGGTGTGGGGACCGTTCAAGGAGGATGACGGCACCATCGAGGGCAACATCGGCCGGCATCCCAAGGACCGCCTGCAGATGGCCGTCTATCCCACGGACAGCGAGATAGGCAAGCCTGCCATCACGCACTATCACGTCTTGGAGCGCTTTGGGGCCGTAACATTGGTGGAATGCCGGCTGGAAACAGGACGCACCCATCAGATACGTGCCCACATGCGGCACCTAGGTCATCCCCTCTTTGCAGATGAGCGATACGGCGGTGACCAGATTCTGCGTGGCGAGCTCACAGCCTCGTACAAGGCGTTCATCCACAACTGCATGACCGTCTGCCCCCGTCAGGCGCTGCATGCCAAGACATTGGGATTCGTTCATCCCACCACAGGAAAAGAAATGTTTTTCGATTCGGAGCTGCCCGAGGACATGACAGCCCTATTAGATAAATGGAGAAAGAAGATATGAAAAAGATTGTTGCAATAATCTGCGGAGGTGATTCCTCCGAACATGATGTAAGTATGCGCAGCGCTGCAGGAATAGCATCGTTCCTGGACAAGGAGCGCTATATTATATATAAGGTAGAGGTGCATGCCATGAAATGGGAGGCGCTCCTTGGTGAGGAAGAGAAGCGCACCCCCGTTGACCGTAACGACTTCTCGTTCCTGAATGAGAAGGGCGAGCGTATCCGTCCCGACTATTGCTACATCACCATTCACGGTGCTCCGGGCGAGAACGGAATTCTGCAGGGATACCTGGATTTGATAGGGATGCCCTACAGTACCTGTAACGTACTCGTCGAGGCGATGACCTACGACAAGTTCGTACTGAACAACTATATGCGAGGCTTGGGTGTTTCTGTTGCCGACAGCCTGGTGGTGAAGATCGGACATGACCATGAGGTAAGCGATCAGGAGATTCTGGACCGCATAGGTCTGCCCTGCTTCGTAAAGCCTGCTCGCGGCGGTTCTTCCTTCGGCACCACCAAGGTGAAGACACCTGAAGCCCTGCGGCCCGCCATTGACCTGGCGCTGAAGGAGGGCGAGGATGTGATGGTTGAGGCTTTCATGAAGGGAACAGAGATTACCTGCGGCTGCTATAAGACGAAGAAGAACAGCGTGGTATTCCCTATCACAGAGGTGGTAACAACAAACGAGTTCTTCGATTACGATGCCAAGTACAACGGTCAGGTGGACGAGATTACTCCCGCCCGCATCAGCCAGCACCTGACTGAGAGGGTGCAGAAGCTGACGTCAATGATATATGACATCTTAGGCTGCCACGGCATCATCCGTGTGGATTACATCATCACGGAGGGTGACAAGATCAATATGCTGGAGATCAATACCACTCCGGGGATGACGGCTACCAGTTTCATTCCCCAGCAGGTTCGTGCCGCCGGTCTGGACATCAAGGATGTGTTGACGGATATAATTGAGAATTAAGAGTTGATAGTTGAGAGTGTAGAGTTGAGAGACAGTTTAAAAAGTGGATAGTAGATAGTATGAAATAATGAAATAATAAACTGATTAAACTCTAAACTAAAATACTGACTCTAAACACTAAACACTAAACTCTAAACTGAATAAATACAAATGACAAGCGAATTTGACGCAATACGTCCGTATAATGACGATGAGATTCCTGGCGTAGTAAACGAGTTGTTGCATGACCGCCTGATGAACGCCCAGCTGAAGACGCTGCTTCCCTGGCTGCCTAAGTGGCTCAGGAACGGAGTTATCCGCATGGCCTTCATCGGTGTGCACAGCACACTGGACTTTCAGTTGCGCTTCATGAAGCCCGTTGTCAAGTACATTCTGCGCAAATGCAGTAACGGGGCGACCTTTGAGCACAGCAGGATTACGGCCGGAAAGGAACGCTACACCTTTATGAGCAACCACCGGGACATCGTACTGGACAGTGCCATTCTGGATTATCTGCTTCATAAGCACAAGTTCCCCACTACCTGCGAGATTGCCATTGGTGACAACCTGCTCATCTATCCCTGGATTGAGAAACTGGTGAAGCTGAACAAGGCCTTTACGGTACGCCGGGGGCTGGGATCGAAGGACTTGCTGAAGAGCAGCATGCTGATGAGCCGGTATATTCACCATGCGGTAAACGAGAAGCATGAGAACATCTGGATTGCACAGCGTGAAGGCAGGGCCAAGGACAGCAGCGATACGACTCAGGAGAGTGTGCTGAAGATGCTGGCAATGGGTTCTGAGAGCGAGAATCCCGCTGACCAACTGCGTGACCTGAACATTGTGCCGCTGACCATCAGCTACGAATATGACCCCTGCGACTATCTGAAGGCGGCTGAGTTCCAGCAGAAACGCGATGTCCCCGGCTTTAAGAAAAGTAAGGCGGATGACGAGAAGAATATGCGTGAGGGTATCTGGGGATTCAAGGGTAGCATCCATTACGAGGCGGCTCCCTGCATCAACACATGGTTGGATGAACTGAATAATCTGCCGCGTAACGAGTTCTTTACGGAACTGGCTCACCGCATAGATCTGCAGATTCATGCCGGATACAAGCTGTTCCCCGGCAACTATGTGGCTGCCGATATGCTGCACGGCACCGCTGAGTTTGCGGCTCAATACACGGAGGAAGAAAAAAAACGGTTCATGGATTACCTGCAACAGCGTTTGGATAAGATAGAGATAGAGAACAAGGACGAGGCGTTCCTGCGTGAACGGCTGCTTACCATGTATGCCAACCCTGTATTCAACAAACTGAAAGCTCTACAGTCATGAAACATCTTTCCCTGCTTATATCGGTTCTCATCTGCCTGGGTATCTGTACGTCATCCTGCAGCAGGGAAGATGACTTCTACCCCAGCATCATTACAGAGATGGCGGATGTGTACACGGACAGCCA
>CACYMI010000114.1 GCA_902775385.1 uncultured Bacteroidales bacterium
AATCTTACCGGAAAGGGCCGAGGTAACGGACGGATCGCCCGTCACGTTCAGCTGTTCGCTCTTCAGGTCCTGGACGGCATAGCCCAGCATCTTCTTCTCTCGCTTGATGCCAAGAGCCGTCACCACCACTTCCTGCAACTGTTCAGTACTTTCTGACAATGTAATATTGATTACATCCTTGCCCTGGGAGTCAATCTCCCTGGTCTGGTATCCTACATAGGATACTACTATTACAGGCCGGCTTACGGCCGTCTGAAGGGTAAAGTTTCCGTCCAGGTCGGTCAGCACTTTCTCCGTACCACCCTTTACTGAGACCGTAGCACCTATCAGCACCTATCAGGGGCTCGCCCTGATCGTCCAGCACCTGGCCGGTGATTTTCCTCTTCTGTGTTTCTTCGGTTAAATTCTGTGGAATTGCATTCACCTGAGCCGTACTGCGGACAGCGGGAATCAGCAATAGCATCATAGCCATACCCACCTGCGTCAGCGAGACAGAGGTTGTCAGTTGTGTAAGTTTTTCCTTCATTGCTTATATGTTTGTTTTAGATTAATTATTGGCTCTTAAGTGACTCATTAGGCATGAATTCGCATTGAACGCATGCAAAATTAGAAAAATTCAAACACAAATACAACTTAAAATCATAACATTTTTTTGCGAATTGGCAAGAAACATGTAATTTTGGACTTGATAAATACTGTCATTTAATACATTTATGAAAACCGGAATCACTTTACTGGCCTGCTTTATCACCGCATGCAACCTGAGCACCCGGGCACAGGTGAATATCGATGTGGATGTAGCACAGAAGGGCATAGAAATCAGTCCTACCCTTTACGGAATATTCTATGAGGATATCAATTTCGCCTCTGACGGTGGTCTGTATGCCGAACTGATCAGGAACCGCTCGTTCGAGCAATTCAATCAGGGCGAGGGTTATAAGATACTCAGCATCTGGAAACGTGAAGGCAGCGCCGCCTGCACAGCAGTATCAGAGGGGTTGCTCAACGAAAAGCAGAAACATGCCCTGAAGGTTGAGACCGGCGAGGCCGGCGGCGGCATCAGCAACCCAGGCTACTGGGGAATCAACTCGGTGGCAGGTACGCAGTATAAACTGTCGTTCTGGTTAGCCCCCGTCCAACTCCCCCGAGGGGGAGAGATTCCCATACGCGCTTCCCTTAAAAGCAAGGATGGAAAGATCTTAGGCGAGACAGTTATCAAACAGAAACTGAAGAAAGGCTGGCAGAAGATTGAGACAACCATCGTGGCCGGAAAGTCCTGTCCGGAGGCAGTCTTCCACCTGTGGCTCGAAGGGAAATGCACCGTTCTGCTGGATGTGGTAAGCCTGTTCCCGCCCACCTTCAAGGGCCGCGAGAACGGCTGCCGAATAGACCTGGCTGAGAAACTGCAGGCCCTGCATCCTGCCTTCATGCGCTTTCCGGGAGGCTGCTATGTGGAGGGTAACATCAAGCCCGAGAACGCCTACCATTGGGAACGTACCATAGGACCTATTGAACGGAGGCCCGGACACATGAATGCCAACTGGGGCTACCCCACTACCGACGGACTAGGATTTCATGAGTTCCTGCAGCTATGCGAGGATCTGAACGCCAAGCCGCTCTATGTGGTTAATATAGGTATCTGGCACGGAGGCTGTACACCGCTTGACAGCCTGCAGCCCTGGATTGACGAATGTCTGGGAGCCCTGGAATATGCCAACGGCCCCGTTACCAGTCATTACGGTAAGATGAGAGCCGCAAACGGGCATCCAGAGCCCTTCAATATCGCTTATATAGAAATAGGTAACGAGAACTACAACTGGCACATGGAGGACAACAGCGACCAGAGCGACCATTACCCTGAACGCTACCGTATGTTCTATGATGCCATTAAAGCACGTTTCCCAGAGGTACTGTGTATAGGAAATGTGGAATCCTGGGGTACCGACACCCCCAGGTGGAGGAACAGCCACCCCGTGGATATCGTGGATGAGCATTACTACCGTACACCCCAGTGGTTTGTCAGTCAGTATAACCGCTTTGACAAGTATAACCGTCAGGGGCCTGCCATTTATCCCGGTGAATATGCCGTAACCCAAGGCTACGGCACCACAGGCAACATGAATGCTGCCATGGGCGAGGCCGTCTTCATGATGGGAATGGAGAATAATGCCGATATTGTCCGCATGAGCAGCTATGCCCCCATCTTCGTGAACGAGAACAGCGTCCAATGGCGACCGGATATGATCCGTTTCAACTGCCACCAGTCCTTCGGGACGCCCAGCTACTGGGTGCAGCAACTGTTCCCCAGCCACATCGGAAACCGTGTGGTGAAGAGCAGTCTGCAATGGAACATCCCCGAGCAGGAGATGGTAAACGATAAACCCGTTAGCGTTGGCGTAGCCACCTGGAAGACGATGGCCAGCTATCGCAATGCCCGGCTGACGGTGGGGGGGACAGACATTCCCCTTGAGGCTATGAAGGACTGGAAGCGGGACCCTCACCATCCGCACAAGGGGGTATGGGAAACGGATGCCGACGGCATTCTGCACCAGACTACCACCGCGGAAGAGTGTATGTGCATTAGCCCCGTATCCGTCAGTGCCAAGCGATATACATATGAAGTTCAGGCCCGGAAAGAACAGGGCGCAGAAGGCTTCATGATTGTCTTCAACTACGTGGACGAAAAGAACTTCGACTGGCTCAACCTGGGCGGTTGGGGAAACAGCAGGACATCTGTTGAGACCACATACGATGGCGGTCGTAATACGCAGGAAGGAGCCAGGAACGACCATTACGAAACCGGACGCTGGTACGATATCCGGATAGATGTGGACGGGAACCGCATTGTGGGCCGGGTGGACGGAAAGATTGTTTACGAAGGCCGGAAGAAAAACACCCGGATGCACGGCGTTTACGCCAACAGCACCCTGGACGAGAAGACAGGAATCCTCTATACCAAGATTGTGAACCTGTGCGCCTCAGGTACCACCGGAACCCTTAACCTATCTGGCGGCACTGCCGGGGAGAGCGAAATGGTAAGACTCTACGGTCTGAGCGGCGAGGACGAGAATACCATGCAGTACCCCGATAATATCGTACCCCGCCCAGCCAAGGTTCAGATAGCGGATGAGGGCAGGAAGCTTACCTTCGATGTGCCGCCCTTCAGCATAAATATTATCACCACTAAACTTAATTGAATATGAGAACCATAAGAATCCTGACATCTGCCATGCTGATAGCATTTGCCATGACGGCAAAAGGGCAGTCTGAGATGAGGAAAGTGTATAACGAGGAGATTGACCCTATGGAGCAGATTGACGTTGCCGTCGCCAAGGCCAGGCAGGAGGATAAGTTTGTCATCTGTCAGGTGGGAGGCAACTGGTGCCCCTGGTGTCTGCGGTTTGCCGACTTTATTACCAAAGATTCCACCATCAGCACTCTTATAGGGGAGAACTTTGAGTATATACACGTTAACTATAACCCCCGCAACAAGGAGGCTGAGGCGAAGGCTAAGCCTATGCTGCGCAGGCTGAACAATCCCGCTCGCTTCGGATTCCCCGTTTTCGTGGTGTTGGATACAGAAGGGCGGGTACTGCATATCCAGGACTCCAGTTTCCTGGAGGAAGGACAGGCATACAGCCAGGAGAAAGTGCTCCGCTTCCTCAAGAACTGGACACCTTTAAAAGTGAAGAGTGAAGAATGAAGAGTGAAGAATGAGGATTGGCAGACTCTAATCAGTTTTTGGTATCATACCACAAAAATAATATATACTTATTTCTCTATAATCAAAAATAATGATTAGATTTGCGCCATATTTATAACCATAACAACATAATTTATGCTTAGAAAAATAAGAATAACGCTGGCCCTCATCTTCTGGGTGCTGATAACGTGGCTGCTGCTGGACTTTACCGGTACGGCTCGTGTGTATCTGGGATGGATGGCCAAGATTCAGTTCCTGCCTGCCCTTGTGGCCATGAATATCGGAGCCCTGCTCTTTATTGCGGCCCTGACGTTGCTGTTCGGCCGTATCTACTGCTCCGTCATCTGCCCCTTGGGTGTGATGCAGGATGTTATCGCCTGGTTCCGTAAGAAGAAGAACAAGTACAGCTACTCTGAGGAGAAAGGCATCTTAAGAGCCGTAATCCTGACGCTTACGGGATTCCTGCTGGCTACCAACCTGGCCTGGGTGGTAGGTCTGATAGCCCCCTACAGTACCTACGGCAGAATTGTGGGAACGGTATTCTCTCCGCTCTATAAACTGGCCAACAACGGCCTGGCTATGATAGCCGAGCATTATGACAGCTACGCCTTCTACCAGGTGGATGTATGGCTGAAGAGCCTGCCTGCCCTTATTGCCGCCCTGGCAGCGTGGATTATCATAGGCATTCTGGCCTGGAGGGGCGGACGTACCTGGTGCAACACCATCTGCCCCGTGGGAACCTTCCTGGGCATACTGTCCAGACACTCACGCCTGAAGATGGTGATAAATGCCGAGGCCTGCAAGAACTGCCGCAAGTGCGAGCGAAACTGCAAGTCGGCCTGCATCGACCTCAAAAACCATACCATTGACTACTCGCGCTGCGTGGTTTGCGGCGACTGCCTGGAGGAATGTAAGTTCGGTGCCCTAAGCTTCGGCCTACCCCTCTCCACTCTCCCCCGAGGGGAAGAGCCAAGCCAACAGGCAAAAGAGGAAAAAGCCTCCCCACGGGGAGGTTCGGAGGGGGTTGACCGCCGTGCCGTGCTGACAGGTATGGCCCTGTTGGCCGGAACATCCCTGCTGAAGGCTCAGGAGAAGACCACTGACGGCGGACTGGCCCGGATTGAGGACAAGAAGAAGCCTCATCGCGACAAACTGATTACTCCTCCGGGATCACTCTCTATCAGGAATCTGTCAGAGCATTGCACCTCGTGCCAGCTGTGTATAAACAGTTGTCCCAATGATGTCCTGCGCCCCAGCAACAACCTGGACCGCTTCATGCAGCCCGAGGTAAGCTACGAGCGCGGATACTGCCGCCCGGAATGTACCCGCTGCAGCAACGTCTGCCCCACAGGAGCCATAAAGCCTATTACCAAGGAGCAGAAGACGGCCATACAGGTGGGTCATGCCGTATGGCTGAAGGACAACTGTGTGCCCGTAGCCGACGGCATCCCCTGCGGCAACTGTGCCCGCCATTGTCCCGCTCAAGCCATCCAGATGGTTCCCCTGCAGTCTGGTGTTCATCAGGACGGAGGCCGCTGGCTGGATGCAGACAATCAGGAGGTTCCGCGCGAGCGCTTGCTGATGATTCCCGTGGTGAACGAGGAAAGGTGTATCGGCTGCGGTGCCTGTGAGAACCTCTGTCCGTCACGTCCCTTCAGCGCCATCTATGTGGAGGGACATGAGGTGCATAGGGAGATTTAACCCCCCTTCGTCTCCCCCGAGGGGGAGGGATTTTTAAAACACGTTAGAATAAAAAGTAAAAATAACCCTAATCTATACTCCTCCCCTCGGGGAGGAAGGGAGGGGGTTAAATTTAATGAATATGAAACAATATAACAGACGAGATTTCCTGAAGGTTACGGGTACTGTGGCAGCAACTACGGCTTTGGCAAGTTGTGGTGCCGGAGGAGCCGACAGCAACGGAAAGATAGATTATATGGGACACCATACGGGTAAGGTTCCTACGGACAAGATGACCTACAGGGTGAACCCTAAGACCAATGAGAAGGTAAGCATCCTGGGATACGGATGGATGCGACTGCCTACCGTCAAGAACACCAGCGCCCGTACGCAGGAGAATGTAAACGGCGATACCATAGACCAGGAACAGTGCAACCGCCTGTGCAAGTATGCGCTGGATCACGGCGTAAACTACTTCGACACATCGCCAGCCTACTGCAGGGGCGAGAGCGAAGCCTCCCTGGGTATCGCCCTGGAGAAGAGCGGCTACCGCAGGGACCAGTATTTCCTGGCCACCAAGCTGTCCAACTTCAGTCCGCAGCAGTACAGCCTGGAGGCCGGTAAGCAGATGTTTGAGAACAGTCTGAAGTATCTGAAGACGGATTACATTGACTACCTGCTGCTGCACTCGGTAGGCAGCAGC
>CACYMI010000115.1 GCA_902775385.1 uncultured Bacteroidales bacterium
AATTCGCACTTCCGCCTCTCCTTCGGCTATAATGATAACAGGGGTATGTTCAAGGATGAGGGACTGAACAAGATGAACATCGACCTGAATGCCGGGCAGAAGCTGACGGACTGGTTCTCGGTGGATGCCAAGCTGTCCCTCTCGCGCACAAAAGCCGAGAACCGTCCGCAGACGGGCCTGGGGGGTGAGGTCGGTCAGCTCTTGCTTATTCCGGCCAATATCCGCCTGGAGGACCTGGCGCAGTACAGTACAGATGAGCGTCCTCATCAGAATTGGTTCGGTCCCAACCAGCATTACAGCAATCCCTATTACATTCGTCACCAACTGCAGAACTCGGACGAACGCTTGAGAGCCTTCGGCTATTTCTCTGCCAATCTGGATATCAGGAGCTGGCTGAAGTTCCAGACCAAATACGCTTTTGACTATTACCGCACACGAATCCAGGAGACCAACCTGAGCCTGGCTGACCAGGCCATAACTGTCGGTGAAGCCACCTGGCAGCAGAAACTTACCGAGGACAGTATGTACAGGGGTGAGACCAATCACTTCGAGCACAATATATCTGCTATGTTCCTGGGTGATCATCTGATAAATGACAACTGGCGTCTGGGCTATACACTGGGCGGTAATATCATGTATCAGAAGTATGAACTGTTGGGAGTATCGGTTCAGAATATGCTGCAGAAGGACAAGTGGCTGTTCAATACGGGCGAAAGGCTTAACAGCGCCCGTGACTCAGGCAGTGACCGCGCTATGTACTCCATCTTCGCCTCGGCACAGATAGCCTTCAGGGAATACCTTGCCCTGGACCTTACGGCACGTAACGACTGGTCCTCAACGCTGCCTTCCAGCAACCGTTCTTTCTTCTATCCGTCTGCATCCGTGAGCTATGTTTTCTCTGACTTCATGCGTTCAGTGAACAGGCCGCTTCCTAAGTGGGTTACCTTCTCCAAGCTGCGATTTTCTGTTGCCCAGGTAGGTAAGGACCCTGATCCCTATAACCTGTACAACACCTTGCAGTACAGTTTCTCAAATGGTGTCAGACAGTCAACGGTTCAGACTATCAGGATGAACAGCGACCTGAAGCCTGAGATAAAGACTTCATACGAGCTGGGGTTGGATATGAAGTTCCTGCAGAACCGCCTCGGCTTTGACTTCACCTATTATTATAACAGTACCAGAAACCAGGCGATGCTGGTGGATGCCTCGTCGCCCTGGAGCCAGCAATGGGTAAATGCCGGAAAGGTAATTAACAAGGGTATAGAGTTTACGCTATACACTACACCGGTAAAGACGAAGGATTTCACCTTCAACCTGAATATGAACCTGGCTCATAACGTCAGTACCGTTGCCGAGTTGGCTGACGGTGTAAACCATATTTATTTGGCCGGAGACATGTTCATGCCTGTAAAGGTAGGTGCCGTTACAGGTGGCAAACTGGGCGATATCTATGCCAATAACCTAATGAAGCGCGACGCCCGGGGTAATGTCATTGTGAATGCCAGCGGACAGCCTCAGCCCGAGACTGGTAACGGAAACAAGGAGCAGTGGCAGCTGGATCACCCCATCGGCAACATACAGCCTAAGGTGCTGATGTCCCTTATGCCTACGTTCAACTATAAGGGTATTATCCTCTCCGCCATGCTGGATATGAAGATTGGCGGCGACATCGTGAGCGTATCCGAGGGTATGGCTACGATGGTGGGTACCTCAGAGCGTACCCTTAACCGCGGCACGCTGCAGACGATTGGCGGTGTAACAGATTACTACATGACAGTTCCGGGCGTAAAGGCTGACGGAAGCATTAACGATATCCCCGTTACGGCTCAGAGCTATTACAATACCATTGGTCTCTATTCCTCGGAACAGGGCTTTGCCGAGGAGTTTGTGCATGATGCCTCGTATATCAAGCTGAAGGAGCTGTCTGTCGGCTATGATTTCCCTCAGAAGATGCTTCGCCGTACACACCTCAGTTCGCTGCGCCTCTCTTTCGTGGCACGTAACCTCTGCTTCCTGATGAAGAATACACCCGGAAATCCTGAGGGAGGCTATGACACCACAATGTTCTCTCAGGCACTCGACTTCCTGGCGGTACCCTATGCCAGAACATACGGTCTGACGGTAAACCTGGGTTTTTAAGGTAAGAAACAACAATTCATTATCCAATCTATAAACAATCATGACACATTATATATATAATAAGGTAAGGTATTCTCTTTTGAAGGTCTCTCTCTGCGGAGGACTTATGGGAGCCTTCCTCTTCTCCTCCTGCTATGATCTTACGGAGATGAGTCATAACCCGTATGAGCTGGAAGGAAATACCGGTAGCGGAAATTCCGATATAACCCCAGGTGACGATGAAAGTCCATACGCCGACATCAATCTGAACTATCAGGTTTCGGCCGAGGATTCTGCTTACTGGAAGGAATATATCAGCTCTGTTCCCAATGATTTCCGTTCCTTCCTATACCAGTGCTACTATTCGCAGTACCAGCGTGCCACCAATCTTACACACGATGTATACTCGGGCTACGGAGCCTATAACCAGCCCAAGCATATGAACGGCTCACCCCGTTACGGATATACTGACGGATGGTCGGCCTACCGTTGGGAGGACTTCTACAATTCCCGCTGTACGGAGTACCGCAATATGCTCCGGGCCCTGAAGTTCAATAATGCTCCTGAGCATTACCGCAATATGTTCTACAAGATACGAATCTATATGGCTTTTGCCCTGCTAGCCAATACCGATACCTATGGCGATATGCCCTGCAAGGAGTACGTTCAGGCCAGGATACCCGAGGAGAATAATGTCAGCTACAATACCCAGGAGGAAATCTATGACTGTATGTTCCGCATGCTGGAACAGGCTGTTGACTCCATCAATCCCGAGGACAAGAGCCAGTACAACATAACGGACGGTGATATCTGCTACTTTGGCGATGACTACAAGTGGCTGCGTTTTGCCAATACGCTTCGTTTGCGTATGGCATTGCGTATATCCAATGTCGATCCCGAGAGGGCGAGGAAGGAAGGCGAGGCTGCCCTTAATAACAAGTACGGCCTGATGCGTTCCAATGATGACAATATGCAAACGGTTCCCAAGTACGCCTCTGCAAGCATAGGCGGTGAGGATTCCGGTGGTGATGAGAACGGAATGGCCATGTGCTCCGTGGCCTACGGCGGTGAGTATGTGCTGTCCTGGGATATGGAGCAGTTCTACCGTAACCTGTCAACGGGCGGTGCCCAATATACTATCAAGACGGGACGTACCAGTAGTGTTACTAAGACCATCGACCCGCGTTGTCTGAAGTGCTGGTACCGTGCCGGCATGACCTCCAGCACCATAGCCTCCGGCGAGGATTCGCAGCGCGAGGACTATGTGGGATGCCATAGGAATGCTCAGGACGATGCCGTCTCAATGTCGGTTCTTAATTACAGTCTGACGAAGACACAGCCCAAGCCCGAGTCGAAGGAACTGAACCCCGACTACTACTTCAACTATTCCCGTCCGCATGTATGGCTCGGTTATGCCGAAAGTCTGTTCCTGAAGGCCGAGGCTGTGCTGCGCGAATGGAAGGGCGAGGGGCTGGATATGAGTGTGGAGGACTATGTGCGTGCCGGAATTCAGGCCTCTATGGACCACTATCAGGTAAGTGCCGATGAGGCTCAGTCATACATCAATGGAGTGGTTTGCCTCAATGACAATACCTTCCAGAGTGGCGACAGGGAACGCATCCTGGAGGCGCTGATTACCCATAAGTGGATGGCTGTATTCCCTAACGGAAATGAGGGATGGGCTGACTTCCGCCGTACTGACTATCCTGCCCTGGAGGGAATGTATAACGTGGAGACGGGCGTTGTCACCAACACCTCGGGCGATCCCGTTCTGGACCGCCACCTTATCAAGCGTATCCTCTATCCCAATAGCGAGAGTGCCAACCAGTACTTTACCTCCAATGCCGCGCTTCAGGAGAAGAATACCCAAAGTACCCGTCTATGGTGGGATGTGGACGATACCAATGATGACAGCGGCAACCGCAAGACGTACAATAACTTCAGATAATAAATGAGCTTCCGGAACCTTCCGGTCTCAACGGAAAAAACAAGATAACCTAATAACATTAAACAAAAAAACAAACGACATGCTTAACTTAAAGAAACTCTTTTCTTTTGCAGCATTCCTGATGACAGCCTCCGTGGCCTTCTGTCAGCAGCCCCTGAATGTATGCTGCCATCCCGAGGACATTAAGAACTGGACACCCGGTTCCAATCCCGATGATGCGTTCAACGTTGCAAAGGTCCCCTTGCAGAAGCGATTCAGGGAGCCGGCGCTCATGAAGGCCAATTCCACCCAGTTCTACGATGGTGAGATTTGTAACTCCACGATTCTCTATCCCACCTGTTCGCTCTGCCCCTCGCAGGGTGAGCTGAACAACTTCCTGGGCTACCAGCCTACTTACTGGCAGTACATGGACAAGTTGGTATATTGGGCAGGTGCGGCCTCTGAGGGTATCATCAATATTCCCCCAGCCAGTTCTACTGACGCGGCACACCAGAGCGGTGTGAAGTCGCTGGGCAATATCTTCTTCCCCCCGGCAGCCTTCGGCGGCACTCAGGCCTGGGTCCGTGAGATGCTGGTGCAGGAGAACGGTAAGTATGTGATGGCTGTCAAACTGTACGAGATGGCTAAATACTACGGGTTCGACGGTTGGTTTATCAACGAGGAGACGGGCGGCGGATCGCAGTCGGAATGGGAGGGCTTCTTCCGTGATTTCTATGCCGCTGCTATGGCCGACGACCCCAATACGCAGATGGAGCTGCAATGGTATAATGCCTCACGCTCACCCAATGTAGGACTGCTGAAAACGCACATCAATACATCGCAGTTCCTGGAGTATGGTGCCGTAGGCAGCTATACAGGCTATGCTTCGCAGTTGAACTGCACCGAGGCGCAGACCTTCTCCAAGATCTATGCCGGTGTAGAGCTGGCGCAGTCGGGCCATCTGGGATGGACCAATGCGCTGAACAGCGCAATGCCTACTACGGGGCATGTGGGTTCGCTGGACCTCTTCTGCCCCGAAACCAAGATTTGGGAGGACCCCGCCAAGAAGGCTTTCAAGTCGGCCAGCGACTGTCATGGTACTACTGCCTATCCGATAGGCAAGACGGTCTTCGAGAATGATGAGGATATGTGGGTAAACCGCAACTCAGACCCTACCAATCCCTCTGCCAGCGGCTTTCCCGGTGTATCCAGCCGAGTGCTGGAACGCTCGGTCATTACCGGGATGCCTTTTGCCAGCGATATGGGCGTGGGCAACGGTAAGCACCGCTTTGTACAGGGAAAGAAGGAAGGGACTGCTGACTGGTATCACTCCGGTATGCAGAGCATCCTGCCTACCTGGCGCTGGTGGATCGAGAATAAGTCCACACTCTCGGTATCCATCGACTGGGACAACGCCTTCAACTCAGGATCCAGTTTCCTGTTCTCCGGAACGCTCACGGCAGGCGATCATCTGGTCCGTCTGTATAAGACACAAATTCCTGTTACGGCAGGCGGTATCTTCCGCATTGTCTATAAGACCGCTAATGCCGTCAGCATCGAGGCTCAGCTTTCTACCCAGAGTTCTGTTACGCCGGATGTGACCCTCCAGCCTGCCACTACAACCGTAGGCGACTGGACGGTAGCCGACTTCGACCTGTCTTCCCTGAACGGCAAGACCGTCTATATGCTGGCCTTCAATATCAAGGCAGCTGCCAGGGTGAGCAGTTTCAAGTTCAATTTGGTGTAGAGGTACGCGACCTGGCCACAACCAGCGTGCTGGGCGAGGAGCGTGGTGATATCCGTGTAACATGGAAATATGACTGGAACCGCGATTTTGACCACTTTGATATCTATACCCAGACAATGGACGGCGTAAAGAACCTGGTGGGCCAGACACGTGACGAGGGATTCTACATCCCCCGCTTCGACCGCAATGGCGATGACCAGTATGTAACGGTACTGGTGGTTCCTGTCATGAAGGAC
>CACYMI010000116.1 GCA_902775385.1 uncultured Bacteroidales bacterium
GGGGCCTACTATTCATTAAACAAATACGATTTAAGCAAAAAGGATGGTTTTACCTCTTATTATAAAAAGAGGTTTTATCGAATCCTAACACCTTATTATATTGTTTATGTACCATACTGCTTGGTTTTCGTTTTATTAGGAAAGTATTCATTAAGCGACAGCTTACTATGTCTGAGTACTCTTGAGTATTGGTTATTCCATCGGGGGGCATGGTTTGTATCAATAATACTTGTACTATATCTTGCGGCACCCGTTTTATACAAGACTCTTTCTACTGATAATAAATGGGTGATTGCAGCAGGGATAATCGTGGCGTTGACGATTCTGTGCAATATTCCAGTTAATGACCACTCTTCGGACAGCATATTGTATAATATGCAATGGGCATTTAACAGAGTCCCCAGTTTTATATTGGGAATAACCATAGGAAGCAGTTGCAAGAACGGCAAGCAAATCCCGCCATCACAAATACTGCTTTTCAGCCTGTCCGGTATTATAATGTCAGTTTCCATAGGTGTATGGAAGTGCTTATGGCTTATCATTCCAACCATATTGTATTTCCTTATTATTCTGATTAAACTATTGGAAAACACAAGGATTGACAACGGTCTTAAGTTCCTTGGCGAAATCTCCCTTGAATCCTATCTGACAAACATTACACTCAAACTCATTCTGGGTGCATTGATACCGTCATATTTCTCTTCACCGGTTTTCATCGGACATTATCTGGATTATGCTGCCGTTATAGTTCTGGGAATATTTATAGCAAAGAAGATTCATATTATATCAAAAAAGATAACAACTGATCTTTTCCCCGTTCAAACCGGAAAGTAGTTGTATTATCATCAGTTTGTAACATATGTCAAGACAAAACAAAAATAAAGTACTCTTCTTTCTGCCTCCTACGGTAGGCGGGGCGGAACGTATGACTATAGCCATCGGAAAGATGTTGCCCAGGGATGAGTTTGAGGTGAAGTTCGTCATCGTGGGCAAGACCTTAGGAGATATTGTAAAGTTTATCCCCCAGGAGTATCCTGTAAGCCTTATCAGAATAAGAAGGATATGGCAGGGAGGAATCTTCAGAATCTGGAATATGGTCCGCAAGGAAAGACCTGACATTGTATTCAGTTCAATGTTATACCTGAACGCCCGCCTGATTCTGATTTCCAAGTGCTGCGGGAATAAGGTAATTGTCCGCAACAACATTGACCTGAGCCGAGCGATTCTCAAAAGAAACGTCTTACTGGTGCGCCTTACCTACAAATGGGCTGACAAGGTGATTGCCCAACAAGAGGAGATGCGCAAAGAGATAATAGCCTTTACCGGATTGCCGGCCGAGAAGGTGATAACCCTGCAGAATCCCATGGATACCCAATATATAGATGAATGTCTCAAGGCTGCTAATCCCTATACGGCAGAGGAGCGGAAACAGTACAACTATATTTGGACGGCACGCTTTGCCCCGCAGAAGGGACAGGACTTACTTGTCCGGGCATTTGATATTGTGCATCGGGAAAAACCAGAGGCTCACCTGTACCTTTTAGGAAAGTATGACGAGGAGGATCCTTACTTCGCATCAATAAAGCGTTTCGTTACGGAACACAACCTTCAGGATGCCGTTCATTTTATCGGCTTTGACAGAAATCCGTACCGCTGGATAAAACATGCGGACTGCCTGGTGATGCCCTCGCGGTTCGAGGGATTACCCAATACTCTGGTAGATGCTATGTATTTGGGTAAACCTGTTGTTGCTACAAGATGCATCCCTGTAATTGACAGAATAGTGAAAGACGGGGAAAACGGAATCCTGGTTGAGACAGAAAATACAGAAGCACTGGCTGAAGGGATGAAGAAGGCACCGGAACTGAAGGACTGCAGGATGACGTATCATCCGGCATCCAAGGAGGATTTCATATCCCTTTTCAGAGGTATTTAATCAGACAAGGAAAAATGGAGAACAGATTATATAAGGCAATAAAGGATCCCTATTGGGCTTTTGGTGTCATCCTGCGCCGGACAATCGGAAGATGGATGAATGACCGCAGCTTTATCAGGTGGGAGTACTTCTCGGGGATGGGCAAGTTTCCGGACCTGGATAACCCTACTACCTACAATGAGAAGCTGCAATGGCTGAAATTGCACGATATACACAGGGAATACACACAGCTGGTGGATAAATATGAGTGTAAGGAGATGGTACGCAGGCTGATTGGTGATGAGTACATCATCCCTACCCTGGCGGTTTATGACAGCCTTGATGAAATAGACTTTGACAAGCTGCCCAACCAGTTTGTGCTGAAGACTACTCATGACTCCGGCGGTGTGGTTGTATGCCCGGACAAGACGAAACTGGACTGGAAAGCGGCGCGCAGGAAGTTGGAGAAGAGCCTGAGGCACAACTTCTTCTATGAGCACCGTGAATATCCGTACAAGAACGTCAAGCCCCGGATTATTGCCGAGAAGTATATGGTGGATGAATCGGGAACGGAGCTGAAAGATTACAAGTTCTTCTGCTTCGACGGCAAGTGCAAAATGCTTTTCATTGCCACGGACCGTAACACGGGTGATGTGAAATTTGACTTCTACGACCCTGACTTCAACCACCTGCCCTTTGTTCAGGGACACCCCTGGACTACCAAGGAGATTAAGAAGCCCGAGGGGTTCAGTAAGATGATAGCGCTGGCAGAGGAACTGAGCAAGGGATTCCGTCACGTCCGGGTGGACCTGTATGACATCAACGGGAAGATATACTTCGGGGAACTGACTTTCTTCCATTTCTCGGGCAATGTGCCGTTTGAGCCGGAGATTTGGGACTATAAAATAGGCGAATGGCTGAAATTGCCGGAAACAGGAAGCAAATGAAACGTACATCAGTAGCTGTATTTGTAAAGAACCTCACCAGTGGTGGGGCCGAGAAACAGGCGGTATTGCTGGCTAAGGCGCTGTCGCAGGACTATGACGTGCATTTCATTGTCTATAATGCGGCTAAGGTGCATCAGAAGTATCTGGACCTGATCAATGAGGTGCCTGAGATTCAACTGTTCCTCAACCGGGGCGGGTACATACATAGGTTCAGGGCCTTATGCTCATATATGAGACAGTGCGGCATCGGGCTGGTATTTTCATACCTGACGGCTGCCAACCTGTATGCTTGCCTGGCCGGCAGGCTGACGGGGGCTAAGGTGGTATGCGGCTTGCGTAATGCCGAGCTGCCGGTGCTGAAACGTGCGGTTGACAGGTTCCTTACCAATCACATGGCTGCGCTGACTGTTGCCAACTGCTTCTCGGGAAAAAGGAATTTCGTAAGGCAAGGTTTCTGCGAGAGGAAAATACACGTTATACCCAACTGTTTTGACGGCATTGAACCTTATAAGGAGAAGGAGGAGCAGAAACAGACCAACATCATTACAGTAGGACGCTTTGTGGAGCAGAAGGACTACCTGACTGCTATCAGGAGTGTGGCCCGCGCCTATCAAACCTGCAGGGATATCCGCTTCTGTATCATCGGGTTCGGGAAACTGGAGCAGCAGATCAGGTTATGGGTGAAGGAAGAGGGCATTGAGGATATTACAGAGATGCTCATTAACCCGGATGACATACCGGACTATCTGGACAGGGCTGACATTTACCTTTCCACCTCACTGTTTGAGGGGACAAGCAACAGCATCATGGAGGCGATGAATGCCAATCTGCCGGTTATCGCAACTGACGTGGGGGACAACCGGTACCTGGTAAAAGACGGGGTGAACGGTTTTATGGCAGAGAAGAAGGATGTTGCAGCCCTGGCAGATCACATCAGGACGCTGGCACAGGACAGGAACCAGCGTCTGCGGTTCGGGGAGAACAGCAAGAATCTGCTCCGGGAGAAGTATTCTATGGATACTTTCCGTGACAGATATATTGAAATCATTAAAGAACTAAGTTAGGATATGAAGGTAGTTGTAACAGGAACACGCGGTATTCCGGGCATCATGGGCGGTGTGGAAACACACTGCGAGCAGTTGCTGCCCCGGTTAGCAGAACAGGGCTATGACATTACCGTCATCCGGAGGACAAGCTATGTCAGAGAGAAGGAACCCCTGACGGAGTGGAAGGGGGTGAAGATCCTGGACATAGATGCACCGAAATCGAAGGCATTCGAGGCTATCGTACATACATTCAGGGCTATCAATAAGGCCAGATCACTTCAGGCTGATATCATACATATTCATACCATCGGGCCAAACCTACTGGCTCCGTATGCCCGGCTGCTTGGGCTGAAGGTTGTGATGACGCATCACGGCCCTGACTATGACCGCGACAAATGGGGGTGGTTTGCAAAGATGATGCTGAGACTGGGCGAAAGACTGGGATGCAGGTTTGCAAATCAGGTAATTGTCATCTCAGATGTCATTAAGAGGCTGATTGCGGAGAAGTGCGGCAGAAAAGAAGATGTTACGCTTATATACAACGGCGTGACACAGCCCGAGATTTGTTCCTACCCGGAATATTTCAGCCAACTGGGCATTGAGGAGGGTAAATACATCCTGGGGATGTGTCGCTTTGTGCCGGAGAAGAACCTGCACCACTTGGTGGAGGCTTACCTGCAACTTAAGAAGTCTGGGCGTATTGCAGAGGACATGAGACTGGTTCTGGCCGGCGATACGGACTTTGAGGATGACTACTCAAGGGCACTCAAGAAGATGGCACGGGACAATGATGTGGTGCTGCCAGGATTCATCAAGGGCCAGAAATTACATTCCCTCCTGACCCATGCATCCTGCTATTGCCTGCCCAGCAGCCACGAGGGATTACCCATAGCGTTGCTGGAAGCTATGTCATATAACATTCCGGTGGTGGCAAGTGACATTCCGGCCAACCTGGAAATAGGGCTTGACGGGGACTGCTATTTCCCATGCGGCAATACGGAGAAACTGGCTGACGTGTTAGCGGCAAAATGCTCCGGAGAAAGAACTGAGCACTACGATATGCACCTCTACAACTGGGATACCATAGCTGAACAAACAGGGGAAGTCTATAATAAAAGTATATTATGAACAAAAGAAAGTAGAGGTGAATCATTCTACTGGTGCAAAATATGCTTTTATCAGAAAAGACCCGCCGTCCCTATCCCATTAGGTGAGTTTTTTATTCAGAAAAGTAAAAAAACATGGCAAATATTTGATTTCACAAGTACAACACGTAACATCGAAAGATGGATAATAGAATAATCGTTCCTACACAAATAGAAAATGAATACTAAAGCACGTGTAAACGCAATACATCTGCCCCAATATCATCTTACTCCTAAGACTTATGCCCCTACTGACACAACAAATACATTGAATAGGAAAAAGTGATTATATGATTTGCATAATGCAATTTGCATAATTAAAATATAAAGTGTAACTTTGTACCGGAATTATAAAGAGAATGACCATGACTGATACGCTAAGAAACCCTTTCGTTATAATTGGCGACATCCCTGAGCCCTACTTCTGCGACAGA
>CACYMI010000117.1:0-4457 GCA_902775385.1 uncultured Bacteroidales bacterium
AAGAAGCGACCTTATGGACAGACTTAAACAAAATGCTGCCCGTGAGAACCGTACACTTAACAACTATGTGGAAAGTGTATTGCTGGATGTTGTTTATGACGAGCCCAACGAAGTAACTAAAGCGGCTGTTAAGGAGGCTATGTCGGGGAAAAACCGCAATAAGGTTTACAGCAATGTTGATGAGATGTTCGATGATATTCTGAATGAGGAGTGATGAAGAAGCTGCAACCGACCACCCAGTATCGAAAAGACTTAAAGAAATACAAGAACCAGCCCAATCAACTTTCGGAAGTTCCCCTTGCTCCTTGCTCCTAAAAAAGGAAGCATTGCTTCCGAAACTTAAATTATTTAAGTTGATTTTCAGGAAAAAGTGCTATATTTGTACTCAGACAACAATGAACAATTATGAAACATTCACTTCTTATTATAGCTTGCCTGTTTACAGCAAGCTTCTGCAATGCCCGTACGGAGCAAGTGTTTATCCAGGGTGACCACGGCAAACTGGTGGCTGATTTACAGACGCCTGACGTGATGCCGAAGAACTGCCCTATAGTGATGCTATGCCACGGATTCACCGCCAACCGGAACAATGGACTGCTATGCGGTATTGCCGACGAACTGGAGAAACAGGGTATTGCCAGTATCCGCTTTGACTTCAACGGTCACGGCGAGAGTGAAGGGGACTTCCAGCGGATGACTGTGCCCAACGAAATAGAGGATGCCCTGCACGTCTATAACTGGGTAAAAGCGGACAGCAGATTCGGGAAGATTGGCATAGCCGGACATTCTCAGGGCGGCGTGGTCACCTCTATGCTGGCCGGGAAGTTAGGCAAAAAGGCTTTCAGGGGCGGCGTAGTGCTGTTAGCTCCTGCCGGTGTTATACGCGACGATGCCATACGTGGAGCGTTTGCGGGCACATCCTTTGACGGTGCTGACCCACTGGACCCTCCCGAATATGTAGAGGTATGGGGCCATCATCTGGGGCGCGAATACATTACAAGTGCTTTCTGGCTGCCCATCTATGAGACGGCTGCCGGATACAAGGGACGTGCCTGTATCATACACGGGACGGCCGACCGACTGGTACCTTACACATACGGCCTGCGTTTTCATCAGTTATGGAAGAAGAGTGAATGGCACTTGCTGGACCAATACGACCACGGCTTCGGACCTAATCCCGAAGGAGCTGTGAAGCTGGCCGCTACATTCTTCTGCAAGGAACTAAAATAACGGAGAAAGAGGAAGTCTCAAGTCTCAGGGGGTAAGGTTATAGGGAAGAGAGGACTGTCGGTATGGTCCTGGTAAATCTTCCTGACAAGCTTGCGCACAAGGGCAGGATGACTGGCAGAGAGGTCGTGATCCTCATGCGGATCTTTTCGCAGGTTGTACAAGGCGGACTTTCCGTGATGTACAACCAGTTTCCAGTCGCCCCGGCGTAAGCCTATCATATCCGTCTCGTGAAACTCCCAATACAGATGGTCGTGCTTATGCTGCCTGCCCTTACCGGTTAAGGTGGGCTTGATGCTTATTCCGTCTGAAGAGTTGACAGTTGACAGGTGACAGTTGACAGTTGGGATCCCGGCTATATCGCAGAAAGTAGGAAGGAGATCGTAGAAGGCAAAGGGGAAATCACTCTCGGTGCCGGGCTTTACATGCCCTGGCCAACGGACGATAAAGGGGATGCGGATACCACCCTCGTGAGTACTGCGCTTGAGTCCGCGGAACTTTCCGTCATGATTAAAATAGGCGGGGTCTGCCCCACCCTCTTCATGAGGGCCGTTGTCACTGGTGAAAATCAGTACGGTATTATCAGCCAGGCCTTGCTCGTCCAGGACTTGCATAATCTCACCTACCTGCGCATCCAGGCGGGTAATCATAGCGGCAAACTGGGCATGCGCCTCGGGCGTAGGGTTATAGCGCGACGGATTATCACCCCGGTATTCACGCTCGGGCAACAACTTGCCACGGAATGACTGTAATAGGGAATCGTCAGGCTGACGTAACTCGGCATGAGGAAGGGTGTAGGTAAAGATACCCAGGAAGGGCTCGTCCTGCCTCTGCCGCCGCAGCCAAGCCAGGGCACGCTGATGAATCAGGTCGGAACTGTACTGCCGTCGGTTGTTATAGTCCGGTCCGTACATGGCATGCTGGATATTCTGCCGCAGCACCTCACGTACTACGCAGGTATCACCCAAGGCGGTGCTGTACCGGTTCAGGAAATTGGGGAAGTACAGATGGGCCTGGAACTGGCAGATGTAGCCGTAGAACTCCTCCACGCCACGTTTGTCGGGTGTGGAGACACTGCCCTCATAACCGCCGGCCCACTTGCCGAACATGCCTGTTTGATAGCCGGCAGCCCTGAAGATTTCCGGCAGGATGGGAACGGCAGGGTCATAAGGTTCCTGCCCCACTACGGCATAGTCAGTGTTTTGACCGTACTGTACCCGTCCGCTCCAATATTCCTTATTGCCGCGCACATGGGTATGCCCCGTATGCTGACCGGTCATCAGACAGGCACGCGAGGGGGCAGAAACAGGACTCCCGGCATAAGCCGACGTCATACGCATCCCCTGGGATGCCAGCCGGTCTATGTTGGGAGTACTGAAATGAAGCTGACCGTAGCATGACAAGTCAGCATACCCCATATCATCACACATTATATATATAATGTTGGGGGATCCTCCCTTCGGCTGTGCCATAGCAGATACAGCCAGAAGGGGGAAGAATAAAGTCAGAGACTTAGAAATAGTATCCAAGACCAATCTTGAGTCCTACCTTTGTACCGTCAGAGAACTTATTGAGGCAAGGCTCGAAGTATATGGCAGGCTCGATGCTGACATGCTGGTTCAGGTAGTAACAGTAGCCTACCTCCAGGGGAACCTGCAGGAAATCCAGGTCGGCACTGACATGACGGTACTGCAGACCGGCACCCAGGAAAATACCGTTAGACTGGAAGTAATAACGTGCACCGGCACCGAACACCACTTCATTGAAATCAGGGCCCTCCTGCCACTTGTGATCATAGCCCAGACGGGCAGTTACCATCCAGGAATCCGCGAAGAAATATCCGCCGTTTACAGACAATCCCAAGCCGAACTTCTCACCGGTACTGTAAGAGATGTTCAGGCCTGTGAGTGATGCGCCCACATACTTGGTACCTTTCTCAAACTGAGCAAATGAGCTCATTGAAACAACTGCGAACAACAGCAATAAAAGACTCTTTTTCATAATGTTTAGAATTTATCGTTATTATAAATGTATTTCATAAAATGGAAACACTGCAGCGACATCAGGGCAACGCCGGCACCGATACCGACAGGAAGCGGCAGGCCGAATCCCTCGGGTGCGATGAGGATGTAGCTGGTACAGACCACAGCCATGAAGAGTGCTGGAAGAAGTGCGACGAAGCAATTATGTTTCCTCTTGGTAAGCCATACGGCGGCTGCCCACAGCATAAAGCAGGCAAGGGTCTGATTGGTCCACGCAAAGTAACGCCAAAGCACCGTGAAGTCAATAAACAGCAGAGCTGTGGTAACAGCAAAGAACGGCAGACAGAGCAGCAGGCGATGCCTGATACTCTTCTGGTCGTAGCCGAGGAAGTCGGCGGCAATAAGGCGTGCACTGCGAAAAGCGGTATCACCGCTGGTAATGGGGGCGGCGACTACACCCAGGATAGCAAGCACCGCGCCGACGGTTCCCATCCATCCCACACTGATTTCATTGACCACTATGGCAGGATTGCCCATCGAGGCAAGTTTCTCATAAGCCGTTGCGCCTGCCTCGCCGGGAAGGGTGCTGGCAAACTTGATGGCGGCGGCAGCCCAGATGAGTGCGACAACACCCTCGGTAATCATAGCACCGTAGAAAACAGGACGGCCCAGGCGCTCCCTTGTCAGACAACGTGCCATCAGCGGGCTCTGCGTTCCGTGGAAACCACTTATGGCTCCGCAGGCAATGGTGACACAAAGCATGGGGAAGATGGGAAGTCCCTTAGGATGATGCGACACAAAGGGGGTATCCGTCAGCTCTGGCAGGGTACCCTCCTGCGTGTAGATTCCCCAGCAGATACCGAGGGCCATCAGCAGCAGGGCAAATCCGAACAAAGGGTAGATTCTGCCGATAAGCTTATCGATGGGCAAGAGGGTGGCAAGGATAAAATACAGGAAGATGATTGCCAGCCAGAACCCGTTAGAGAAAATCCATCCATTGTCGGGAGTCATCTTGTCAAGCAGCGAGGCCGGCGTAGTGACAAAGACCGCACCCACCAGAATCAGAAGCACCAGGGATCCAATTCGCATCACCAGGCGCATGGTAGGGCCCAGCTCGTTACCGATAATCTCGGGCAGGCAAACACCGCCGTCACGGATACAAATCATACCGCACAGGTAGTCATGGACAGCTCCGGCAAAAATGCAGCCAAGGACTATCCACAGATAGGCGGCAGGGCCGAAGAGGAT
>CACYMI010000117.1:4494-9443 GCA_902775385.1 uncultured Bacteroidales bacterium
GCGATATTAAGGAACTGAATGAGAAAAACACGCCAGGCAGGCAGGGGCATGAAATCCACTCCGTCCTGCTTCTCGTAACAAGGCATCTTGGTTTTATCCGAGGGGCCCAATATACGCTCCACAATCGTACCGTATATCAGATAGCCCAGCAACAGACATACAAGGGAAACTGTAAATGTTATCATGGTGAGAATTAATTTTATCTGATTGGTTATTTATTCTTTATCACATACCATATCGCCACCACTGCGGTAAATATACCGCCGATGGCATAACCCGTTTCGGCATCAAGGCCGAAGCCGTTCTCCTGATCGATAAGAATGAAACAGGAACTTACGGCGCACATGAACACGGCAGGGAAGTAAGCGATGAGCCACGACCACCGGGGAAGAATCCCCTTGCCGTCAGTACGATGACGCAGGAAATGGGCTATGGTGAAGAAGGTAAAGGTAGCCAGCACCTGATTGAACCAGGACACATAGAGCCACAACACCTTGAAACTGCTGACATTCAGCATGACTATGGCTACGGCAAACAACGGAGCTGTGAGCAGGAGACGCTTGCCAAGGGGCTTCTGGTCATAGTGGCTGAAGTCGGCCACAATCATACGGGCCGCACGGAAAGCGCTGCCGCCGGTACTCATGGGAGCCGCCACGATACCTAACACAGCCAATACCAGTCCGGCATTACCCAGCCAGTCGTTACACATCTGCTCAACCAGCAGTCCGGGATTCATCTTCACCGTTCCGCAGGCAGTCATCGCATTATAGAGCTTCTCGTAAGGAGTAGCACCGGCTATGTCCATCATATCCACAAACTTCATAGCAGCAGCGGCCCATATCAGGGCTACGACGCCCTCGGTTACCATAGCCCCGTAGAAGCAGCGCAGACCGTACTTCTCGTTCTTGATACAACGGGCCATCATGGGGCTCTGCGTAGCATGGAAACCGCTTACCGCACCGCAGGCGATAGTGATAAACAGCCCGGGGAAAAGAGGCGTATAGGGAACAGGATAATGGTCGGTAAAGGAGGAGGCGATACCGGGGATATTGCCATCGTGCGTGAAGATACCCACCCCGATAAGCACAGCCATGATTAGCAACGCTGCCCCGAACACAGGATAGATGGTGCCGATAACCTTATTGATAGAGAATACCGTTACCGCCAGATAAAAGACCAGGATGATTACTGTCCATATCAGGTTGGTACCGGCCACATCAAACAGCCTCAGCGTCAGCTGGTCCATCAGTCCTGCGGGAATCAGCACAAAGGATGCCCCCACGCATATCATCAGCACCAGCGTCACGACACGCATTATCAGTCGGCAAATACTGCCCAGCTCATCACCGATAATCTCTGGAAGTCCCATGCCATCCCGCCGGATGCTTATCATACCGGCCATATAGTCATGCATCGCTCCGCCCAGGATACATCCGAACACAATCCACAGGAAAGCGGCAGGGCCGTACAGGACGCCCATCATGGCACCGAAGATAGGACCGGTACCGGCAATATTCAGGAACTGTACGGTATAAACCTTCCATGTGGGCATGGGAATGTAATCGGATCCGTCAGGACGTGTGTAGCATGGTGTCTTGCGGTCGGGGTTGACTCCGAAAACCTTCTCTACAAATGTTCCGTAGAGGAAGTAACCCAGCACCAGGCAAGCCAATGCAATGCAAAATGTCACCATATCTGTTTTTTACCTTTATTTTCTAATCCACCGCAAAGATACAATTTAATTTACAAACTGACAATTTACCATTTATAATTTTGTAAATTTGAATTAAAACTCACTTTTATCTTTTCACTTTTCATTTTTATATCATAATTTATTACCTTTGCCGCATGAAAAGTTACAAACAGATTCTCTTTACTGCCATCCTGCTGGTAATGGCACAGTTCTCCGCAGCTCAGGAATTATTCTCTCCGGCCCGCCCCGCCCCAAAATATGAGGTACGCGGCGTATGGCTTACTACGCTGAGCGGACTGGACTGGCCCCGGGTCAAAGCCACATCAGAAGCTAAACGTGAACAGCAGAAGCAGGAGCTCTGCCGGATTCTGGACCAGTTGAAGGCTGCCAGGATCAACACCGTATTTATGCAGACGCGAATCAGAGGCAGCGTGATCTACCCCAGCCGGATAGAACCGTGGGATGTGTGCCTGACGGGACAGTTCGGCAAAGACCCCGGCTATGACCCGCTGGAATTTGCCATAGAGGAGACGCACCGCAGGGGGATGGAGCTGCACGCATGGGTAGTGACCGTTCCCTGTTTCAAGACTAAGGATGCCGGCAAGATGGGACCCAGGAGTCTGATGAAGACGCATCCCAACCTGCTGAAGAAGCACAACGACCAGTATTACCTGGACCCCGGACTGCCCGGAGCGGACGACTATCTGGTCAGCATCTGCAAGGAGATTGTCAGCCGGTATGATGTGGACGGCATCCACTTCGACTATATCCGATACCCCGAGAACGCTGAGAGCTTCCCGGACGGGACAACCTACAGGAAGTATGGCGGCAAACAGTCCAAGGCCGAATGGAGGCGCGATAATATCACCCGCATCGTCAGCAAGGCGCACCAGGCCGTCAAGACGCTGAAGCCGTGGGTACGCCTCAGCTGCTCGCCGGTAGGGAAATTCAGGGATATGCGCCGGTTCTCCTCGCGGGGATGGAATGCCTATGCCGCGGTCTATCAGGATGCGCAGGGATGGCTGCGAGGCGGCATCATGGATATGCTCTGCCCCATGATGTACTTCCAGGGAGACCACTTCTTCCCCTTTGCTGCCGACTGGCAGGAGAACTCCTACGGACGCACCATCGTACCGGGCCTGGGCATTTACTTCCTCTCACCCAGGGAGAAGGACTGGGACCTGGGGGTTATCCAGCGCGAGCTGTGCTATATGCGTAATCAGGGACTGCAGGGACAATGCTACTTCCGCAGCCAGTTCCTGACGGAGAATACCAAGGGCCTGTATGATTATCTGAAGAGCGCTTATTACCCCTACCCTGCCCTGCTGCCGCCTATGACATGGGAAAGCAGCAGACGGCCCGAGGCTCCCGAGGTGCGGGAGGAACGCACCGGCCCCACTACGGGTTGCCTCAGATGGAATCCGGTTGACGACTGCCGCTATGTGATCTATGCCGGCAGGCAGCTGCCCGTTGACACCTCGGACCCTGCCAACATCGTAATGGTAACACCTGCATGTGAATACACATACAATCTGCTCTCCTCTACCCTTTTAGGCCTGCACTTCAAGGTCACCGCCTTAGACAGATACGGCAACGAGAGCAAGTAAGGAAACACCGCACACCCAACCCGGTTCTAAGGGCTATAAAAAACAAATAAGGTGGAACCCGAAACAGGTCCCACCTTATTTATATATATACAAGCGTATGATTACAGGCTCCAGTCTTCCTGGGTCTTGCGAACATAGCTCTTGTAACGGCGCTGTGCAGCGGCCTTACATGCGTCATAGAGTTCCTGTGCCTCGGCAGGAGCAGCCTTCTTCAGAGAGAGAAAGCGAACCTCGCCCTCCAGGAAGTCCTGGAACTTATCCCAGTCGGGCTCCTTGCTATCCAGCTGGAAGGGGTTCTTACCCTCTTCGGCCAGAGCAGGATTGTTACGCCACAGCTGCCAGTAACCGCACTCAACAGCCTTAGCCTCCTCAGCCTGGCTCTTACCCATACCGCCCTTGGCCTTCAGACCGTGGTTGATACAGGGAGCATAACCGATGATGAGTGAAGGTCCGTGCCATGCCTCAGCCTCGCGGAAGGCCTTCAGACACTGACTCTGGTCGGCACCCATAGCTACCTGGGCAACATAAACGTTGCCATAGGTTGCCTGCATCAGACCCAGGTCCTTCTTGCCGGCACGCTTACCGTTGGCAGCGAACTGAGCAATGGCACCGATAGGAGTAGCCTTAGAAGCCTGACCGCCGGTGTTAGAGTAAACCTCTGTATCGATAACGAAGATGTTGACATCCTCGCCTGAACCGATAACGTGATCCAGACCACCGTAGCCGATATCGTAAGAAGCACCGTCACCACCGATGATCCACTGGCTGCGCTTAACCAGATAGTGCTCGAGCTCCTTCAACTGAGCACAAACGGGACAACCGGCCTTCTCGCCCTCGGCAATGAAAGGCTTCAGAGCGGCGGCGGCAGCCTTGGAGCCGTCAGCATCGTTCTGCTGCTCGATCCAGTTCTGGGCAGCAGCCTTGAACTCAGCACTTGCCTTGTCACCGGCAATGAGCTCATTCAGCAGAGCGGTGATACGGAGCTTCATCTTCTTGTTGGCCAATACCATACCCATACCGTACTCGCAGAAGTCCTCGAAGAGTGAGTTAGACCATGCGGGACCCTGACCCTTCTCGTTCTTGGTATAGGGAGTTGAGGGGATAGAACCTGAGTAGATGGATGAGCAGCCGGTAGCGTTGGCAACCATCTGACGGTCACCGAAGAGCTGGCTGATCAACTTGACATAAGGAGTCTCACCACAGCCGGAGCAAGCGCCGCTGAACTCGAAGAGAGGAGTAGCGAACTGGCTGTTCTTGGGGCTCTGCTTGATATCAACAAGATCCTGCTTGCTCTTAACGTTCTTAACGCAGTAATCCCAGTTGGCAGCTTCCTTGGCAGCAGCCTCTGAAGAGTCGTCGTAAGCAACCATTGTAAGAGCCTTGCCCAACTTGGGATTGCCGGGACAAACATCAGCACAGTTACCGCAACCCAGACAGTCCTTAACACCTACCTGCATTACGAAGTGCATACCCTTCATGGCAGCAGGAGCCTTCATCTCAAGAGACTGACCCTGGAAGTTCTTCACCTCCTCGTCATCCATAACGATAGGACGGATGCAGGCGTGAGGACAAACGAAGGCACACTTGTTACACTGGATACAGTTCTCGGGGTTCCATACAGGAACGAAGCCGGCAACACCACGCTTCTC
>CACYMI010000118.1 GCA_902775385.1 uncultured Bacteroidales bacterium
AGCGCGACGCATCGGAAAGAGTTATATCGTAGAGGAGTTCGCCAAGAATGAGTATGAGTCATATATCCTCATCGACTTTAATAAGGCTCCCCAGATGGTTAGGGATTGGTTTGACCTCTATCTGGAAGATCTTGACACGCTTTTCCTCTATCTGAGTCAGCACTACAAAGTGAGACTCCATGAGCGCAAGTCGCTCATCATCCTTGATGAGATACAGCTGTGCCCCAGAGCAAGAGCTGCAATCAAGTTTCTGGTGGCTGACAGAAGATTTGACTATATTGAGACAGGTTCCTTGGTAAATATTAAGAAAAATACGCAAGGTATTGTACTCCCCTCAGAAGAACGTTCCATTCAAATGTACCCGATGGACTTTGAAGAGTTCCTTTGGGCTACAGGTAACGATATGCTGATGGATTTGATACGGAAAATGTATGCAGAGGGGAGACCGATGGGACAAACTTTCCATCGTCAGGCTATGGATGCTTTCCGTCTTTACATGATAGTTGGAGGGATGCCGCAGGCCGTCAAGAAATATGTTGAGACCAAAGACTTTGATGCCGTAGATGCAGCAAAGCGCGATGTACTGACTATCTATCGTAATGACATATTCAATTATGCAGGTGAGATGGCCGACAAGGTGGTGTCTGTCTTTGACCAGATTCCTCCTCAGTTATCCAAGCACGAAAAGAAGTTTCGGTTGTCAGCCCTGAAACCAGGTGCGAAATACCGTGATTGGGACGATGCTTTCTTCTGGCTGAAGGACGCGAGAGTTGTCAATATCTGCTACAATTCGACAGAGCCGAACATCGGACTGAAGATGAACGAAGACCGTACGACATTGAAGTGCTATATGAACGATACTGGCTTGCTGATCAGTCATGCTTTCGACGAAAAGGGCATTGTCTCGTCTGAGATTTACCAGAAACTGCTTTTTGGAAAGCTGGAGGTGAACGAAGGAATGCTTATAGAGAATATCGTGGCTCAGATGCTGGCAGCCAGTGGTAATAAGCTCTTTTTCTACAGTAAGTCATCTGAGGAAGCTGAGGAACGAATGGAGATAGACTTTTTGCTTCAAAAGGAAAAAGTGACCAGCCGCCACAATATCCGTCCGATAGAAGTCAAGAGCGGCAAGAACTATACGTTATCTTCTCTGACGAAGTGTATGAATAAATTTGGAGAATATATGACCACTCCTACTGTGCTTCATGCTGCCGATTATAAGGTGGTGGATGGCATTACCTATCTTCCTCTATACATGACACCTTTATTGTAAGTACAAAGGACGTATTTTTTATATAGTTTCTCTGACAGCAACAGGCTGTTTCGCATAAGACTCGCAAACTCGCCTATCCCTTTTTGCTGCCTCCGGAGGCTGCACGTGTTATGCCCGGGAGTGTGCAAGTGTAGGCTGGGGAGTCTGCAAATGCTGCCTCCCCAGGCCTGTTTTTCCTGTTGATTTTTTGAGGGGAGCCTGGCCGCTCTCATCCAAACAAAAAATATGAAGGGCGCTGCCTCACGGTAGCGCCCTTCTGCTGTTTGTTTGGAAAAAGTCTAATTGAAATAATGGTTTGTGATTGAATTTTTAAGCCTCTGCGGGAGTTTCAGTTGTTTCACCCTCAGCAGCTTCTGCAGTCTCAGCCTCAGCCTCAGCATTGGCAGCAGCCTCGGCCTCAGCCTTAGCGGCAGCCTCAGCGGCCTTCTTGTCAGCTACTTTCTTTGCGATCTCTTCGTTGGCCTTCTTCTCTGCGTCCAAGCGAGCTGCGTCAGCAGCCTTCTTCTCAGCAGCCATCTTTGCCTCGAATGCATCCAGACCCTTCTGCTTGTCAGCCTTCCATGCGGCAAATTTTGCCTCACAGGTAGCCTCGTCAAAAGCGCCCTTCTTAACACCACCGCGCAGGTGCTTCATGAGATAAACACCCTCGCCAGATAGAATGTTACGAACCGTGTCAGTGGGTTGTGCACCACACTCTACCCAGTAGAGGGCACGGTCGAATTTCAAATCTACAGTGGCAGGATTGGTGTTGGGATTGTAAGTACCAATCTTCTCTGTAAACTTACCATCGCGTGGAGCTCTTAAACTTTATTTATAGGTTTGAAATATGCCGTCAACACGTAACGGCGCGCAAATGTACAACAAATATATTGATTGGGATGCAAAACGGCTCATTTTTTTTATTTATAATGTGTATTTTGCCTTCATGCTGGCCTTAATCATATATACAATGAGGACCAGATACATGCCAAGTGACAGTAATTCACTCAGATAGTTGTCCCACCAGGGGCCGTACTGGAACTCTACGCCTGCAAAGCGGAGTGCCACGCTGACTACGCCCATCAGGGCTCCGCCGGCAATGAATCCGCTGGCAATAAGCGTACCGCGTTCGCCGCGTGCGTTGTTGATTTCCTTCTGCTGGCTGCGTGTGGTAACAAACCAGTTGACAAGGCCGCCTGCTACCAGGGGCAGGTTCAGTTCCAGGGGAATGAACATACCCAAAGCAAAGGCTAAGGCAGATATACCTAAGGCATTGAGAATCAGCGCCAGTACAGCGCCTATTCCGTAGAGCATCCAGGGTGCGCCGTTACCCTGCATCAGCGGTTCGATGACAGCTGCCATGGCGTTGGCCTGCGGAGCTGCCAGCTGTCCGCTGGTGAAGCCGTAGGTCTTGTTCAGAATCATGATGACGCCGGCTACCGTAACGGCGCTGACCAGTGTGCCCAGGAACTTCCATGTCTCCTGCTTGCGTGGGGTAGAGCCCAGCCAGTAGCCGATCTTGAGGTCAGTGATAAAACCGCCCGCCATGCTGAGTGCCGTGCAGACCACGCCGCCCATGATAAGGGCCGCTACCATACCCTCTGTGCCGCTAAGTCCTACGGCCACCATGATGACGGAGGCCAGTATGAGGGTCATCAGCGTCATGCCGCTTACGGGGTTTGTGCCCACGATGGCAATGGCATTGGCGGCTACGGTAGTAAAGAGGTAGGTGATGATGCAGGTAACCACGAGGGCGACAATGGCAAACTTGGCCACTCCGTTCATCACATCCCAGTAGAAGAACATTCCGATGCAGAAAATGGTAATAAAGGAAGCCAGGCCGATAAAGCCCATGTGCAGATCCTTCTGCGTCCGTTCCTCAGGCCCCTGGGCCGCATTCTTGCCCTTCATCTCCCTGGCTGCCAGTGTAATGGCTCCTGTAATCAACTTGCGGCTCTTGACAATGCCGATGATACCGGCCATGGCGATACCACCGATACCGATGCTCTTGGCATACTTGAAAATCTGCTCGGCCGAGGCAGCTGCCGCCGTGATACCAGCCTCAACCTCCACGTCGGGGAACAGGAAGGCGATACCCGGTACGATTACCCACCATACCAGGGCTGAGCCGCAGCAGATGATGAAGGCGTACTTCAGTCCTACGATGTATCCCAGGCCCAGTACGGCCGCGCCGGTGTTGCACTTGAACACCAGCTTGGTCTTCTCAGCTATGGTGTCGCCCCACAGGAGGGCGCGGCTGGTGAAGTTCTCGTTCCAAAGTCCGAATGTGGCCACTACGAAGTCATAGAGTCCGCCCAGCAGTCCTGCTATAAGCAGGGGCTTGGCCTGATCGCCGCCCTTGGAGCCGCTTACCAGTACCTGTGTGCTGGCTGTGGCCTCGGGGAAGGGATACTTGCCGTGCATATCCTTGACGAAGTATTTACGGAAGGGTATCAGGAACAGAATGCCTAAGATACCGCCCAGCAGGCTGGCCATGAAGACTTCCAGGAAGTTGACGGTCATCTGGGGGTACTTGGCCTGCAGGATATACAGGGCGGGTAGGGTAAAGATGGCTCCTGCCACTATTACGCCGGAGCAGGCTCCTATACTCTGAATCATCACATTCTCGCCCAGGGCGTTCCTGCGCTTGGTGGCGCTGCTCAGTCCCACGGCAATGATGGCAATGGGGATGGCGGCCTCAAACACCTGTCCTACCTTAAGGCCCAGGTATGCGGCGGCGGCACTGAATATTACGGCCATCAGGATTCCCCAGCAGACGGACCATGCGGTTACCTCGCGCGGGGTGGTGTCCTTGGGCATCAGGGGCGTGTATTCCTCGCCCTCTCTCAGTTCTCTGAAGGCATTTTCTGCCAATGTGTCTTTAATGTTCTCGCTCATATTGTATGATGTTTAATTGTTAGCGGTTAGCGGTTGACCTACGGTCGAGCCTGCTCACACTCGGCAAAGCTCAAACATGTTTGGCATTGCTCTCGCTTAATCGCAGCCTTAGCGGTTAGTGTAATTTTGAATTTAGGATTTCTTTATCCTTTGTTCAAAAAAATAAGAGATTCATCTTCATTTCTGAAAGACAAATCTCTTACCTTTTGTGGAGAATATCGGGCTCGAACCGATGACCTCTTGCATGCCATGCAAGCGCTCTAGCCAGCTGAGCTAATCCCCCATGCTGCGTTTAGCGAGTGCAAAATTAGAGGTTTTTTCTGAAATAGACAAATTTGAACATGCTTTTTTTACAGGATTATGAAAAAAAAGTTGTAATTTTGCCTTCATAATATATATATGATGATAGGAAAGAGATATATACTTGCTTTTATCCTGTGCGTACTTTCGGTTGCGGTGTTTTCCTCCGTCCCGGTTGAAAGGATCAGGTTCAGGGCTACCTTAGTTGACGGCCGGCAGCTGATGCTGACCAGCTACGGAGATGAGCACCTGTCCTTTTTCCTTACGGATGAGGGCAGGGTAGCGGAACTGACGGACAGCGGGTTCTGCCTTACGGATTATAACCGAGAGGAGTATCTGGCCCTGCGTCTGCCGCAGGCAGAGCAGCGTAGAAGTGTACGTAGGATAGGAACGCGCGAATCCGCCCTGTTGGGGCAGATAGGAACCAAGCATGTGGCTGTCCTGCTGGTGCAGTTCCAGGATAGGGGCTTTACGGTAGCTCCGGATTCGGCCTCGGTAAATGAATACTATCAGCGGTACTGTAACGGAAAGCCGGGGGTATCGCCTTATACGGCTCATGGCAGCTACGGTGCTGTTAATGAGTATTTCCGGGATCAGAGCCTGGGGAAGTTCAACCCTGTTTTTGACGTCATAGGGCCTGTTACACTGTCCAAGGAATATGCCTACTACGGTAAGGATAACGGCAGTGTTACGGATATCTACTACAATGAGTTTGTGAGGGAGAGCCTGCAGAAAGCCTGCCAGATTAGGACTGACTGGAGCCTGCTTGACAATAATGCGGACGGCAAGGTGGATATGGTGTTCCTGATTTATGCCGGACTGGGACAGAATTACACCAACTCCTCCGGCGACAAGAATACCATCTGGCCCAAGGAGCAGCCTACCTCATACAAGATTGGCGATACCAGCTTTGCCGGCTGCAGTTCTACCTGTGAGCTCAGGCCCACTGCCCAGGCGGGCGGCGTTATTACCGCCACTCAGCCTGACGGCATAGGCGTCTTCTGCCATGAGTTCAGCCATGCCCTGGGCCTGCCTGACTTCTATGACACCAAGTATGTGGCCTTCGGCATGGACTACTGGGATATCATGGACACTGGCCAGTATGCCGTAAACGGCACATGTCCTGTTGGATATACGGCCTATGAGCGTGAATTCATGGGCTGGCAGCCCCTGGAGGAACTGACGGAACCCCGCACACTGCGTATTCCCTGCTTTGCCAAAGGCGGTCACGGCTACAAGATTGTAAATGACAATAACCCTGACGAATACTATATCCTGGAGAACCGCCAGGCCTATGGCTGGGATATGCTGTGCCGTACCAGGGGGAAGGGACTGATGGTAACGCACGTTGACTATAACCGCAATATATGGCTGTCTAACAAGGTGAATGTCACTCCCAGCCATCAGTGCATGACCATCATTCCGGCCAATAATTCCCTGATTGGCGGCAATACGCCTAACGTCACATCGCAGTCCTGGACTGCTTCCCTGAGGGGTAATCTGTATCCCGGTACTACGGAGAATCATGAGCTGACGGATACGTCGGTGCCTGCCAGTACGGTCTATACCGGCGGCTATATGCATAAGCCTCTGTATGATATCCGGGAAACCGCGGACAGCCTGATTGTCCTTAAGTTCAATCCCTTAGGAACCCTGGCCGGGGTACAGAACCTGGCACCCGCCGATGCTACTGATACATCCCTGTCCCTTACGTGGGATGCCGTTGAGGATGCCGAAGCCTATAATGTAATGGTGGTGGATGAGTTTGATGAGCCGGTATTGCAGACGGACAGCATCCGTACCCCTTATTGCCGGATTCAGGAACTGGCACCCGGGACTGCATACGGTTTCCGTGTTCAGGCCGTTTCAGACAAGTACCTGGACAGTGAATGGTCCGAGGCGCTGAGAATCACCCCTTCAGACTATGCTGACGGCATCTCGGACATCTCTCCTGAAAGTGCCCAACTTGTCAGGGTCTATGATATAAACGGTATCTTTGTATCCGAATGCAAGGTCAGCCAGCTGGGCCGCCTTGGCATGCGCAGCGGCATATATCTGGTAAAGTTCAGGAACGGTATGGTCCGCAAGACACTGATAACCCCATAATCCCTTATGCGGCATGTGTTCCTGTTCCTCAGTGCCCTGCTCCTGTCCCTTAGTATAGGAGCCGTTCCGGCTAAGCGCCAGCGTACCGTCCTTACGCTGGCAGACGGTTCCCGTGTGACTGCCACGTCATGCGGTGATGAGAACATGCATTTCTTTCTGACAGATGACGGGCGCACTTTCTGCCTAGGGGGTGAGGGGCTGGCCTATGAGGTAGGACGTCACAGGCTGAACAGCCTATGGCGGGAACGCAGCAGACAGCGCCGCCTTCATCGCAGGGTACGCCTGACAGATTCATCCTCGCGTACCGGAACCGGGCCCTATACCGGGGATAAGAGGGGCCTTGTCATACTGGTCAGGGGATAAGAGGGGCCTTGTCATACTGGTCAGCTTTCCTGACCGTGAATTGCTTTACGATTCTGCCGAATACCATAACTATTTTAACCAGCCGGGCTATTCCCGCTTTGGCATGACGGGGTCCGTGCATGATTATTTCATGGCCCAGAGTTACGGGCAGTTTAACCTCTCCTTTGATGTTATTGGCCCTGTTACCGTCAGTCAGCCCTTCGCTTATTATGGCGGTAACTCTACTGAGGCCGGCGGTACGGACCGGCATCCCGGACAGATGGTATCCGAGGCTGTCCTGCTGGCTGACCCTGATGTCAACTTTGCCGATTATGACTGGGACGGTGACGGCTATGTGGAGCAGGTGGTACTGGTATATGCCGGCTATAGCGAGGCGCAGTCCCCGGGTAATCCCTCCCTCCTGTGGCCGCATGAGTGGTCACTTACGGCAGCCGGTGACCATGATGACGGGGGCGGCGCCCTCTTCAGGGACGGCGTATGGGTTGATACCTATGCCTGCTCGTCCGAACTCAGGGACTCCACCGGGACGGCCCTTGACGGTATAGGGACGGCCTGCCATGAATTCAGCCATTGCCTGGGGCTGCCCGACCTGTATGACACGGACCGTACAGACGGAAGTGGCTATGGCATGAGTATGTGGAGCGTTATGGACGAGGGTATGTATGCCGGACGGGACTATTGCGGAACCACGCCGTCAGGATATACCAGCTATGAGCGTATGTGCTGCGGGTGGC
>CACYMI010000119.1 GCA_902775385.1 uncultured Bacteroidales bacterium
AAGGAGAATATGTGCAAGCCCAGTACGCTGGCTGACATACAGGAGATTCTGGAGTTGGTTGTCAGCAAGGGTCTGGGCAAGAAGGCCGGTAACAACGGCAAGTACTTTAAGGTCAGCGGTAAGACGGGAACAGCCCAGATAGCGGCAGCCGGCGGTGGCGGCTACCACAGCGGCACTACCAGATACATGGTCAGCTTCTGCGGATACTTCCCCAGCGAAGCCCCGCAGTACAGCTGTATCGTATGTATCGTCAAGACGGGCCTTCCCGCCTCCGGCGGAGGCCAGTGCGGCCCTGTGTTCAGCGAAATCTCGCAATACATCATGTCAAAGGGGAACAGCCATGACGCCAGGGAGGTCAGCGACTCCAACTCGGTATATATTCCGACCGCGGTACGCGGACAGGAAAGCAAGTCCAACCGGGTGATGGAGGAACTGGGCATCCGCAACTCGCTGCAGCCGGTGTCTGACTCCATACCTGAGGACAAGGTTCCCAATGTCATAGGCATGGGAGCAAGGGATGCGGTATATGAGCTGCAGAAACGCGGTCTGAAAGTCAGGCTCCAGGGCAAGGGACGGGTTAAAAGCCAGAACATGCCTGCCGGAAGCGGCGTGAAGAGAGGAGAAACGATAACAATACAACTGGAACAAACCTCGAAATAAAACATACAATTATGGAATTAGCGCAATTGATAAATGTATGTCGTCCCGTACGGATTGTCGGTGACACAGAAAAAGAGATAAACGGGATTGAGATTGACTCCCGCCAGATTAAGGAGGGAAACCTGTTTGTTGCCATGCGGGGAACACAGGTTGACGGCCACACATACATAGCCAAGGCCATAGAACTGGGCGCCAGGGCTATTGCTTGCGAGGAACTGCCGTCTGACCTACAGGACGGGGTCACATATATACAATATGAAAGCACGGAGGATGCCGTAGGACCGCTGGCAACCAGCTTCTACGGCAATCCGACGAGCAGGATGAAGCTGATAGGTGTTACCGGAACCAACGGGAAGACCACCATCGCTACCGTATTATATAATATGTATAGGCGAATGGGGTTCAAATGCGGCCTGTGCAGTACTGTATGCAACTACATCAACGGGAAGGCCGTTCCCACGGAATGCACCACCCCCGACCCCATTACGCTGAACCGCTTGCTGGGACAGATGGCCGATGAGGGATGCGAATATGCCTTCATGGAGGTAAGCAGCCACAGCGTGGCACAGAAGCGAATCGGAGGCCTGACCTTTGCCGGAGGCATCTTCACCAACCTGACCCGTGACCATCTGGATTACCATAAGACCTTTGAGAACTACAGGGATGCCAAGAAGGCCTTCTTCGACGCCCTGCCCAAGGGGGCTTTTGCCATCATCAACGCAGATGACAGGAACGGTGCCGTAATGGTTCAGAACACAAAGGCGAAGGTAAGGACATACTCCACACGTTCCGGTGCGGACTTCAAGGCGAAAATCCTGGAGGAAAGCTTCGAGGGAATGAACCTGGAGATGAACGGCAAGGAGGTATGCGTACAGTTTGTAGGCAGGTTCAACGTAAGCAACCTGCTGGCCATATACGGTGCTGCCGTGATGTTGGGCACAGAGCCGCAGGAGGCGCTGATACAGCTGAGTGCCATGAAGCCTGTCAACGGCCGCTTTGAGACCATCCGGTCCAAGAATGGCGTGACAGCCATCGTGGACTATGCCCATACCCCCGACGCGCTGAAGAATGTGCTGGATACCATCAATGAGGTGCTGAGACACCGCGGCCAGTGCTGGACCGTATGTGGAGCCGGCGGTAACAGGGATAAGGGAAAACGCCCCTTAATGGCACAGGAGGCTGTGAAGAACAGCGACCGTGTCATCATCACCAGCGATAATCCCAGGTTCGAGGATCCCCAGGATATTATCAACGATATGCTGGCCGGCCTGACAGAGAAACAGCGCCAGAAGGTGGTAAGTATAGTGGACCGCCGTGAAGCCATCCGTACGGCATGTATGATGGCTCAGCCCGGTGATGTGATTCTGGTTGCCGGTAAAGGACATGAGGACTATCAGATTGTTCAGGGTGTGAAGCATCACTTTGACGATCATGAGGTTATCTGCGAGGCGTTTGGAAGTTGACAGGTCAAAGTTGAATTTTGAATCTTGAAATTTGAATTTTGAATTAAATTAAAATAATGTTATACTATCTGTTCAGATATTTAGGTGAATTCGGAGTGCCCGGCGCTCATTTGTGGTCATACATCTCGTTCCGCGCCCTGCTGACGCTGGTGCTTTCGCTGGTCATATCCGTGTGGTTCGGCGAGTATTTTATCAAGTGGATGAAGAAACGCGGCATTAACGAGGAACAGCGCAGCGCAATCATTGACCCTTATGGGGTGAACAAGAGGGGTGTGCCCACAATGGGCGGCCTGATTATCATCATCGCCACCGTAGTGCCCTGTCTGCTGTTGGGCAGGCTGCGCAACATCTACATGCTGCTGATGATTCTGACAACCCTGTGGTTAGGCGCCCTGGGCTTTGCGGATGACTTTATCAAGATGAAATACACGAAGGACGGTATGCGCCCCTTGCACAAGCTTATCGGGCAGGCGCTGCTGGGACTTGTCATCGGTCTGACGCTGTGGCAGAGCCCTGACGCGGTGGTCCGCGAGAATGTAAGGGCCGAATTACAGAACCCTGCCGAAGAGGTCACTTACAGGAAGGATGCGGTGAAGAGTACGATAACAACCATCCCGTTTGTCAAGAACAACAACCTGCAATACAGCAATCTGTTCCGTTTCTTAGGCAGATACCGCACGGCAGCCGGCTGGATATTCTTTGTATTCCTGACAACCTTTGTGGTAATGGGGGTCAGCAACGGCTGCAACCTGAACGACGGCATGGACGGCATGTGTGCCGGCAATTCGGCCATCATCGGAGTAGCCCTGGCTATACTGGCATACGTAAGCAGCCACATCGTGATGGCCGGCTATCTGAACATCATGTTCATACCGGGCAGCGAGGAGATGGTGGTCTTCCTGCTGGCCTTTGTGGGCGCTCTGATAGGTTTCCTGTGGTACAATGCCTATCCAGCGCAGATATTCATGGGGGATACGGGCAGCCTGGCCATAGGCGGCATCATCGCCGTGGCGGCAATCATCATACATAAGGAGCTGCTGTTGCCGCTGCTCTGCTTCATCTTCTTTATGGAGAGTATCAGCGTAATGCTTCAGACGCAATACGCTAAGATGGGCAATAAGAGAGGCCAGAAATGGCGTGTGTTCAAAAGGGCTCCCATACATGACACATTCAGGGTGGCACCCGGTCAGCTTCCGGCTGACTTCAAGGTGCTTCTCAACTGGCCCAAGGGTTGCTGGCTGGAGTCGAAGATAACCGTCCGATTCTGGATTATAACCATTATTCTGGCAGCATTGACCATAGTGACATTGAAGATAAGGTAAAAGAGGTTAGAGGTTAGTGGTTAGAGGTTAGTGGTTAGTGGTTAGAGGTTAGAGAAGTGAGATTATATAAGATATTAAAGTAGAATGAAGGACAGAATAGTAGTTTTAGGTGCAGCCGAGAGCGGTGTGGGTGCAGCGGTACTGGCACTCAAGAAGGGTTTTGATGTCTTTGTCAGCGACATGGGAACCATCAAACCGGAATACAAGAGTATGCTGGAAAAGTATGCCATTGAGTGGGAAGAGGGACATCACACGGAGGAGAAGATCCTGAATGCCAAGGAAATCATCAAGAGCCCCGGCATCCCTGAGAACGCGCCTATGATTCTGAAGGCGAAGGCAGCCGGCATTCCCATCATCAACGAAATAGAGTTTGCAGGAAGGTACACCCATGCCAAGATGATATGCATCACCGGCTCCAACGGAAAGACTACCACCACCAGCCTCATCTATCACATCTTCAAGGACGCCGGCTATAACGTAGGTCTGGCAGGCAACATCGGAAGGAGTCTGGCGTTGCAGATTGCGGAAGGCAAGAACTATGACTACTACATCATTGAGCTGAGCAGTTTCCAGTTGGACAATATGTATAAGTTCCGTGCCAACATTGCCGTTCTGCTGAACATTACGCCCGACCACCTGGACCGTTACAATAACAGTATGCAGGAGTACACGGATGCCAAGATGCGTATCCTGCAGAACCAGACGGAGGAGGATGCCTTTGTGTATTGGGCCGATGACCCCATCATTGCCAGGGAACTGAAGAAATACGGCATCAAATCCCAGCTGTGCCCCTTCAGCATACTGAAGAAGAACGGCATGATAGGCTACATCAGCGACGGCGAGTATGTGATTGAGCGCCCTACCCCGTTCAACATGGAGCAGGAGAGCCTGAGCCTGAGAGGAAAGCATAATATGTACAACAGCCTGGCAGCCGGTATCGCCGCACACCTGAGCGGAATCAAGGACGAGACACTCAGGCAGAGCCTGGGCGACTTTGAGGGGGTAGAGCACCGATTGGAAAAGGTGGCCCGCGTGGGCGGCGTGCAGTATATCAATGACTCCAAGGCTACCAACGTGGATGCATGCTGGTATGCGCTGGAGAGTATGACTACGCCTACCATCCTGATTATCGGCGGAAAGGACAAGGGAAATGACTACAATGCCATCAAGGACCTGGTGAAGGAGAAGTGTGCCGGCCTGGTATTCCTGGGTGCCGATAATACGAAGTTGCACAACTTCTTTGACGGCATGGGAATCCCCATTGCCGACACGCACAGCATGAAGGACTGTGTGGCTGAGTGCGTGAAGATGGCAAAGCCGGGATACACCGTTCTGCTAAGTCCCTGCTGTGCCAGCTTCGACCT
>CACYMI010000120.1 GCA_902775385.1 uncultured Bacteroidales bacterium
ATAGATGATAGATAATAGATTATAGATGAGAGATGATAGATGATAGATTATAGATGATAGATAATAGATGATAGATGATAGATAATAGATGATAGATAATAGATAATAGATAATAGATTATAGATGAGAGTTAGAAATACGGAATTACGGAAGGCTAAAGTATGAAGTATGAAGGCTGAAGGCTGATGCATAACGCATCGGCTTTTTTTATGTCCATACCCTTTAGGGGCAGGACCCTCGGAGGAAAATCGCGAAAAAACAGGCAAAATAAAGGTGGAGTTATTGCGAAAAAGTTGTATATTCGCAGCATGAATCACTAAAAACTCATGGATATGAAGAAGGTTCTGTTTATTATCGGGTCGTTGAGAGCGAAGTCATTTAATCGCCAAGTGGCTAATGTTGCTAAGGAAATTATCGGTGATCGTGCTGAGGTGCAGGAACTGAACTATAGTGACCTGCCGCTGCTGAGTCAGGATATTGAGCATCCAGAATTGGAGGTTGTGGCTCGCATTCGCAAGGAAGTGACCGAGGCTGATGGGCTTTGGATCTTTACACCTGAGTATAACATGAGTTATCCGGGACATTTGAAGAACCTGCTGGACTGGCTGTCGCGCCCTGTAAAACCAATGGACTATGGTACACCGACGTGCATCAACGGAAAGCGTGTTGCTATAAGTGGGGCAGGGGGTAAGGCTGCTACGGCTAATTGCAGGGCAAAGCTTACGGAGTTGCTCACTTTTATGAAAGCCGAGGTGCTGACTGAACAGGTAGGCATCGGTGTTCCCGCTGAAGCCTGGGGTACGGATGTTCTTGTACTTACTGATGAGCAGAAAGCAGCATTGAAGGAGCAGGCTGATAATTTAATTGAAGACTGATGTATGGATCAAGAGACTCGTTGGATGACAAGATACAATGAGGTGGTTGCTTTCATAGATGCTAATAAGCGAAATCCATCACGACATCGTTTAGAGGAACATGATTACCTAAACTGGTTGAAGGCGAATCGTAAGGCTCTTAATGCTGGGAAGATGAAGCCGGAGAGGGTGGAGAAGTTTAGAGAACTTCTGGGAATGATGGAACAGTATAGGAGGGTGAATCAGTGGGAACATAGGGGAGAAGTATGAGGGCTGAAGTAGCGCGTAGCGCAGGATTTACGGATCTATGGAATTTCGGAATCACGGAGGCGCAATTTGGCCAAATAACCAAATGAAATTGCGCCAAACGGCCGAATGAAACGCAGCCAACTGTCACATCAAGAATCAGCCAACTGTCACATCAAGAATCAGCCAACTGCCACATCAAGAATCAGCCAACTGCCACATCAAGAATCAGCCAACTGCCACATCAAGAATCAGCCAACTGCCACATCAAGAATCAGCCAACTGCCACATTTATTGTTAAAAAAGTGGCTGAATTTGAAATTATGCATACAAGCGTCCAGAGGATGGGGTGTTAGTAGTTCCAATCGGATGTCTAAAAGAATGAATATTCCGAAAGTCGAATAAACCTATTTTTTGTAATTATAGTTTTATTTACCTATATTTTCTTGGTTGAATGAAATAAAAATAATATTTTTGTATCCGAAACGTGCAGTTCGGAACTATTCCGTTCGGATATAAATTGAATAATATTATGAAGTTTTTCGATAGGCAATATGAGATAAAGAAGTTGCAGGAGATAAGAGACATCTCGCGATGTGCTGCTCAGTTTACTGTGCTGACCGGACGCAGACGCATTGGCAAGACTTCGCTGGTGATGAAGGCCTACGAGGATGATACAATACTGTATTTCTTCGTGACCAGAGGTACAGAAAGTGTGCTTTGCGAGGAGTTTGTTGAGGAGCTGACATCAAAGTTGCAAATTCCCATTTTGGGAAAGGTGGAGCGTTTTGCCGACATCTTTGACTATGTGATGGAACTGTCCAAGACCAGACCCCTGACACTGATGATTGACGAATTCCAGGATTTCAATAGGGTGAATAGCGCCATATTCTCGCAGATGCAGAAGATATGGGATATGAAGAAGGAGGAAGCGAAGATAAACCTGATTGTATGCGGTTCGGTGTATTCGATGATGACAAAACTGTTTCGTGACAAGAAAGAGCCTTTGTATGGTAGGCAAACGGAATTTATGAAGATTGAGCCTTTTGCGCCTTCGGTGGTTAAGGAGATTATAGAGTTTTATTATCCCGAATATAGTAAAGAGGATCTTTTGGCCTTGTACACCTACACGGGTGGTGTGGCAAAGTATGTGGAACTGCTGATGGATGGAGGTGCAGTCACGGCAGAGAAGATGCTGGAACGCATTGTTTCCAAGAACTCATATTTCATCTATGAGGGAAAGAATATGCTGATAGAGGAGTTCGGACGTGATTATGGCCGCTATTTTGATATTTTAAGACTGATAGCATCGGGGCATAATACCCGTGGTGACATAGAGGGAATATTGCATTCCGAGGTGAGCGGCTATATGACGCGGTTGGAGAATGACTATGGGCTGATAACCAAGAACAAGCCTATGTTCCAAAAGTCGGCCAACAAGAATATCGTATATGCGGTGAATGATTTGTTCCTGCAGTTCTGGTTTCGTTTTATCTACAAGTACAACTATTTCATAGAGGCTAATGCCTATAAGAAGTTGTCTGAGATAGTGGAACGTGACTACGAGACATATAGTGGGAAGGTGCTGGAGCGTTATTTCAAGGAGGTGATGAAAGAAAGTGAGCGTTATACTCACATTGACAGTTGGTGGGATCGTAAAGGTGAGAACGAGATAGACATTGTGGCGGCAGAAGATTTGGAGAAGAAGGTAACATTTTATGAAGTGAAGCGCCAGCGCGATGAATTGGATATGAAACTATTAGAGGTCAAGGTGCAGCGTTTCATGGAAAGCACAGGAATGTATGGAAAGTACGAAGTGAGTGTTGAGGGTTTATGTATGGAGGATATGTAGGCTAATATGATTCAACTTTCGGAAGTTATAATGGAAGTTAAAGAAGTTAGAGAAGTTAAAGAAGTTAAAGAAGTTAGAGAACTGAACTTTCGGAAGTTAAAGGGGAAGTTGAAGAAGTTAGAGAAGTTGAAGAAGTTAGAGAAGTTAAAGAAGTTAGAGAAGTTAGAGAAGTTAAAGGGGAAGTTGAAGAAGTTAAAGAAGTTAAAGAAGTTAGAGAAGTTAAAGAAGGGAGTTAAAAGGACGATAGTGAACAGGTGCAGAACAATCCTCTTGCCCCTTGCCCCTTGCTCCTAAAAAGGAAGCGCATAACTTCCTATTTAACTCCATCTTATAACTCCCGAAACTTAAATATAATAATAAGAAAGTGATGATTAAATAATACAGTCCATTCGGCTCATTTACGGCTCTTATGTCACATTTTTTTCCGGAAACAGAAAAAATCCTCTATTTATAGCAGAGAAGATATTTAAATTATGTATATTTGCAAAGAGATGATGGATGAGAGATGATGGATGAGAGATGATAGATGAGAGATAATAGATAATAGATGATAGATGAGAGATAATAGATAATAGATGATAGATGAGAGTTAGAACTACGGAATTACGGAAGGGTGAAGTATGATGGCTGAAGTATGAGGGATGAAGCAGCGCGTAGCGCAGGATTTACGGATTTAGGGAGATAGCATTTTTAACAGGGAAAAATCCAAATGTTTGGAATATTTTTTGTAGCTTTGCGCCAATGGCGCGAAGTCAGGCTGCGCCTCAGCAATTGAAGCAAGCTTCATTGCGTTCGACTTGCACTGACTTTGTCACTCAAATAAAAACAGATAGATTATGTGCCATACTCAGGTTATATCAAGACATACGGCAGGTACGCAGCCAAAGGCATTTATATCATAAACGGCAAGAAGGTGGTTCGCCCCTGACCCTTTGTCCATCCCCCTCGGGATGAGGATTCATTTGAAATATGAGAACGTATATAATTAACATTATTCTTTTCTTTATGGGTATGAGCTCTTGTGCTCATACCCATAATGATATTGACAGTATTGCCTTGCGACAGTGGCAGGCAGGAAAGACAGTAACGGCCGAGGCTTTGGAGGCTTATGGCGGTGTGGAAAAATGCTTTAGGGCCGAGCCTGTGCCTGACGGGGTTTGGGCCCGTATGCAGGGAAAGACGTATAAGGAGAATCCCTACATCGGACGTGCCGACCTGAGACACATCCGTGCCCTGCATTGGGACTACGATCACAGGATACATATCGGAGAGATGGTATGCAATGCTCAGATTGCCGACTGTGTGGTACGTATCCTGCGTCAGCTGTATGATGCCAGGTATCCTATCCAGCGGATGCTGCTGCCTGATGTGTATGATGCGGATGATGAGACGCAGATGCGTGACAATAATACTTCGTGCTTCTGCTACCGCGTGGTATCGGGCAGCACCACACTCTCGAAGCACGCACGCGGTCTGGCAATAGACATCAATACGCTGTACAATCCCTATTATAAGGACCGTAAGGACGGAACGCGTTACATTCAGCCTGCCACTGCTGCCGAATACTGTGACCGTACCAAGGATTTCCCTTATAAGATTGACCGTAATGACTTGTGTTACAGGTTGTTTACGCAAGCCGGATTTGAGTGGGGCGGCAACTGGACTACATGTAAGGATTTCCAACATTTTGAATATTAATATTTTTTTTATATCTTTGCACTCCGAAAAGAGATGATTTATTTAAGTTTCGAGAGTTATAAGATGGAGTTAAATAGGAAGTTATGCGCTATGCGCAGGAAGTTAAGCCAGCGATACTGGCTGGACGATAGCTTGGGATGCTGTCTGCTCATTAAATTAAAAGAGAAGAATTAAAAGAGAAAAGGGAGATTAAAAAGGTTAAAAGGTTAAAGAGTTAAAAGGTTAAAATGTTAAAGAGTTTAAGGAGTTTAAGAGACGTTGACGTTGACATCCCAGCCAACGGCTGGGCTATACTATCCTTTATCCTTCTGCTGACAGCCGCAATGGGCTATGCGGACGTTTACGACAAGGATGCCTGCACCAGCATTATGGTGGGTAAGAAGGCATCCGCTGACGGCAGTGTTATTACCAGCCATACCTGTGACTCATGGTACCGTACGTGGATGAACATCGTACCGGCACAGGATTACGGTACGGATACCGTTACCTGTATATACGAGGGAACCATGCATACTGAGCATGCCGGTGACCGTACCGGTGTGAGGGAGAGAGGCCGGATTCCGCAGGTCGGGCATACGTACCGTTACCTGAATACGGCCTATCCCTGCCTGAATGAGCATCAGCTGGGCATCGGTGAGACTACCTATGGCGGCAGGGACACTATGCAGAACAAGGCAGGTATGTTTATGATAGAGGAACTGGCCCGTATAGCGCTGGAGCGTTGCACTACGGCCCGTGATGCTATCCGCCTGATGGGTGAGCTGATCAGAAAGTACGGTTACGGGGACAGCGGCGAATGCCTGACAATTGCCGATCCCAACGAGGTATGGATCTTTGAGGTGCAGGGTGAAGGACCCAGGAAGATCGGCGGTGTATGGGCTGCCCAGCGTATCCCTGACGATGAGATTGCCGTAAGCGCCAATGTCAGTCGTATAGGTAAGATTGATATTACGGACCCTGACCGTTTTATGGCTTCGGAGAATGTGTTTGAGGTGGCCCGCAGGATGAAGCTGTGGGACGGGAAGGAGGATTTCTCGTTCTGGAAGGCTTACAGCGGCGGGAACTATTTTGATGAGCCGAAGAACTACTCGGTACGTGAGCTGTATATCATGCAGCAGCTGGCTCCCTCAAAAGGATTCACTGCTGATATGGATGAGTTGCCTGTAAGTGTGAAGCCTGACTCGCTGGTCAGTGTGGAGCGTGTGGCTAAGTTGCTGGGCTCTTATTACGAGGGTACGGATCAGAGTGTTTCCTGCTGTGTGGACAGTTTGGCTGCCCGTTCCGAGGTGAAAGGGAAGGCGATGATTACCAATCCATGGATGAGACCTGACGAGATAACACTGTATGGCAAGTTGCTGAACGATTCTACCATGCGGAATATCCGTACGGTCAGCGTGAGCTGGTGTGCCTACAGTACAATTATTCAGCTGCGTTCCTGGTTGCCTGATGAGGTAGGGGGCGTTGCATGGATTTGCCTGGACAATCCCGGCCAGTCGCCCCGTTTTCCTGTCTTTGCCGGTAATACTTCCCTTCCTATGATGCTGGGCATTTGCGGCCAGCACCGTTTGCGTGATGACGCTGCGCTGTGGCATTTCCGTCAGGCTAACAGACTGGCTACGGTGCGGTGGGGCAGCTGCCGGGATGCGATGATGCGGGCCCGGCAGTATTTCCTGGACAAGGGCATGCGTGAGCTGCCCTTTGTGGAGCAGACCTGGCAGGGTATGGAGGATAAGGAGCGGGAGAGGTTCCTGAACGGATACACACGTGATTTCTTCGGGGCTACGGTTACCGGATGGGATGAGCTGTACCGCCAGTATATGCGTCAGATGTGGTCGGGATGGTAAGTATATAAATAAGTTGATATTGTTATTCAACCAAAATAATTTAAGACTCTATGAGACATTTACTTTTATTTGTGGCGGTTACCTTATGCCTTTGTGGTACCGCCAAGACGAAGGTCAGGGAATCCGGTACCAGTTATGCGCGTGAGGTATTGCAGCCTTATGTGGACCGTGGCGAGCTGCCCGGTGCTATCAGTATCTTCTATAAGGACGGCGTACAGGAGACTTGCTGTATCGGCTATGCCGATGTGGAGAAGAAGCGCCCTATCCGGCTGGACAATGTATTCATGCAGTGCTCGCAGACGAAGGCTTTCTGCGGTGTTACGATTGCCAAACTGGTGGAGGAGGGCAGGATCTCATTGGATGATCCTGTGTCCAAGTACTTGCCTGAGTTCAAGGAATTGTGGGTGCAGGACAGTGACAAGGATGGTGTCAGGACGCTGCACAAGGCTAAGAATGTGCTGACTGTGCGTATGGTGCTGAATCATACGGGCGGCTTCCCCTTTGAGTGCAGCGCTAAGCGCAGTGATGTGCGTGGCGGCGGCTGGTCAGGCGGTGCCCCTCTGCGTCAGGTAGCCAGCATTGCCGCCGGTTCGCCTATTATGTTTGAGCCCGGTACACGTGATATGTACTCTAACACGGGTATTGACATTGGCGGCGCTATTGTGGAGGTGGTTACCGGTATGAAGTGGGAGGAGTACCTGAAGAAGGAGGTGCTGGATCCCCTGGGTATGAAGAGCACTTGGTTCTGGCCTACTGACAAGCAGCTGAAGACTCAGATTGAGATGTATGACGTGAAGGCTGGTGAGCCTGCCAAGTACCGCCTGGAGAACGGCTGGGAGCAGCGTCCCTACAATGACGGACATGTGTTTGCCTCTGCGGGAGCTGGCTTATGGACAACAGCACAGGACCAGTTGAAGTTCTACAAAATGCTGATGAACCTGGGTTTGGGTGAGAATGGTGTGCGTATCCTGAAGGAGGAGACGGTGAAGAGTATCCTGGCTGTTACCACCCGGCCTGATAATATGGGCGGTTATTCCCTGGGCCTGAACGCTCCTAAGAAGGATGATGAGAATGCGTGGTTCGGCCATGGCGGTGCCTGGGGTACCAACTGTATGGTTAACTGGCATAAGAAGCAGCTGAAGCTGTGGGTTGTTCAGGTGAACGGCGGCCAGCCCTGGAGCAAGGAGGTG
>CACYMI010000121.1 GCA_902775385.1 uncultured Bacteroidales bacterium
GGCAGCAAGAAAATCTATCCCAAGGCATGGAAGGCCGCTCTGCAGACTATGCTTGACAGCTACTTCGGCAAATGCCCCACTGAGTTCGAGTACAAGGGCAAACGTTATACTCCTCAGTCATTCGTAAAGGATTACCTGACACTGGACCCCAATGACTATGTAAGCCTGACCAGCTACACTCATCATCCTTACTACAGCACATTCGCCCTGGAAATCGAGGACAACTGGCGCTGGGCAAGCAGCTACAACCTGCCCCTGGACGAGTTTATGCGTGTAATGGAAGAGGCTGTAAAGAATGGCTGGACCTTCGCATGGGGCGCCGACGTAAGCGAGGAGGGCTTCAGCCGCAGAAGCGGTAAGAACAAGAGTGTGGCCATCGTTCCCGATACGAAGGAGACTGCCGGCGTAGGTAGCGACCAGGCTCGCTGGACTGGCGAGAAGGCTGGTGCCAAGATTGCCGAGAGTGACAACAAGGGTGAGAAGACCATCACTCCCGAGATGCGTCAGGAGGCTTATGACAACTGGGAGACTACCGATGACCATGGTATGCAAATTTATGGTCTGGCTAAGGACCAGAACGGCAAGGAGTATTTCATGATGAAGAATTCATGGGGCGAAAGCGGTCCTTACAAGGGATTCTGGTACGTAAGCAAGCCTTATGTTGCCTACAAGACCATGAATATCGTTATCAACAAGAACGCGGTTCCTGCTGACATCCGCAAGAAGCTGGGCATCTAAGACTTAGAGGAAGCCAGTCTGATAAAAGGTCCGTCCGCCACCAGTTCTTCCTGGGCACGCATGTAATCCAATGCCCAAGCAAGACTGTGCGGGCGGATTCCTTTTGTGTCCAATTCCGAGGCTTTGACGGGCCCTTGCTGTAACTGACTGAGGATGTGTGTTCTGATCTGCAGGTATTCTTGCTCGGTAATTCCGGCGGTATCTTCCTGCTCACAGACATCACATACGCCGCAGCGGGCGGCCTTGGTCTCACCGAAATAGCGCAGAAGCAGACAGCTGCGGCATTCCCGGGTGTTCACGCAATAGGACTGCAAGGCGCTCAGACGGGCAATGTAAGCTTCCTTGCGCATGGTATAGACGGCATAGGGGAACTCCAGCTCCTCCTTCATTACCCGGCGCTGCCTGAATGTTATCAGTGGGATATGCTTGCGTGGCACATAGCTGAGCAGACCTCTGCGAGAGAGTTCCTTCAGCTCCTGATATATGATGTCCATAGTCAAACCGGTATCACGGCCTATCATATCCTCGTCAATGAAGACAAAATCCACAAAGATACCTCCGTACCGCCTCAGCATAGCCAGGATGATTTGCTCGCCCTGCATGTCAAGGACGCTGAACAGCTGATTCCTGGTGGCGTCAATACGCAGTCGGCTTGTGCCTTCCTCGGCATTCCGGTATTCGATATAGCCGGCTTTGTCCAGGATATCAAGGGCGCTGGTCAGCATTAGCGGATGGTAACGGAACGTGACGCAGAAGCGTTCCATATTGAATTCACGTGTCACATTCAGGCCGTCTCCAAGGGCTAACTGCAGGAAACAGCAAACATCCTCATAGACTTTCCGGACAAAGTCCAGGTCGGGGAAGTTCTGTTTGACTCTCCGCTTGGACTGCTCCAGTTCCTTGCCGTCCATCACTATCACGGAGCTGGCTGACTTTCCGTCACGTCCCGCCCTGCCGGCCTCCTGGAAGTACTCTTCGATGGAATCAGGCAGATCCACGTGTACCACAAGCCTTACATCAGGCTTGTCTATTCCCATACCGAAGGCGTTGGTGGCTACCATAATTCTGTATTTTCCCCTTAGCCACGCATCCTGCCGTGCGTCTTTCTCGCCTGCTTTCAGACCGGCATGATAGAAAGTGGCACTATAGCCGTATTCTGTCAGTTGCCGGGCAAGATCATCACACTTCTGCCTGTTGCGGGTATAGATAATGCAGGCGCCTTCATATTCGTTCAGTAACTGAAGCAATCCTAAAAAGGTTGAATCGGCATGCAGCACTTTGTAGGCCAAATTAGGACGGAGGAAACTCATACGGATGACATTCTCTTCCCTGAAACAGAGATTCTTCTGGATGTCCTTCGTTACCTCCGGGGTAGCTGTGGCCGTAAGGGCCAGAATGGGACAGCCGGGCTTTACGTCTCTTACCCGGGATATCTGCAGGTAAGACGGACGGAAGTCATAACCCCACTGGCAGATGCAATGTGCCTCGTCAACGGTTATGAAGCTGACGTTCATGTGTCCCAGCTTCTTGAGGAACAATTCGGAACCAAGCCGCTCGGGAGACACATACAGGAACTTATAGGCATTGAATACGCAGTTCTCCAAAATCACAAGGGTCTGCTCGTGCGAGAGACCGGAATGGATACAGGCCGCTTTTATGCCCCGGCTGTTCAATGCTTCTACCTGATCCTTCATCAAGGCTATAAGAGGGGTTATCACCAGACATGTTCCGGGCTGGGCAAGAGCGGGAACCTGGAAGGTAATACTCTTACCGCCACCTGTGGGCATCAGACCTAACGTATCTCGTCCGCTGCCTATACTTTCGATAATATCACGCTGAATACCGCGGAAATCATCATATCCCCAGTATCTTTTCAGGATAGAGAGATAAGCATCCATCTTCTTCCCTCATTATAAAGCGGGCTTGATATCCTCAATCTGTAGCTGAACCTCGCCGCGCTTGTGACTGTTTTCCTCAAGTGTATAAACAATATCAAAGGCTTGCTTGGTCTTAATATAACGGGCCTGGGAACTCTGGCCGAAGGCGATACCGTTCATTACACGGCTGCTCTTGCTGTCAACCAGTTCCAGTTTGATGTGCTCCTGCTCGCGACCTACAACCCTGCTGGTTCCGTAATCGTAAACCTGCTCGGTACAGAAGACGGGCTTGGGATTCTCAGGCCCAAAGGGTCCGAAACGCCTGAGGTCGTTATAGAAACGGTAGTTTATATCCTTGAAGTCAATCTTAGCCTCATAGGTCAGTACAGCGTTTGTCTGTTCAGGAAGGATATAATTGTCAACGTATTCCTCAAATCGGCGTTTGAACTCGGATACATTCTCTACTTTCATACTCAGACCCGCGGCATAGGTATGGCCGCCGAAGTTCTCCAGTAAATCCCTACAACTGTCTATCGCACTGTAAACGTCGAATCCGGCTACGGAACGGGCCGAACCGGTCACGATATCTTCTGTACGGGTCAAGACTACAGCGGGACGAAAATATATCTCGGTAAGACGAGAGGCCACAATTCCGATTACACCACGGTGCCATTCCTCGTTGTATAAGACAATGGCCTTATGTTCATGCTGATGATCCAGTGAGGCCACAATCTGATTGGCTTCCTCAGTCATGGATTTGTCCAGATCCTTACGCTGCTCGTTATACTCGTTGATGGTAATGGCCTTCTGCCTGGCCGCCTCACTGTCTTTCTCTATCAGCAGGGAAACGGCTTCCTTACCGTTCTGCATTCTGCCGGATGCGTTGATGCGCGGACCTATCTTGAAGATGACATCATTCAGCGATAATTCCTTACCGGAAAGACCGCATATATCTATCAGCGCCTTCACTCCGGTACTGGGACTCTGGTTCAGCTGGCGTAATCCGTGATAGGCAAGAATCCTGTTCTCACCCATAATGGGAACAATATCCGAGGCTATACTAATGGCGCACAGGTCAAGGAGGGGAATCAGGTTGCAGAACTCAATTCCATTGTTGATGGCAAAACCTTGCATCAGTTTGAAACCCACTCCGCAACCGCACAAATCCTTATATGGATAGGTACTGTCATCACGCTTGGCATTCAGGATGGCTACAGCAGGGGGAAGTACCGGATCAGGTACATGATGGTCGCAGATAATGAAGTCAATACCAAGTTCCTTAGCATAGGCAATCTCATCTACAGCCTTAATACCACAGTCAAGAACAATAACCAGGCCGACACCTGTTTCATGAGCATAGTTGACTCCCTGACGGGAAACGCCATAACCCTCGTCATTTCTGCTGGGGATATAATAATCAATATTGGAGTAATATTGCTGCAGGAATCTGTAAACCAAAGCAACTGCGGTACAGCCGTCAACATCATAATCGCCATAAACCAGAATACGCTCCTTCTTACCTAGGGCTTCGTTCAGACGGTCCACAGCCTTCTGCATATCCTTAAACAGGAAAGGGTCCAAAAGATTGGTAAGCTGGGGACGGAAGAACTTACGGGCCTCCTCTTCCGTACGGATACCTCTATTAACCAAGAGTGTACCCATTACAGGATTGATTCCCAAGCTGTTAGCGAGTTCCGAAGCAATGCTTTTATCAACTTCCGAAGGTTCCTTATATTCCCAAATATAGCTCATAGGGTGTAAAATTACAATAAAAAAAGGACATTTCCCGTATAAGCCCGTATTAATTGTTTTTTTTTAACAAAAGAGGTCAGAAGGCCAACCCCGGCCCTCCCGTGAGGGGCTGGGGCAAGAGGTTAGTAACCTCACCTCATAACCTTATCACCTCACAACCTCATAACCTTGTAAACAGTAAACAGTAAACTACCTCCCTCCCTTTACGGGAGGGTCGGGGTGGGTCTTTTTCACTAACCGCTAACCACTAACCGCTTAAACGCAGAAAACCCTCTGGTCTTTTGGACCAAAGGGTTACTTCTCTAAAAAAAACGGCGGCTACCTACTCTCCCACGGGTGTGCAGTACCATCGGCGCGGGCGGGCTTAACTTCTCTGTTCGGAATGGGAAGAGGTGGAACCCCGCC
>CACYMI010000122.1 GCA_902775385.1 uncultured Bacteroidales bacterium
GCCCTTGTACTCGAACTCAGTGGGGCATTTGCCGAAGTAGCTGTCAAGCATAGTCTGCAGAGCGGCCTTCCATGCCTTGGGATAGATTTTCTTGCTGCCACCCTTGGAGATGCTCTTCAGATAAGCCTCCATTGGGGGGAAGAACGCACCGAAGTTGAACAGCGAGTCGCCATACTCAGTGATGGGGTAGGGCATGATACCTTCAGGGACCAGACCATTGTGCTCCATACAGTACAGGGCATCTTCGAATGAACCGCCCTGGCTGAAGCTGGCATCGCCATGGGTACGAACGTGCTTGTCGGCACGGTCCACATAAGTCTTGCTGACAAGGAAAGACTCGCAGAGATCCAGGTCATCCTTCATCTCAGGATGCTTCTTGATAACCTCACTCTCCAGGAAAGCCAGTGAGGAATAGCTCCAGCAGGTACCGCTGCTGTTCTGGTTCTTGATACTGGTTACAGGGTTGGCAATAATAGTAGTGAAGATAAGACTGTCCTTGTCAGCCTCCTTCTTCTTGTCCTTTGCTTCGGCAGGCATGATAGCCAGCGCAGCCAAAGCCATAATCATAAACTTCTTCATAAAATACTATTTTTTTATTTGTTGATAAATTCTTCCACATCGTTGATATGGTAAGGAATGAGTTCCTTACCCAGATAGCGGCAGCCGTCGGATGTAATCAGGATATCATCCTCAATGCGTATGCCACCGAAGTCCTTGTAAGTCTCCAGCAGGTCAAAGTTCAGGAACTCCGCACAGTGTCCGCTCGCCTTCCAGTCATCTATCAGGGCCGGGATGAAGTATATACCCGGCTCGTCAGTCATCACGAAACCCTCCTGCAGACGCCGTCCGCAGCGCAGACAGTTCGTGCCGAACTGCTCCAGGTTAGGCCGGACCTCCTCATCAAAGCCCACGTACGTCTGGCCCAGACCTTCCATATCGTGTACATCCATTCCCATCATGTGTCCCAGTCCGTGCGGCATGAACATGGCATGCGCACCAGCCTTGACAGCCTCCTCGGTGTCTCCCTTCATAAGGCCCAGTTCTTTCAGTTTCTCCGTCATCAGACGGCAGACACCAAAGTGCACATCCCACCATTTCACGCCCGGCGCAGCCAGTGAGAGCGCATAGTCATGACATTGTTCCACAATGCTGTAAATCTCCTTCTGCCGCTGCGTGAACTTTCCGCTAATGGGCGTAGTACGGGTATTGTCGCTGCAATAGTTCTCATTCGTCTCCGCACCGGCATCGCAGAGTAGTAAACGTCCTGCCTCCAGAGGGCGCGGGCTGGGGTATCCGTGCATTATCTCGCCGTGCATGCTTACGATGCTCTGGAACGAAACCATACAGCCCCTGCTACTGGCAATGCCGCTGATACGGCCGCTGATCTCCTGCTCTGTCACACCCGGACGGCACATCTTCATCGCCGTAGTGTGCATCTCGTATCCGATGGCACAGGCACGCTCAATCTCGGCAATTTCCTCAGGTGTCTTAACCGCACGCTGGTTCACTACCGCCATAATCAGCTTCACAGAGGCCCTGGAACGCTGCTCACCCGGTTGAATCCCCAGGATATCCATCAGCTGAATCATCAGGTCATGCCTGTAGGGCGGCAGAAAGTGAATCTCCCGTCCTTCATCCTTGGCTTTCTTCAGGAAGTCGGCCATCTGAGCCATTGTCAGCGTGTTCTCCACACCGCACTGAGCCGCCATGTCAGCCACACTGTCCACACTTCCGAACCAGACGATGTCCTCAATATCAATATCGTCACCTGCCAGATACTCTCGGTTGTTGTCAATGTCAATGATACCGGCCAGCCCCTCGCGGTGCTGCCCGAAGTAATACAGGAACGTACTGTCCTGGCGGAAACGGTATGTGTTGGAAGGGTAGTTGGCAGGTGAATCGTTATTGCCCGTCAACAGAATAATACCCGAGCCTACCTGCTCCTTCAGAACAGAACGGCGCTGAACGTATGTTTTTCTGTCAAATAGCATATTGGTTATTTTTTTACGGATTAATCACTATGATCTAACTGAAATTGTGAATTGATTATTGAGGCAATCACCACCCCGTCCTGTTCCATCCGGCAGCCTTGTACCACTGATAGTGCTTCAGCTCAGCATTCTTCGCGGCGCCCTCGTTCCCATCCATAGGGATGTACATCGAGATGCCGCCAAAGTGCTCCTTGTCATAGATACTGGGCTTGTCGCAGAAGCGGGCAAACCACCGCCCCTCCTTGGCGATGCGGACGGGAACAGCCCTGTTGAACGACTCCAGCCACTGCAGGTAATCCTCCTCCTGCAGGATACGGGCCATGATTGAGTTCATATCCATACAGTAAGTATAGGAACTGAATTCCGACGAGTACCTCTGGATAGCCTTGATGTCATCAATCGTTACGGTCTGCCTGCTGGCAAACTTCTGCTCCAGGTACTGGCGCGTACTCATAGCCAGATTGGGCAATTCGCTGCATCTGACAGCCGAGAGCACCACGCCTGTGTAAATGCCGGCGGGGTAGTAACTGCTGTATTTCTCCACAATTCCGTTGATGTCTCCATTGCACAATTCTGCCGTCATGGTTTGGTACGGAGCACCCGGAGCGGGGATCTCAGCCGGTGAGCCTATCACCCAGTCCGTAACGGTGCGCAACTCGTATGCCGTCTCTATGCCCTGCATAAAACATGCGTCGAAGAACACGTAGCTCATGTGCGGAAGACGTTCCAGCACGCCACGCAGCGTAGGAATGTTCATCCAGTTCTCACGGTTGCTCTGGTCAGGCCCTAATGCCCTGCGCCGCATGATTCCCATGCCAGTGCCGTGGGCAGCCAGGGTCAGCCCGTACTTCTTTGCCGGGAAGGCCATGACAATGTCCCTCAGATTGGTCAGCATAGTCAGCGAGTCCGTACAGTCCTGCTCCCTCGAAAGCTCCTTCCAGATTTGCAAACCGTTCTGGGCATCCAGCTGGTAGATGACCGGCTTCTGATCCGTCTTGTCCACGTAGATGATAATCTTGCTGTCGGCAGGAATGTTCTCCTTACCGCGAACCAGCTCCTCTATATCCGCCTGGGCATTGTCGCTCAGCGTGTTGTCTCCCATCCAGTACACGATGGCAACATTACCGTCGCCTTCGGGAAATTCCATGCTGTCGCTGCAGGCGGAAAGGGCCCATATGGTCCCTATAAATATAAATAGGTGTAGAATTTTCAGTTTCATGGGGGCAAAGGTAGCAATTTTAATTCATAATTCATAATACATTCTCCTTTTTTACACAATAAGTAAGCAATGCTATTCGTTATTATAACATAATGCAATGGATAAATAGGATACGTCAGGTCAAGATTATACTGGTTGTAGCCGCAATCGTACTGAGTGTGGCCTCGCTGGTTGTGTCTCATTTTCTGGTGCGCGACCTCAAGCAGGAAGAGCACCGTAAGATGGAGATATGGGCCGAGGCTATGCGCAGCCTGAACAATGCCGACGAGAATACAGACGTTACCCTGGTATGGACCGTCCTGAACAGCAATAACACCATCCCCGTGGCAGTACTGAACAGCGACGGCAATGTACAGTATTACCGCAACATCCCCCTTTCTGACCGCGAGCGGGAGAACGAGATGCAGGTAGTGAAGGCCAAGTCCCAGCGTATGCGGCAGTCCGGCAGAGTAGTGCGCATTAACCTGCCCCCTTCCGATTACATGGAAATCTGCTACGATGACAGCCTTATCCTATGGCGTCTGGCCTGGTGGCCCTACGTACAGTTAGGCATTGTCCTCATCTTTGTGGTGGTAGCCATCTTTGCCCTTCTCAGCAGCAAGAAAGCTGAGCAGAATAAGGTATGGGTAGGCCTCAGCAAGGAGACTGCCCACCAGTTAGGCACCCCCATCAGCAGCCTGATGGCCTGGCAGGAAGTCCTGCGCGAGACCTACCCTGATGACCCGCTCCTGCCCGAGATGGGAAAGGACGTACAGCGCCTGCAGCGCATAGCCGAGCGTTTCAGCAAGATCGGCTCACAGCCCGAGCCCAAGCCCGAGAGCCTGAATGACGTGATAGAGCAAGTAGTGCAGTATATCAACCGCCGCACCAGCAACCGCGTCACAATGACCTGCCACCTGCCCCAGACACCGCTCATCGTCAACATCTGCGCCCCGCTCTTCGAGTGGGTGATCGAGAACCTGTGCAAGAACGCCATCGATGCCATGGACGGCAGCGGCAGCATCACCCTCGTAGCCAGGGAGGAAGCCAACTGCTTCTCGGTAGAGATAACGGATACCGGAAAGGGCATTCCCAAGAACCATTTCAGCACCGTCTTCACCCCCGGATTCACCACCAAGAAGCGCGGATGGGGTCTTGGACTCTCGCTCGCCAAGAGGATTGTCGAGGAGTATCATAACGGACGCATTTATGTTAAAAATTCCGAGCTCGGTAAAGGCACTACGTTCCGTATTGAGCTCAAAATGCACTAATTCACCATTTTTTAAATGAATTTCTTGCATCGTTATTTGTTTTTTTTGTAATTTTGCAGCCCGATGGAGAAACTGGATAGCTATAAAGTGGATCTGAAAGGCATGGCGGACGGTACTGTGTCGTACTGCTGGCATGTAGAGGATGACTTCTTCTCCGCTGTTCAGGGTCCTGAAATTCAGCAAGGTCAGCTGGATGTCGCATTACGGGTGAAGCGGAC
>CACYMI010000123.1 GCA_902775385.1 uncultured Bacteroidales bacterium
GTAGGCTAATTTTTCTCATTTTTATTGTCGGTTTTTGTTATTTTCCCATTTTCGCAGGTCAAAGATACGAATAAGCGAGAGGAATACAAAATAAAAACCTTTTTTTATTTTTATTCCCGAGCGAAAGTATTTTCGGCAGCATGCCAATGATACGAATAAGCGAGAGGAATACAAAATAAAAATCATTTTTTTATTTTTATTCCCGAGCGAAAGTATTTTCGGCAGTATGCCAATGATACGAATAAGCGAGAGGAATACAAAATAAAAATCTTTTTTATTTTTATTCCCGAGCGAAAGTATTTGAAAAAAGCCGTTCTTGGCAGATAACCCCTAACATCTAACCTGAATTGTGTTAAGTACCGACAGCCATCGGCTCTGAGTGCCAATCGGGTGATAAGGTGATGAAAATTTACTGCCACGTCAGGAAGTTTGATTTCCCTAACGAGGGAGTAAAAAATATCCCGTTAAGCATAAGGTAAGTGACTCTAAACGGCTTAGGATAGTTCTTTACATTTCATGCATCAAGCATACTTTACCCATAACAGTAAACCTGTTTGCCCGTCTTTGACCTTTTTTGCTGCCTCCGGAGTCTGCACGTGTTATGCCCGGGAGTGTGCAAGTGTCGGCTCGGGGAGTCTGCAAACACAGGCCCGACGGACTGTCAACTGTCACCTCATTTTAGTTTTTTTCTAATCCTTCAACCAAAGTGATGAAGAGCCGCCTATTTCAGTACGAGACACTTTGTCCGTTTAATGCAGACCCCGTGAGTGGGGCGGCTTAGTGCCTGTCCTGCCAGGTTGTAACAGGTTGTAGGGGCATTTGCGGCGTGAACGCTCCGGATGGCAGTCTCCCCTTCAATATCGGCATTGAATTGTATCTCCTGCTTTGGCAGAATGTGGTCGCTTACAATGTGAATGTCACTTCCGTCCTCTTTGGGAACGGCGGCAATTTCCATCCATGTCTCAGTGTTTGGCAGCAACCCCTTCAGCGATTTGTCAGCGCGTACTTCGCCGATAGCAAACCAGGCATCACGGTATAGGGGAGCAACGCCTTGGTTGGTAACCAACAGTCGGGTAACGGTTCCGTCGGTCTTGCATTCTTTTACGGCAATGCGGTAGCCTGTGCTCATTGCAGCTTCGCGGAAGCGTCTGGCTGTACCGTAGGTGCTGCCAGGCGCATCGTTAGCTATCATAAAGGTAATGTGGTACTTGGCTGCCTGCTCTTCCCAAGTATGTCCGTACATCCCCTCTGGGTTGAGGAAATTCTTCTGGTCTGAACTGGAGTAATAGCTGATCTCGCCTCCGCATACACCTTTCCTCCATCTTGTACCTTTTCCTATGCTGTTCCAGCATCGCTCGTTGTAGCCACCCGTCGTACCGATTTCGTGGGTCTTGTGCATGAAAGAGTCGTCAAACAGGCCAAAGTGCAGCATCATCAGTCCGTTGTCTGCTACTACGGGCGAATAGGTGTCATCACTGGCATCTATCGATACCAGCCAGGGCATGCCGTCTGCAATGGATTTCATGTGCTGGAAGAACTTCTTCTGAAAGGATTTGGAGGGGAAGTTTACGCCCAGTTGGACTTTTGTTCCATATATGTGGTATTCCGACCAATGCCCGAAGCCTACCTCCAGAAATGCTATCCTGGCATCATTGGCGTATCGGCCGGCGAAGTCGGTATAGAACTGAAGGGTAAATCTTTGCAGTTCAGCGTTACTCCAGTCGGCATAGTAGGTAGGCCCGTCGCCGCCGGGGTCTGCGGCATACGTCTCCTGATAGTCATTGCGTTGCTTGATATAGGCCGGTACGGCTGTTGTGCCCTTCTGTCCGTCAACATCCTTTCCGGAAGGGTATTCATATCTGAATCTGACTATCAGCTGGTGTCCTCGGCCGGCAACCTCGTTCAGGAGCGCGTCAAAGCTGCTCCAGTCGTATTCTATGGTGCCGTCCTCGGCACATCCTTTTACCACCTTGCATGGCAGGCAGTATGCGAACTCCAACTGAATACTCTTGCCGTATGCCGAATGGCGATTCCTTGCCTGTTCGGGCCATAGAACCAGTCCCGTCATAGGTTGGGGGTGCGTAATCTGGCGTTTCAGCATTACGTTTTGCCACGTTTGTGCCTTGCCGGTTATTGGTGCCAAACACATGAGCAGGAGCACCATAACCATCTTTTCCATGTTCATCTTCATCATAGCTATATCAGTTAACGGTACAAAGGTAGTGTAAACCTAAGGAAAATGCAAATAAAATCGTGCTTTTCCGGTTATGGGTCCATATAGTATAAGTGAGGGTTCCTAAACTTAAAGATTCTTAATTAACTTTGTCAATTTGACTAAAATTTATAACTTTGGGCATTGAAAACCCAATTTTAACAACATTTTATGGCTTTATTATGAAGAAAACATTGTTATTTGCAGCAACCATGGCCTTGATGGCTTCCTGCTGCCAGGACAAATGCAAGTGTGACTGCGGTTGCGACGCATGTAAGAATTGTGAGAACAAGACTGAGGAGGCTGCTGCCGCTGAGGCTGTAGCTGAGATTGTGGAGAACGAGCAGTATGACCTTGCACAGCTGAAACAGGATGAGGAGGGATACTACATCTTGTTTGACGGTTCCAGCCTGAACGGTTGGCGCGGTTACGGTATGAACAGCGTTCCCAAGAGTTGGGAGAACGATGGTGAGAGCATACACCTGAAGGGTTCCGGCACCGGCGAGGCTCAGGCTGAGGGCGGCGGTGACCTGTTGTTCGCTCATAAGTTCACTAACTTTACACTGGAGCTGGAGTACAAAATCAGCAAGGGTGGAAATTCCGGTATCTTCTATCTGGCTCAGGAGGCTAAGGATGCTAATGGTGAGATGCTGCCTATCTGGCAGAGCTGCTCTGAATATCAGGTATTGGACAATGCCAACCATGTAGATGCTCAGTTAGGTGTTGACGGTAATCGTCAGGCTGCCTCCCTGTATGATATGGTACCGGCCAATCCTCAGAACGCTAAACCCTTCGGCGAGTGGAACAAGGCTAAGATTGTAGTCTTTAAGGGTACGGTTATCCACTACCAGAATGACGAGAAAGTGCTGGAGTATCACCTCTGGACACCGAAGTGGAAGGAGATGCTGGATAACAGCAAGTTCTGCAAGGGCGGTGAGTTCCCCTATGCTTACGGTCTGATGATTGATGAGGGTAAGGAAGGCGGTTACTTCGCTCTTCAGGATCATGGCGATGATGTATGGTACAAGAACATCCGTATCAAGGTAACGGATTAGGATCTACCCCTTAGCCCCTCCCTTGTAGAGAGGCGAGGAGACAGAAAACAGATAAAGACAGGCTTAGGTTTCCAGGCTTGTCTTTATTTTATTGGTATAGGTAAATAAAAAGAAAAACCCCTCTCGGTAAGGGAGGGGCCATTATTGTTTACTGTATGTTCTTACGAATCTTCACCAGATAGTTGTTAAGTGCTTCCTCATCGCGGTCATCAATAATCTGGATGAGTTCCTTCAGTTCGGCACGGATCTGCTCAACGTGCGATTTCGTCTTGGGGTTGAAGAGAATCTCGCGTAACAGGGTATCGTCCTCAGAGAGTACGCCGCGTGCTATCTTCAGGTGGCGCTTGAAGGTAGTGCCGGGTGAATCCTGATGCTTCATAACGGCGCTGAACACGAAGGTGCTTACGAAGGGTACTGACAGCGAATAGGCCATGGCCTCGTCATGTTCCTCAAATGTGTATTCGTGAACATTCAGCCCTAAGCGGCGGTAGAGGTCCAGGAAGAAGATGCGTCCCATGTAGTCACCCTCGTTGATGACAATGGCATTCTCGCTGGAGAGTGCGCCCAGATTGGCAAACGTAGGGCCGAACATGGGGTGGGTGCTGACGTAACGGAAACCTGTGCTGTCATAGAACTCCTTGAACCCAGTCTTTACGCTGCTGATATCGCTGATGATACAATCCTTGGGCAAATGGGGGAGTATCTGGTCGAAGACTTCAAGCGTGTACTTCAGTGTTACAGCATTGATTACCAGTTCGGGCTTGAAGCTGTCAATCTCCTGTATGTTGGTAAAGCGGCGCGTATTATACAGGAAGCGCATCCGCTTGGCATCAGTCTCGTAAACGGCGCATTCGTGGTCAAAACTCAGCACGTCCGTAAAGAACGAACCCATCTTGCCTGCGCCCAATATCAGAATCCTCATATCGTTACTGTCTGTTGATAATCTCCATTTGCTGGCGGACGCTCTCCTCGTGGATGTGCTCGAATATGCTCTTGATACAGAGTGTATCGATACCCATCAGCGAACCTTGGGCGCCGCGCTTGTCCAGAATCTCACTGTAACGGCGTGTCTGTACGACGGTCATACCGTTCTCTTTCTTGTACTCGCCTATATTACGGCATATCTTCATGCGTTTGGCCAGTAGGTCAATAAGATCATTGTCTATCTCGTCAATCTCCTTACGCAGTTCTTTCAGCGTATCGGTGTGTCCGTTTGTCTCGCGGAAGACGAGGCGTGAGATAATGAAATCCAGCACCTCGGGTGTTACCTGCTGTGAGGCATCGCTCCATGCTTTGTCGGGGTCGCAGTGACTTTCGATGATCAGACCGTCCAGTCCCAGGTCCATAGCCTGCTGGCAGAGGGGTGCTATCAGGTCACGGCGTCCGCTGATGTGGCTGGGGTCGCATACCAGCGGCAAGTCAGGCAGTCGGCGTTTCAGCTCAATGGGAATCTGCCACATGGGCTCGTTACGGTACAGTTTCTTTTCGTAGCTGCTGAAACCGCGGTGGATGGCTCCTAGCTTCCGGATACCTGCGCCATTGATACGCTGCAGTGCGCCAATCCATAATTCCAGGTCAGGGTTGACGGGATTCTTTACCAGCACGGTTGCCTCAGTACCCTGAAGTGAGTCTGCCAAAGCCTGAACCGCAAAGGG
>CACYMI010000124.1 GCA_902775385.1 uncultured Bacteroidales bacterium
CCCTCCATACTCATATTACGGATGGTACTGCCAGCATACTCAACAGCATAGCCGGTAGCACCGCTGGTAGTCATCTGAGCCATGATGTAAAGAGCGACATCCTTGGCGGTAACACCCGGTTCCAACTCACCCTCAATATTAATGCGCATCGTCTTGGGCTTGCTCTGCAAGATACACTGTGAAGCCAGCACCTGAGCCACCTCGCTGGTACCGATACCCATGGCAATGGCACCGACAGCTCCGTGCGTGCTGGTATGGGAGTCACCGCATACGATGGTCATGCCAGGCAAAGAAAGCGCTTTCTCAGGACCGACAACATGAATGATACCATTGTCCTTGGTTCCCATAGCAAAGTGGGTAATACCGAACTCGGCACAGTTCCTGGCCAGCGTCTCCACCTGGTTACGGCCTACGGGATCATCAATACGCTCCTGCTGGTCGCTGGGCGTATTGTGGTCGGGCATAGCATACACATGGTCGGGGCGGAACACCTTAATGTTCTTGTCCCTCAATGTGTCAAATGCCTGCGGACTGGTTACCTCATGGGCATACAGGCGGTCAATATAAAGTTGTGTAGGACCGTCCTCCACGTTCTGAATAACGTGTGCGTCCCATATCTTGTCAAATAAAGTCTTTCCCATACTATCTAAACTTGTTGATACAGTCAATATAAGCCTCCACACTGGCGGTTACAATATCCGTATTGGCTCCGAAACCATAATAGAGGTGTCCGTTGTACTCCACCTGCATGTGCACCTTACCCATATCATCAGAACCCTTGCTGATAGCCTGGATGGTAAACTCCTTCAGCGTCATCTTACGCTTGATGATACACTTCAGCGCATTGATGGCAGCATCCACCGGACCGTTACCCGATGCGGCGGCCTCGAACTTCTCATTGGCAACGAGCAGACCGATGCTGGCTACACTCTTCACACCCTTACCGGTGGTAACCTGCAGGTAATCAAGCTTCACGCTGTGCGAGGCACTTCTGTCAGCACCTGCCAGAACAAGGATATCGTCGTCAGTAACCTCCTTCTTCTTGTCGGCAAGTGCCAGAAAGTCCTGATAAACCTTATCCAGACGCTCGCCGTCAATCTCCACACCGTTAACGCTCAGCCTGTGCTTCAGGGCCGCACGGCCGCTGCGGGCAGTCAGCACAATAGCGTTATCGTCAATACCCACATCCTTGGGATCCATAATCTCATAGGTAGAGGCATTCTTCAGCACACCGTCCTGATGAATACCGGAACTGTGCGCAAAGGCATTCTTGCCCACAATAGCCTTATTAGGCTGAACAGGCATATTCATCAGCGAGCTCACCATACGGCTGGTAGGATAAATCTTAGTGGTATTGATATTGGTATCGATACCCAGGTCAGGATGCGTCTTGAAGATCATGGCAACCTCCTCCAGGGAAGTGTTACCGGCACGCTCACCGATACCGTTGATGGTAACCTCCACCTGACGGGCTCCGCCCAACACACCGGCAATGGTATTGGCAGTAGCCATGCCCAGGTCATTATGGCAATGAGTTGACAGGATACTCTTTCCGGCGGCGAAGGCATCCACATGCTCATACAGATACTTGATCTTCTCAAAGTATTCATTGGGAACACGGAAACCCGTAGTATCGGGGATGTTACAAACCGTAGCACCGGCCTTTGTGACAGCATCAATAACCCGGGCCAGGTATTCGTTGTCCGTTCTGCCAGCGTCCTCGGCATAGAACTCCACATCCTCCACATACTTCTTGGCATACTTGACAGCAGCCACTGCACGCTCAATAATCTCCTCGGGAGTAGAGTTGAACTTGTAACGGATATGACTCTCGCTGGTACCGATACCGGTATGGATACGCTTGTGCTTGGCATACTTCAGAGCATCGGCAGCCACGTCAATATCCTTCTGTACAGCACGTGTCAGCGCACAAATAGTAGGCCATGTCACAGCCTTACTGATTTCTATAACCGAGTTAAAGTCACCGGGACTGCTGATAGGGAATCCTGCCTCGATAACATCAACGCCAAGAGCCTCCAACTGGCGGGCTACCTGAATTTTCTCCACCGTGTTCAACTGGCAACCGGGAACCTGCTCACCGTCGCGCAATGTGGTGTCGAAAATAAACAATCTGTCACTCATTTTACGTCTTTTGTTTAATTCTTTATACTGAAAGTGGGTGCAAAGTTACAAAATAAAACTCTCGCGCGCAAACATATTATAAATAAAAGAAACGAAATAAACAGCTTAGACAAGAAAAAAGCCCGAATCATGTTCGGGATTAAAAGAAATTGCATAATTTTGTTCTTACGTATGCTATATATCAACGACCACATAAGCAGCATCTCGGAAAGACGGGTTGAGGAAGCCGTCTCTTCCCTCCCCCCTTGGAGGCGGGAACAAGCCCTGAGATTCAAGCATTTAGAGGGCAGGAGAGAATGTGCCCTGGCCTACCTGGAACTTTGTCGTGGCCTGCAACTGGAATACGGCATTTCCGGGATGCCGGATTTCTCTTATACCAAGGACCATAAGCCGGAACTGGCGGCATACCCGCATCTTCATTTCAGCCTGAGCCATTGCCGGGAGGCTGTGGGATGCTTTCTTAGCAATGCGCCGTGCGGACTGGACATAGAATGTCTCCGTCCCGCCAAGGAAACACTCGTACGTTACTGCATGAATGACGAAGAGTGCAGTCAGATATTCTCCTCGCCTGACCCGGACGCAGCATTCATCACCCTTTGGACCCGGAAAGAAGCCGTCTTCAAGCTACAGGGAACAGGCATCAGGGACAACATCAGGGACATCCTATCCCCTGAAGCCGTCAGGAACATCAGCCTCCTTACCATCCCCAATCTGTACCGCGGCTATATCATCAGTGTGGCACAGTATCATTCCTACAATACTAACACAAAGATTCAGTTATGGAAATAGCCCTATACCTTATACCCGTAACACTGGGTGACACCAGCACAGATCAGGTACTGCCCTCTTACAACCATGACATCATCATGGGCATCAGACACTTTATTGTGGAAAATGTACGCTCTGCCCGTCGGTTCCTCCGCCAGACAGACCGCGAGTTCCCCATTGACGACTCAACGTTCTACGAGATGGGCAAGCACGCTGACGAGCATCAGTTCAGCCAATACCTGCAGGCACTCAGGGACGGCAAGCCCATGGGAGTCATCAGCGAAGCCGGCTGCCCCGCCGTGGCAGACCCCGGAGCAGACATCGTAGCCATCGCCCAGCGACAGAACCTGCGCGTTATCCCCCTGGTAGGTCCCAGCAGCATGATTATGGCAGTAATGGCAAGCGGCCTGAACGGACAAAGCTTCGCCTTCAACGGCTATCTGCCCGTTGATGACACGGACAGAGCCAGAAAACTGAAAGCCTTGGAATCCCGCGCCTGGAACGAACGCCAGACACAACTCTTCATAGAGACACCTTACCGTAACCGCAAAATGTTCCAGACACTTCTTCAGTCACTCCGCCCCCAAACCCGCATGTGTATCGCCGCCGGCATCACAACAGCCGACGAATACATCCACACCCACACCATTGCGGAATGGAAGAAGACTGAGCTTCCCGACCTCAGCAAGGTCCCGGCCATCTTCCTCATCAATAAATAATTTAGTTTTCCTCCCTGATACGGGATGATTCCTTGGAAACATCCTTATGGATAAGGATACTGGCACCGAAGATAAACAGGCTGATAATAACGATGCCGATGCCATTCATCAGTTCCAGCTCCCAGTAGATTGTTTCGTATAGCAGATAGCTTATAACAGGTCTTAAAAAAACAAGGAAAATGTTATAGACAATAAGATTTTTAATAAGTGATTTCTGTCCGTTACTTAAATGCATAATGAATACAGTTTTTATTTAAAGCGGATAATTGCACAGGTTAATCCTTCCGTCCGAAAACTCCGCATAAGTGAACTGACTGATCCAGTCACCCAGGATAAGCAGACGGTTCTGCCAGATTAGCAGCAAGTCCAGCTCAATGTGCCTGTGACCGAAGATGAAATAGTCTATATTCGGATTCTTTCTTATATATTCCTTGGCAAAAAGCACCAAGTGCTCCTTCTCCTCGCCCATATAGGGAGGCTCGCCCAATGGATTGTCAGCCGTAGGCTTATGCTTCATACGACTGTTCCTGGCCCAGTTCAGACCGAAGGACATGCCCAGGTCGGGATGCAGCCAGCGGAACAGCCACTGGCAGACAGGATTATGGAAGACGGCACGCAGAAAGCGGAACGACTTGCTTTCGTCGCCCAATCCGTCGCCATGTGCCAGGAAAAATGTCTTACCCTCAATCACAACAACCTCCGGCCCGTAGTGCATGATAACGCCGCACTCCCGGGTCAGATAGTCCTTACACCAGATATCATGATTGCCCGTGAAGAAGTGAATGGCAATCCCCCTGTCAGTAAGCTCTGACAACTTACCCAGCAGACGTGTGTAGCCCTTGGGGACCACATGCCGGTACTCAAACCAGAAGTCGAACAGGTCACCCAGTATATATATACTCTCAGCCCCATCCTTAATATCGTCAAGGAAACGGCACAAATGCTTCTCCTGTTCTCTGGGATTGGTAATTGCCCTGCTTCCCAAATGCGCGTCAGATATAAAAAATGTCTTTTTCATTG
>CACYMI010000125.1 GCA_902775385.1 uncultured Bacteroidales bacterium
GGTGTTATCTATGGTAGTGTAAACAGTCTGCAGATTGCTGACGAGTTGCAGAAGCTTGGCTTCGACGTTGATCGTAAGATTATTGTTGTGAAGGATGTTAAGAGCGTTGGTGACTATGTTGCTACCGTTAAGCTTCACAAGGAGGTTTCTGCCCAGGTTGCATTCAAGGTGATTGCTGAGGGTGCCCCTGTTGTTGAGGCTCCTGCTACCGAGGCTCCTGCTGCTGAAGCGGAAGCTCCTGCTGAAGAAGCATAAGTTTGTATTTCATATAATAGGAAAGCGCAGCTCCATCCGGGGTTGCGCTTTTCTTGTTGCTCTGTACTTACCAGTCTCTGGTGATGGCCAGTTCGAAGGGGGATAAACAAAAAGACGGCATCCTGAGGATGTCGTCTTCTTAAGACTTTTTTGTTCTGTCTTTTGATTACTCAGCTACGGGAGCAGCTGCTGAATCACAAGCTGTAGTGTCAGCGCAGCAAGTTGTGTCGTTCTCAACAACAGCAGTTGTGTCGATAGAATCGGCAGCTTCCTCAGTCTGAGCTGTCTTGTTACCACAAGAAGCGAAAGAAACAGCTACTACAGCTGCGAACAAAAATGCTAACTTTTTCATTTTTTTTGCTTTTTTTTAATCTGTAAAACAATCAATTGCTTATTAAAACGATGCAAAGGTACGGAGTTTTTCAATACGTTGTATCTTTTTTGTTGTTTTTTTTTATGATTTTTTTTGCGTTTTTTTGTAACTATCTGATAATCAGTAAAAATATTTTCCTCTCTTTTCTCTGATTATCTTACATTTCCCCAGTTTTAGGCTGAAATTACTGAATTAAGGTGTGTCGGTTTGGGGGGTGTTGTTAGTTGAGTGTTCAGTTTAAGAGTTTAAGAAGTTTAAGGTGTTTAAGAGTAGTTGTCGTTGACGTTGACGTTGTCGTCCCAGCCATGGCTGGGCTACTAACCACTAACCACTAACCTCTAACCACTAACTTTGAATCTGCTACGCAGTTTCGAAGATAGGCGGCACCTAGGAAAAAATCAAATAAATTTGTTTTTTCTCTCGGTTTGCGCTATCTTTGAGGCAACGCCTCCAAATTACTTTCGTTCGGATAAAGAAATAAAATCAATTTTATTTCGTTTATCTCTCACTTATTCGTAATTTTGAGGCTAACGTCTCCAAATTACTTTCGTTCGGATAAAGAAATAAAATCAATTTTATTTCGTTTATCTCTCACTTATTCGTAATTTTGAGGCTAACGCCTCGAAGTTACTCACGCTCGACAATAAAAATAAAATATGTTTTATTTTGCATTGTCCTCGCTTAGTCGTAACTTTGTACCCATGTTTGATTTTAAAGGTAAGAAAGCGGCATATTTTACTTTAGGCTGTAAGCTGAACTTTGCCGAGACAAGTTCGGTAGGAAAGCAACTCAAGGAGGCTGGCGTGGAAACTGCCGGCAAGGATGACGTTGCCGACATCTGTATAGTTAATACCTGCAGTGTTACCGAAGTGGCTGATGCCAAATGCCGTCAGGCTATCAGTAAGATGGTCCGCCGGCATCCTGGCGCACTGGTTGTGGTGACAGGATGTTATGCTCAGCTTAAACCGGAGCAGGTATCCTCGTTGGAGGGGGTTGACCTGGTCTTAGGCAGTGAACAGAAAGGGCAGATATTACAGTATATTGCCGAGCGCTTACCCATGATGCCCGAGGAAAGGGCCCTTATAGCACATGAGCACCATACTAGCAAGACGGCTGATATCCGCAGTTTTATCCCCAGTTGTTCCTGTGGCGACAGAACCCGTTACTTCCTGAAGGTTCAGGACGGATGCGATTACTATTGTACCTATTGTACCATTCCTTTCGCAAGGGGCAGGAGCCGGAACGGCAGTATCCTGTCTATGGTGGAACAGGCGCAGGAAGTGGTGCGTCTGGGCGGAAAGGAGATTGTGATAACGGGCGTGAATATCGGTGACTTTGGCAAGAGTACGGGAGAGTCATTCCTGGATCTGATAAAGGCATTGGATGCCGTAGAGGGTATTGAGCGCTACCGTATCAGTAGCATTGAGCCTAATCTGCTTACTGATGAGGTGTTGCGATACTGTGCCCGGAGCCGTGCCTTTATGCCGCATTTCCATATTCCCCTGCAAAGCGGAAGTGATGAGGTGCTCAGGCTGATGCGCCGCCGCTATGATACCCGCTTATTCTATAATAAGGTATCGCGCGTGCGCGAGCTGATGCCGGATGCTTTTATCGGTGTGGATGTGATAGTGGGAACGCGCGGAGAGACTGACGAGCTGTTCCGTGAGGCCCTTGGCTTTATGGAGAAGATTGACGTCAGCCAGTATCATGTTTTCAGCTACAGTGAGCGTCCGGGTACCAAGGCCCTGCAGATTCCCTATGTAGTATCGGCGCAGCAGAAGCATGAGCGAAGTCAGCTGGTTCTGGCACTCAGCCAGCATAAGCTGCGCGGTTTCTGTGAGCGTTTTACCGGGCAGGTAAGGCCTGTGTTGCTGGAGCATAGCAGGACAAAGGGGGTTATGCATGGTTTTACGGATAATTATATTAAGGTAGAAGTGCATACCACAGCAGAGATGGACAATAGAATAGTGAATGTCCGTTTAGGGACGTGGGATGAAACAGAAGAGTTGTTAAGAGCAGAACTGATATGAAAAACATTGCAGTAGTTATACTGAATTGGAATGGTGCAAGTTTGCTGCGTAAGTTTCTGCCTTCGGTGTTGAAATACAGTCCGGAGGCCGAAGTCATCGTAGCCGACAATGCCAGCAAGGATGATTCCATGAAAGTCATGGAGACGGAGTTTCCCGAGGTCAGAACCATTGTGCTGGACAAGAACTACGGGTTTGCCGAAGGGTATAATCAGGCTTTGCGTCAGGTTGAGGCAGAGTTCTATCTGCTGCTGAACAGTGACGTTGAAGTGACGGAAGGGTGGCTTCAGCCCCTGCTTTCCTATATGCAGGCACATGAGGATGTGGTGGCCTGCCAGCCTAAACTCAGATGTGAGTGGAACCGTCCTATGCTGGAATATGCAGGTGCCTGTGGCGGATATATCGACTGGCTGGGGTATCCCTTCTGCAGGGGACGGGTCTTCAATACGGTAGAGGAGGATAAGGCTCAGTATGATACGGTGGTTCCCGTCCTATGGGCAACCGGAGCGGCACTGATGATACGCAGCCGGCAATATTGGGAGGCCGGCGGCCTGGATGCCCGTTTCTTTGCCCATCAGGAGGAGATAGACCTGTGCTGGCGTCTGTGCAGCAGGGGGTACCGGATTGTATGTGTTCCTGATAGCGTGGTATATCATCTGGGCGGCGCATCGTTGCCTAAACAGAACAGCCGTAAGACATTCCTGAACTTCCGTAACAACATGATTCTGCTGTACAAGAACCTTCCGGATGATCAGTTGGCCCGTGTCATGCGATGGCGCTTCTGGCTGGATGCCCTGGCATGCCTGTATTTCTTCCTTACCATTCAGTGGGGCAGCTGCCTGGCTGTATGGAGAGGACACTGGGCTTTCCGTAAGATGAAGGCCGACTTCCGTGCCGACCGTGAGAAGAATGTCCGGGCCATGACAGTTTCCTCAAGTGAGCTGCTGTTTCACAAGAGTATCCTGTGGCAGTACCATGTGAAGGGGAAGAAAACCTATAATGAACTGGTTCAACTTAAGGAAGCCAGTCTTCTTTAAGTTAGTGGTTAGCGGTTAGTGGTTAGTGGTTAGAGTAATTCTGAATTTTAAACTTTGAATTGACGGCGCGTTGCGCCAATTGTGAATTATGAGAAAGCTTCTGGTTTTTATATTGTTGGCAGTCACATGTCTGATACCCGCGAATGCTGTGCTGAAGGAGAAGGATCTGGCACGGACACTGGGCGTGTTAAAGGCTGAGCTTCAGTCGAAATATGAACAGCAGCAGGCCTTTATGGCTATGTATGAGCAACAGGGAACGCAGCAGCATCAGCAGCTGGTCAGTTACATGCACCAGTGCGAGCAGATAGGACTGATGCTGTACTCGCAGACAACGGACAATACCTTCGATATGGCTTATGCCTGTCAGCAGGCTACCAACCTGTATCATGATCTTCAGAACCGTGACAGTAAGATGCGTCAATACGATAAGATTATCATGCGCATTAAACAGGAGATAGAGCGTTATGATGCCTTGATACAGTCGCTCAAGAGTATGCCTCCCATTGACGAAGCCGACGCAGACAGCGTGCTGACAGAGAATGACAGTATCCTGATGCAGGCCATCGATTCCTTACAGGAAAAGAAGGATTCGCTCCTCGAGGTAAGGGACAGCATGCAGGAAAAGAATTTGATGCTGCTGGGGCACAATAAGCCGGAAGAGGAGAACCATGAGCCTCTGTACCTGTCAGGGCAGCAGTTGAAAGACCGTGCCGACTGTCTGAAGTATGCCGAGACGCTACGCGAGAATATGCAGCGTTTTCTGGAGAAGCTGGAAGCAGAGAATACCTACTATAAGAGTGTCATTGGCAAGGTTGAGGAACTGAACCAGTTCGCAAGGAGCAGGTATAAGCTGTTGCAGGACAATATCTTTGTGAACGGCAGCGACAACTACTTTAAGGT
>CACYMI010000126.1 GCA_902775385.1 uncultured Bacteroidales bacterium
AAAGTCCTTTATCCACTCGCCATTCTCTATCCTGCCCCGCCAGAAGCCCGTGGAGGGGTCGAAGAGATTCTTGTAGTTGCCACTGCGCTGCATCAGCAGTTTATAGTTGGCCTTGTCGCCCAGGATTCTCGCAACCTGAGCCACCACGTAGTCGTCATAGGCATATTCCTGTGTCTTGGTGACGGCTGCCTTGTACTCGTCCTCGGTAGGAACATTGGTAGTATCCTTCTCGGCAATCCATCCACGCTGAATGTATTCGTCTAAATAAGGACGGCCGCCCCTGCCGGGAACAGTGGCGTTCTTGAGGATGAGACGATAGGCACGTTCGAGGTCGAATCCCTGAATGCCGCGCTGCCACATGCCACAAACCATCGTGCAGGCGTGGTCGCCGTGGAAGAAGGAGGGCATGTAGCCGCCGCGCTTCTCGCCGCGGTCCATGCAGGACTTGACAATATCGCAAGCCACATCGGGCGTTATCATGGCCAGCAGCTGCAGCTTATTGCGATAGGTGTCCCAAAAGGAAGGGTCGGTATAGTAGCGGAAGTCGCCCTTGACTACCTGATTACGGGCATCCAGATACTCGCCGTTGACATCGCTACGCAGCACAGGCCACAGGAAGGCACGATAGAGGGTACTGTAAAGAAGTCCCTTCTGACGCTCGGTACCACCCTCAACGCGGATGTGCGAGAAGATGTTCTCCCAGGTCTCGTCGGCAGCTTTGTAAACATCTGCAAAACTGATGTTGGCAGGCATTTCAGCCTCCAGGTTCTCCCTGGCATTCTCTATGCTGACGAAGCTGAAGCCTATCTTCAGTTCCAGAGGTGCCGCACCCTTGTTGTTCTCGAAATCCACAATGGCAATGGTCTGCTTCTTGGCGGTCTCCAAGCTGACATTCCTTACGGGCAAGTTGGCAGTAGCATAGAAGTACATGCGTCCGTGCCCGTCCTGATAGCCCTCAAAGGCATTGGCAGCGGTGGACTTACGGATATCCCAGCGGTGCGGACGACCGTTGTTCTTGGTGATGTCCACCAGCAGGCGCTTCTCGTCCCCGGGACGGAAGGTATAGCGGTGGTAGGCACAGCGCAGGGTGGTTGTCAGCTCAGCCTTTACATTGTATCGCTGCAGGAAAACGCTATAGTAGCCGGGATGTGCCTCCTCCTGCTCATGACTGAACCACGAGCAGTAGTTATAGGGATAGAAGCGGCCGGTTACAGGCAGCATGGGGATATGCAACTGGTCCCAATGGCCCTTGCTGGAATGGGCAAAGCCATAGATCTGATGATCCTCGTACTGATAGCCGCTGCCGCTATGATACATGGTAACGGGTGTACACTGCACCATAGCATTGGGAACGGAAGCACCTGGGAAGGTCTCTGCTCCCCAGGCACGTTTCACTTCGGTACGGGTATAGCCCAAATCCTCTGGTGTCCACAGGGTAGCGGTTCCGAGGAGTGGGTTACAGTATTTGGTGAGGTCCCCCGCATTTGCAGTCAAAGCCGCAAATAGGAAGAATAGGGCGACCCCTACCCTAGCCCTCCCCGAGGGGAGGGAAAAACTTTTATTATTCATTGAACGGTTAGCGATTAGCGGTTAGCGGTTAGCGAGCAAAGCGGTAGCAAATTCTTCACTCTTCATTCTTCACTCTTCACTTACTAATGGCTGGTTTCTTTGAGAAGATGGCCTTGATTCTTGCCATATCGAACTTAGAGGAGCGGTCATAGAAATAGATGCCGTTCTGCTCCTGCTCTACGTCGGTAAGCTGCGTGAAGCAGTATCCCCAAACATGGTCAGAGATATTCATGAGCGCATCCACCTGTCCTTCCAGACGGGCATAGAACTCCTCAAGGGAATGAGGAGGCTCGCCATAACCCCAAGAGGCATTACTGTTACCTGTAGCCTTATCCTGACCCTTTACCCACTTGATACCGCCAAACTCATCCAGGATATAAGGCATGGTTGGCTCGGTATAGAGGGGATAATCATATCGATTGACATCGGTAGGACGGTTGAAGCCGGTATTGGTACGATACACATCTATGGGATCGTGAGGTGCCTGGAACCACTTGCCGTTGCTGTAAATAATCTCTTGCAAGCGCTTGGGGTCTTGCTCGTAGTTATGACTAGACCAAATATCAGTCTTTACGTGTGCACCGCCGCTGACATCATGGAAGGGGCGAGTGGGGTCGAGCTGCTTGGTCAGGTTATACAAATCAGTAACGAAGCGGGGGAACTGCACGCGGTCAGGCCACCATTCCTCATTCATGGGTGTCCAGGTAACAATGCTAGGATGGTTGCGGTCGCGAACAATCTCCTCGGTCCACTCAGCGGTAAAGTTACGAGCCACCTCGGGATCGTTGGCATTCATACCCCAAGAGGGAGCCTCGCCCCAAGTGATGTAACCCAGTTTATCAGCCCAATAGTGGAAACGCTCCTCGAAGACCTTCTGGTGCAAACGGGCACCATTGAAGCCTGCCTGCATAGAGAGCTCGATGTCGCGCTTGAGGGCCTCATCAGAGGGAGCCGTCCAGATACCATCGGGATAGAAGCCCTGGTCGAGTACCAGACGCTGGTAGAAGGGCTCGTTGTTCAGGTAAGTCTTGTTGCCTACGCAATGGAACTTACGCATACCGATGTAAGAAGCTACCTTGTCTACAACTGTTCCCTGAGCATCTTTTACTTCGTAAGTGAGGTCGTAGAGGAAGGGACTCTCGGGGCTCCACAGCTTAGGTGCCTTGACGGGCAGGATGAGTGTAGAGGCATCGGTAGCCGGAGCAGTCTTGCTGGCCACTACCTTAGCGCCATCCTTGAGGGTAACGGTAATGGTGCCGCCATCCTGGGCATAGAAATGAGGATGAACGATAACCTGCTTCTGGTCGATATCCGTAATGACCTGTGCATTCTTCAGACCCTTGGGAGCTACAGGTTCCATCCATACGGTCTGCCAGATACCTGTGGTACGGGTGTACATACACTCGAACGGACTCTGGCGAACATTCTGCTTACCGGCAGGCTGCTTGGTGGTACGGGTATCGCTGTAGGCATGAACCACCAGGTCATGTGCCTTACCGTCCTTCAGGAAACGGGTAACATCGACGGCAAAGCCTGTGCTGCCGCCAAAATGACGACCAGCCAAGCGACCATCCACATAAACCTCTGAGTTATAATAGACAGCCTGGAAGTTGAGCATAACATTACGTCCTGCCCAATCAGCAGGCATCTGAATCTGGCGATGATACCAGATACTCCTGAGCCAACGAAATCAAAGGCGTAGCTCCACTGGCCATTCAGGTTTACCCAATCCTGACGCTCGAACTGTGGACGTGGATACTCGGGGCGTGGTTGTGCCCATGAAACGATTGCTACCAATGCCAGAAGAACAGAAAGCCTACCCCTGGCCCCTCCCAAAGGGAAGGGAAGAAGATTGCGAAAGAAAGAATCCATTTTTCTCATACTTTTTAATGGTTAATAATATTTTTTTTCATTTTCTTATGGGATTATGCTATTCCCCCCTCCCTTGGAGGGGTTGGGGGAGGCTGGAGACAGAGTAAGGCGCAGCCTTCTCGTCAGTATTCCGGGAAGTGTTTGGCTCGGCACCCATCCGGAAGACGAGGCGACCGCCCTGATTGATTTCATCGTAAGTGATGTAGTTGCGGGTGAGCGGCTGGCCGTTGAGCTGTCCGTCCTGAATATAGTAATTCTGGGGGCCGTTATCCTGAGCCTCGATGACGAACTGGTTTCCGTTCTCCATCGTAATGGTTGCCTTGCGGAAGATAGGCGAACCGATAACATACTGGTTGGTACCGGGCGTAACGGCATAAAGGCCGAGGGCCGAGAGAACGTACCAAGAGGACATGCCGCCCTGGTCCTCATCGCCAGGGAAACCGTCGCGGGTGGAGTTGTAGAGTCGGTCCATAATCTGACGCACCCAATACTGCGTCTTCCAGGGCTGACCGGCATAGGAGTAAAGGTAAGGCAGGTGCTGAATGGGCTGGTTGCCGTGGGCATACTGTCCCATACCTGCCTGCTCCATCTCTACCATCTCATGAATCTTGCCGCCATACCAACCGGGATCTACCTCGCCCGGAACAGAGAAGACGGAATCTATCTTCTGACAGAAACGCTCCCTGCTGCCAAACAATTTGATAAGGCCGTTGACATCATGGAATACGGACCAGATATAATGCCAGGCGCAGCCCTCGGTATATGGGCCTCCCCATTTGATGGCTGAGAAAGGCTCCGTCCAAGAGCCGTCGGCATCACGTCCGCGGAAGAAGCAGATGTCGGGGTCCCAGAGGTTCTTGTAGTTGAACATCTGACGGGCAAAGATCTCCTCGTAGAACTTGTTGCCGCAGGCACGGGCCAACTGCCAGGCGCACCAGTCGTCATAGCAATACTCGAGGGTCTGCGTCACGCTTCCATGCGAAAGGGGGAAGGGTACATAGCCCAGTTGGAAATACTCCTTCCACCCGCCACGACCGTTGGCACCTCCGTAGGGACCCTTGTTCATCGCCTCGTGAGCGTAAGCCACAAGGGCCGAATCGGGATTGAAGTCGTGAATACCCTTTGCCCAGGCATCGGCCAAGAGGGAGATGCTGTGGTTACCACACATACCGCCCGTCTCGCCAGGGAACGACCACGAAGGTAACCAGCCACATTGTTTCTGAGCCGCCAAGAGCGCATTCATATAACGGCCCTGCTGCGTGGGATGCAGAATATTGGTAAGTGGGAACTGGCTGCGGAAGGTATCCCAGAAGCCATTGTCGGTAAACATATAGCCATCGTATATCTTACCGTTGTAAGGACTATAGTAATAAGGGTTGCCGTCGGCATCTATCTCGTAGAACTTGCGTGAGAACAGGTTGGCACGGAACAGGCAACTGTAGAAGGTACGCAACTGCTCCTCGGTACCGCCCTCCACCTTGATGCGGCTCAGCAGCTTCTGCCAAGTGTCATGCCCGCGTTTCTTGGTTTGTTCCAAGGTCTTATCGGCACCTAATTCGCGGTTCAACGTTATTTCTGCCTGATCGAGGGAGATATAAGACGATGCTGCCTTAGCCTGTAACTTTACGCCGGGCGCAAAGTGCAGAAACACACCTTGCGTTTGCGGGCGCTTATAAGTGCCTTTTTTATTTTCTTTCTGGGTGTTGTCCTTTTTGGGCTGAGCGTAGCAGTCCTTGATAGGCTTGTCGAACTGAATGACGAAGTAGCAGCGGAAGTTCTCGCTATGATTCACGAAGCGCTGATTGTTCACCCATCCGTACACCCTACGCTCATCAAGGCTGACGCGGAAATCGCAATCGTCCGTGTAGCCGTCCAGATAGAGGATGGCATCTTTTCCGTCATTCTTGGGGTACGTGAAGCGGAAGTGGACGCAACGCTCCGTGGGAGCCATTTCCGTGCGGATGCCGTTGTCGAAGAGCACGCTATAATAGTGCGGCTGGGCAATCTCGTTCTGATGTGAGAAGCTGGAGCCGCGCTCATCGGAATCGACCCGTTTCTTGGTGCCGTCCAACATCGGGTAGAAGGAATATACGGCATAGTCGCTCACCCAGGGAGAGCATTGGTGCGACTGCCCGAAGCCACGAATCTTATCAGCAGTATAAAGGTACTTGAACCCGTCGCCGTTCTTTCCCGTCTGCGGCGTCCACATGTGCTGCGCAAACGGCATGGCGGTAGCAGGGAACGTATTGCCGTGCGAGAGCCCAAAATGCGAATTGGTTCCCTGCAAGGTGTTCACGTAAGCTACGGGGTCGAAATCGGATGTTTTCTTCCCTGCAAAAACAGAAAGAGAAGCACAGGCGATTGTTAGTAGAAAAAGTCGTTTATGCATGAGGCCAAAGACGTTATAATGTGGATTATGGCCACAAAAGTAGTGAATAATAAGATGGTTTACAAGGTTTGGTTATTTCTTTTTTCACTCTTTCTGCGTACGTTTATACTTTTTTTGTAATTTTACGCCAAGAATAAGACAATTAATACTTTATGAAAACAAAAAAAAACTTTATTTTGGGATTATTATCGTGCCTTTGCCTGAGCAATTGGGCACAAGTAAATATCGATGTGAATGTTGTCCAGAAGGGCATAGAAATCAGCCCCGAACTTTACGGAATCTTCTATGAGGACATCAACTTTGCCTCGGACGGCGGTCTGTATGCCGAGTTGATTCGCAACCGCTCGTTTGAGTACAATACTGAGCAACCCGATTTCTGGAAAGCTGAAGGCGCCAATATCAGCTTGGTGGAAGACAATTCTAAATTCAATACCCCCCAAAAAACAGCCCCTTGGGCAGAGAATTGGGTTGATCATACGCTGAAGGTTGAAATTACAGAACCTGATGGTAAGATTATCAACGAAGGCTATTGGGGCATCAATGCCGTAGCAGGAACCCGGTATAAACTATCATTTTGGGTGAAGCCTTTAAAAATCCAAGGCGCAAAGTTCGATGTTCTGGCTTCCCTGACCACCAGGGATGGCAAGGTGCTGGGGCAAAGCTCTATTTCAATTCAAAATTCATTTTGTTAGTTAACTAAAAGAAAAATCCCCGGCCCTTTAGGAGAAAAGGCTGAGGATTTAACCCTCCCGGCAAGGGAGGGACGGGGACGGGTCCGTTATTTCACCAGCACCTTACGGGCAGTGCCGTCGGTATAGCGGATGATGTTGACGCCTTTCTGCATCTGGCCGATACGCTGACCGGACAGGTTATATACCGAGGATGCGGCAGCAGAGGCGGAAGACTCGGAATCCTGAATGCCTCCTATGCCGTCGGGGTCAATCAGGCGGTATCCCTTCTTGGCCACACCCAGGATGGTAGGAATCTTGCCTGAAGCGGTGGAGGTAAAGGTAATGCCGCTTACCACCTTGCTCTTATCGGCAGAGAGGGTATATTCGAAGATACGGAAGTTGCTGCGTCCGTCGAACTGGTCATTGGTATAGCCGCCGCCCGCGCCGCGCTTGATGCGGTCCAGACCGTAGATAGCCTCGCCCTGGTTGGCGCTGCCGCTGAACCAGTCGCCTATGGTAAACTGCTGGGCAGCTCCGCTAGTGCCGTCCTCATAGTTGACAACGGCCTTCAGGGAAGAGGTGCCCTCGGCAGAGATGACGATGAAGTAAATCTCCTCGCAGCAGGCGGGAGTTGCGAACTGCAGCGTCTTGGCTGCGTTGACGGTTTTCAGTACCAGAGAGTTCTTCTTAGCGGGATCTATGGCATATACGGTTCCGTTCTTAGTGGTCAGCTGACCGTCCACAACGGGCAGGGCACCGGTAGCCTTAACCTGCGGCAGGAAGAGGCACCAGCCCTGCTTGTCCAGTGTAGCGTCTGTGCTGCCTGTGGCAGGCCTGCTCTCCGCCAGTACGTCATCGCTCCAGTTGGCTATCTCTACGGGGGCATTCAGGGGTATGGCGTCCTCATACTGCTCATAAGCCTCCACTTCGGCCATAGAGGGATAGAAGTAGGCGTTCAGCGTGGAGACGATAGCCAGATACCTGGTATTCCTGAACTCGGGCAGGATGTAGGAGAGTTCCGAGATGCCGTCCAAGTCTGTAAAGGTATGGATGGTAGTCATGGAGGTAAGGTCGTTGCCCACACAAATCTCAACCGACTTGGTTACCGTACCTTTGTTGCCGTTGTCATTCTCGCCATAGTTGCCGTCGGGCAGGAAGATGTTGACCTTGGAGAGGTTCCATCCCTCGGCCGTAGGAGCCTCGAAGACGGCCCAGAGGTCACGCTTGTGGG
>CACYMI010000127.1 GCA_902775385.1 uncultured Bacteroidales bacterium
CCTTGATGGGATAACCCAGATCCAGAGCCTTGAATACAGGATGCAGGATATGGCAGGCCATATCACCCAGCGCGCCTGTACCGAAGTCCCACCATCCGCGGAAGTTCCAGGGATGATAGATAGAGTTGTAAGGACGCTTGGGAGCCGGGCCGATGAAGGCATCCCAGTTCAGGGTATCGGGAATAGGATGAACCTCGGTAGGACGCTCCAGACCCTGAGGCCAGATAGGACGGTCAGTGAACGCATCCACGCGTGTTACCTCACCGATCTCACCGTTCCAGATCCACTCGCAGGTCAGATTTACACCCTCGCCGCTTGAGCCCTGGTTACCCATCTGGGTAGCCACACCGGCCTTTGCTGCCAGTTTGGTCAGCAGACGTGACTCATATACGGTACGTGTCAGAGGCTTCTCGCAGTAAACATGCTTGCCGGCTGCCAGAGCCTCTGCGCAGATGATAGCATGAGTATGGTCGGCACCGCGTCGGCCTGATCCAGCAGCTCAGCATACATCTTCTTGTAGTCATTATATATCTTCATGTTGGGGAAGAGTCTCTTGTACTCATCCAGAACACCCTTAGCATACTTGAAGTCAACATCGCACATGCCAATGAACTCGATATCATCATAAATCTCGTCCTTACCCTTGTAAGTAACGCCGTTGATATCGGCATGTCCGCGTCCACCTACACCTACACCTAAGAGCTTGATCTTACCTGTAGGAGCATTTTTCTTACCAGCCTTAGCCTTAGCCAACAAATCACTGGGAGTTAATGCAAGTGCTGCAGTAGCAGCAGTACCGGCCTTTAAGAAAGACCTTCTTGACATTTCTTTCATAATGTTGTAGTTGATTTTGTGTTAGTATTGAATTTTTACTTCTCTTCTTTCTTTTCCACTTCCTTCATATCCACTTCCTTGTTGATTTCCTCCTCAATCTCGTTCATTCCCTTCTTAAAGCTTCTTACACCTTTGCCGATGCCGCCCATCAGTTCGGGAATCTTCTTACCGCCGAAAAGGAGCAGTACCACCAGAGCCAGGATAATCAGCTCGGGCATTCCGATGTTGCCTAAAAATAATACCTGTGTCATATAATATAAATAATGTTATTGGTTTTATACCTGATTCAGCAGACCGTATCCGTTTGTCATGTGCGCCCTGCGGTAATGAATCTGCTCCAGCTCCTCGGGTGTTCCCTTCGAGGGCAAGTCATGCGTTCTGGCGTCATCCAGCATCTTCCACGCATACTCCGACGCAATGTAGGCATCCTCGAACTTAGGCAGGTTCTTCGGTCTTACCCCCGTCAGGATTGCCTCGCCCATCAGGTAGCACAGGCGGTCGATGTTCTTGTCGCCGTATGGCTTCTCCACCACCTCCGTCACATGCTCGCCATGCTTCTCCACAATCGCATTCTTGAAGTCGTGGTGCATACGCACAAAGCCCTTGCTGCCGATAATCTCAGTGTATGAGTTATGCGTCTGGTCCTTGGCCAGCTGGCCGTACACGAAACCCTGTGTGATATCATATACAATACCGTTCTCGAAGGTACCGTGGCACTGCAGCCACCAGGGGTCCTTATAATCCCACATGCGGATGGCCTGCGCGTGTCCCGTTTTGAATTCCGAGTCGGCGTAATACCTGGCAATATCCACATAGTGCATACCGCAGTCATGGAACGAGGGCCCCTCAAACTCATGCCCCTCACCCGGAGACAGTCCCGGCGTCATATGGCAGATGCGTATGATAGCCACATCGCCGATCTCGCCGCTCCAGATAAAATCCTTAATCTCCTTCGTGTACCAGGCATTTCTCAGATACAGGTTAACGGTACATATCTTATCGGTAGTCTTGGACAGCTGCACCAACTCCTTCTCATCCTCCAGTTTATAGGCCAGAGGCTTCTCGCACATCACATGCTTGCCGTGCTGAATAGCTTTTCTGATCCGTCCCGGACGACTGTCAGCCAGGGCATACAGCCCTACGCATTCCACCTCAGGATCGTCAAATATATCATCCTCATTGGTCGTAAAGACGGCGTCAGGGGCAATCTCTCTGGAATAGGTGACTTTCTCAGGATCGATATCACAGACGTACTTCACATCCCAGAAGTCGCAAGCCACCAGTTCTCTCAGGTGCTTTCTGCCCATACGTCCCAGTCCTATAATTCCTATCTTAACACGATTCATTTTCCATATTTGATACGTTTAAGACCCCGAAAACAGAGCCTTAAACGTGATTTTGGTTGTAAAGGTACAAAAAATTATTAAATGATAAAATACCAGCTATTTATATTTTACCTATTTTAACAGTTATGGTGCCCGGGCTTATTTCTTGCGGCCCTTGTTCCAGAATTCCTCCTCAGCCTTCTGTCTTCTGATGAAGTCCTCATAAGCCTTGCGGGCCTTGTCGTTGGCAGCCTGGTTAGCCTGAGCCGTCTGGATCTGACCCTTCAGACGGTCGGCGGCACCGCTCAGGGTAATGTCCGCGTCAGCAGCCTTCGTACAGTATTCAACAGCCTTGGCATACTGTCCGATCTGGGCATTGATGTTAGCCATCTTCAGGTAAGCCTTTCCTGCCAGGTCGGGATTGTACTCAATAGCCTTCTCCGCATAAGTCTGCGCACCCGTAAACTGCTTGCTCTTGGTCAGGGCATTGGTGATGTTCAGGCAGATAACACCGCGAGTCGCATCGTTCGACGCCAGCTCCAGCGCCTTGGTGTAATAGTCCAGCATACTCTCCATCTGACCGTCCTTCTGCGCTTTCTGCGCCAGACCGATGGCACTGGTGAACGAAGGCTCAATAGCATATGCGGCCTCGGCATACTGGTAGTAGATATCAGCATCGTCACAGTCATTCTGAGCCATCAGGTTGATAGCGCTGTTCAGCTTGTTGATGTCACCCTTGTAAGTGTCAAACTTCTTTGTATAGATACCGATGATCTGGTCACGGTCTGCGGCACCGCTCTCGGCAAAGGTCTTCTCGATGAATGCCAGCGGGCCGTCATACTTGGCCACCAGCTTGTTGGCCTTCTCCACATCGCCCTCGGCCTTGGCCTCCTTGGCCAGCTCCAGCATCTTCTCGCAGGCCTCCTTGCTGTCCAGGTAGTCCTGCAGGTACTGCTCGCGCATCGTGTTGGGCATAGCCTTGTAGATAGCGTCGCTCACCATGAAGAAAGTCTGCAGGAACGTACCGGTAATCTCACGGCCTCCCTTCTCGTTCACCATCTTGATGGCCTCCGTGAAGTTGGCGTATGACTTTCTGAGGTCATAGTCTTTTCCCAGGGCAATAGGAGCCGTCCAGTTGTAATACTCGGCCTTAACGCTCAGCACGTCACCCAGCGTATTCTTGATCTTGGAGAAGGAGTTCAGCGCCTCCAGGTTCTTCTGTCGCAGGTCAAACAGCTCCATCATCTCATTGAAGTACTGCAGCTTCTTGGCCTGATCCGTCTCATTGGGATTTGCTATCAGCTGGTAATACATCAGCGGTCCCTTGGTATAAATACCGTTCATCGCATAGGGCGCGTTCTGCTTCAGCCACAGCAGGTTCGTACGGGCTTCGGCCCAGTTCTGCATTTCAATATACTGCTGGAACAGAGAGATGTTCTGACGGCCTATCTTGATGCTGTCCTCATTGTTGTTATTGGAATAGCCGATACGGTCATCGTAGGTTGTTCCCTCAAAATCCTGTGCCATTGCGGGAATGGCGCTTATCGCAATCGCAGCTGCTACTGCCAGTTTTTTAACTTTCATAATTTAATGTATATTTATTAGTTATTATTGCCTTTCTCTTGAATAATGGTCTGCAAAAGTACAAAAAATATTTCAATTTGCAAGGTCTGAAAAAGGGAAAAATCCCTACGCTAAGAGAAATAATCCCTATTTTATTGACAATATGTCTGAAATTCATAATATCTTTGCATCCGCTTATGATAATAATGAATTGTTTATTGCTTCTTGTCGGCATCGTCCTCGTATTGTGGGGAGCCGACAGATTTACGGACGGAGCCTGTGGAATAGCCCGCCGTTGGAATGTCAGTGAGATGGTAATCGGCCTCACCATCGTGGCCCTCGGAACCAGTCTGCCCGAGTTCATGGTCAGCTTCTTCAGCGTTCTCAGGGGCAGTGCCGATATGAGTGTGGGCAATATAGTGGGCAGCAACATCTTCAATACCCTGGTTATCGTCGGAGCCTCCGCCATGATGATGCGGATGCCCGTGGGGAAAGCCCTGATAGCCTGTGACATTCCCATCAGCATGCTGGCCGCCCTGTCCCTGTACGTCGTATCCTATTATGACGGCAATATCCGCCGGGTAGAGGGAGCCTTCCTCTTGCTCTTCTTCTGCGGATTCCTCTATTATACTTTCCTGCGCGCGCGCCGGAAATCTCCCGACACCCAGGTCCCGGATACCAAGGCCCCCCAACTGTCACTCATCAGGATCTTCCTTTACCTGGTCATCGGCTGCGCCTGCCTGGTCTATGGCGGACAGCTCATGGTGGATAACGCAGCCGAACTGGCCCGCAAGTGGGGCATCAGCGAACGCATCATCGGCCTCACCATCCTGGCCGTAGGCACCAGCCTTCCCGAACTGGCCACCAGCATGATGGCCGCCCGTAAGGGCAGTAACGGCCTGGCCTTAGGCAATGCCATCGGCAGCAACGTCTTCAATATCGCCTTCGTCATAGGCGTCTGCAGTATAGTCCGACCGATGGCCGTGTCCGACATCTCCCTGACCGACTGGTTCACCCTTATCTTCAGTAATGTGCTGCTCTGGACACTCGCCTTAGCC
>CACYMI010000128.1 GCA_902775385.1 uncultured Bacteroidales bacterium
ACATTGGCCTTCGGCCGAAATTGCTCACACTCGGGATAGCCTAAGCAAGCTTAGCTCTCCTCTCGCTTAACCGCAATTTTCCGCGATTTCCGCGATTTCTGTGTGAGATTATTTATAAGATTATTCACAAGATCTCTTGCCCGTGAGGGCATAGGAGAACAATAATTATGAATTGGAACATAGGCTCCTATAGCTCTGCCTGTTCCACTATCTGACCGTCATACAGGTTAATGATGCGATCCGCATAACTGGCATTATGCTGCGAATGCGTCACCATGACAATGGTAGTTCCCTGCTCGTGCAACTGGCACAGGAGATCCATTACCTCACGGCTGTTTTTGGAATCCAGGTTACCCGTAGGCTCGTCAGCCAGAATAATCTTAGGATTGGTCACAACGGCCCGTGCCACAGCTATACGCTGTTGCTGTCCGCCTGATAGCTGACAGGGATAGTGTCCCCTGCGATGGGACATAGCCATACGGTCCAGTATATCCGTAACACGCTTCCTGCGCTCCTTAGCCGGCACGCCCATATAAAGCAACGGCAACTCTACGTTCTCATAGACACTCAGGTCATCTATCAGGTTGAAACTCTGGAACACAAAACCAAGGGTCCCTTTACGGATATTGGTACGCTCACGTTCCGTAAGCCGGCTCACCTCCTTACCGTTCAGCATATACGTCCCTTCGGTAGGTGTGTCCAGCAAGCCCATTATATTCAATAAGGTAGTCTTGCCGCACCCTGAGGGTCCCATAATGGCAACAAATTCGCCATCCTTTACTTCCAGGCTCACTTCGCGCAAAGCCCAGGTGTCAATCTCTTCCGTACGGAAAACTTTTTTGATGTTTTGTAACTGAATCATAACATTAACTGAAATTTAAGGTCCCTCCCCCTCCCTCCCGAAAGAGGGAGGGTTAACACTGGGACCTACCCCGTCCCTACCAAGGAAGGGGGGCAACTTTATAATTAACTTAAAACTCTCTCAACTTTATACACTAAACTGACTCTCAACTCTAAAAAGCCCCAACAGTCTTTTATTCTTTCTTTAATATTGCGGCCGGATTCAGCTTTGAGACTTTATAGATTCTTAATCCTACCGTCAGCAGGGTTACCAGGCCTACGAAAAGGATGGAATACAGATAAGGTACAGCAAAACTGCTGAAAGTTTCCTTACCGTCAAAAGTAGTGTAGCCAATAAGAATAAAGACGAAAGACACAATGCTGCTGATAACCAGATTCCTGGCGTACAGTTTGCCGAAGAGCCACAGAATCTGCCTCCTACCGGCACCATTCGCCTTACGGATGGCAACCTCCCGCAGCCTGCCTCTGGTATCAAGCGAGGCCGAGGAATAGAGCGTCATCACCATACACAACAGGGATACAAAATATATTACCACCAGGACTATAATTAAAATCCCAATCGTATACAACTCCGGAAAGATTTTCTCCACCATATTGTCAACAGGGGCATTGACCGAGGTATATATGCCTATATGATGGTAGAGGTCATTCAGTTCCCTGACAGCATCCTTGTACTCATCATGCTTTGCTTTTAATATGATATGGGGCTTCGAATACCATTCTTTGAAATCACATCCATAATCATTGCGAACCCTAAGGTATAAACTGTCCTGCAGAAGGAAATCCGTATTGCAGACATAGCAGGCCCGGGGAATGGTATCATATTCAAGCATCGTAATGGGCTCAGCCTCACGTAAAAGCGTCGCAAAGGCCCCAGCCTTGATGTATCCCAACTTCCCAGGCTTACCCACCCAGGGCATACCCCGATATACAGGAACCAATAAGTCGCTCTTACATTGCTTGTCAGTAGCGGAAGGCTGCAGTTCCAGTTTCAGAATATCCAGGAGATGCTCATCCGTAAGCACCACATCACCCTTTACGAAAGGCCGGAAGTCCTCATCATAACAGGTTTCTTTACTCTTCTTCTCCCCCTCCTTCAGATAACGTTCGTAGCGAATGGTAACAAAAGGGGCAATGCCCTGTATATGCTTCAAGCGCTGCACAGAATCCGGGAACTCAGCGCCCCACTGATTTTTATCCGTTATCATACACTCCGCCCAACCCTCCATATCATTATCTTCTTCTGCAAGGAAATGGAAGCGTTTCTCCCAAGTTTCCTGGCGGGCATAGATTTCTGAAGGTGAAGTGTTCTGATAAATATAGATGACAGTCATGGGAAAACAGAAGAGTATCTGGCAGATTACCATCTGCAGTACAATAAACAGACTGTAGCCACGGGTGAGTTTACGCGGCCCCTTCCCAACCACCTCGCTCAGCGGCCGGGTAACCACCTTACGGACAGAATAGGCAGCAATAAGCGTCGTAACAACAAACACCGCCAAGGAAAGCCACAGTTCCGTGGCATAAATACGCGGCAAATCTACTGACAGGAACCCACCCGAGCTCATGCTGCGCAGAATAGGTTCAGAGGCTCCGGCCAGCCAATAGGTAAACAGCAGGGTAAGCGGGGTTATAAACAAGAAGATGATAGCCACCTCCCATATCAGCATCCCGAAAAGCTGCCCCTGATGTGCGCCCAAACACTGGCGCAGCCCTATTTCGCGCTGACGAAGACGGAATAGCTGAATCTGCATTTTCAGGAAGCCGAACAAGCCGATGAACAAGACACTTCCGCCCATGAGCAGCACAAGAAGAAATCCTTGTATAACCGAACCGCTCTTCTTGGCGAGGAACTTAACCTCATATTCGGGAAGCACCTTATGCAGGTCCCTCTTCAGGTCCGCCTCAGTTTTCCCCTTAGCCAGAATGATATGAAGTTGTGGCATACCGTAACCTCCATCCCATGAGGCATCAGACTCTTTCAGCTGGTCGGTAACAACAAACATCCGGTCTTCGCAGAGAAACCAGTCCTCCATATCCACAACGTCAAGGACAACGTTACGGGTAGAATCAACACAATGATGGGAATACGGGTTACTCCTGTCAATCGTAAAGCCTATGGGGTTCACCTCCAGGCCGAAGGTACGCGCCAGCATACCCTTGGTCATAACCATATCACCAGGCTTCAGTACAGGAATGCGCTTGCCCGTAATGGCCGACCGCAACCCCAAGTAGTGCAAGTGTTCCGGACTGATCCAACTCCATTCCGTGGAAACCCGGTATTGTTTCCCCTTAGGATCAACAAAGGTAGTAACGGTACTGCAGGCCTCCAAGTTAATGTCTATAAAGTCGATGCTGAGAAGGTGACGGCCTTCAATACGCTGCAAAACGTCAGGCGTAATATACAAATTGCTATTCTGCTTGGAGAAAGACACAATAGCCCGTCGGCTGTCACCAGTATGCTGCATAGCCTGCCATGATCTGTACGTAGAGATAAATGTCATGCTGAAGACAACCATGCCCACCGCCAGGCAGAGGACTGAGATGATGTTCTGCACCTTGTACTTCATCAGATTGCGCCAGGCCAGACGGATGTTGAGTAAAATCAGTTCGTAATTCATAATCTACAGTTCTTAATTGGTTTTCTGCTGCGAAGGTACAACGAAAAATCATTCTTCACTCCTCATTTTTCACTCTTCACTCCAACTTGTCCAGATATTATACACACTTGTGTCCAATTCTTAGACACTTTAGGGTAAATACATGCAAAAGCGGCAGCAAATTCTTCATTCTTCACTTTTCACTCTTCATTTATTTATATCTTTGCAACATGAAACACGGAACCATACTTGTCATAGACGATAATGCCGCTATCCTGACAGCTGTGAAAATCTGCCTGAGCAGCACCTTCGGGAAGGTACTCACCCTGACCTCCCCCGATAAGGCCCTTGTAACCATCGCTCAGGAGAATCCTGCCGCCATCCTGCTGGACATGAACTTCAGCCTGGGCGTAAATTCCGGGCAGGAAGGAATGATGTGGCTCTCGGCCATTCATCGCAAGTTTCCGGATATTCCCATCGTACTGATGACCGCCTACGCCGATGTAAAGCTGGCCGTCAGAGCCCTGAAGAACGGTGCCGCCGACTTCGTAACCAAGCCCTGGGACAATGACGAGCTGATACGTGTACTGAAGGATGCCATTGACAAGGCAGGCGAGATAGTCCCCTTAGACCAGCTGGAAAGCGAACATGTACGCAAAGTGCTGAACAAATGCGACGGAAACATGAAACGGGCCGCCGACCTGTTAGGCATCAGCCGGCAGACATTATATAATAAGGTGAAAGCCTCACCCCTGCCCCCTCTCCGGGGAGAGGGGAAACTTAGGGGAGAGGAGGAATAACTGACTATGATACCCATTATCATTATAACAGTCGTTTTGGCCGGCGTTGCGTTGATTTTGTTCTATTGGTATCGCCATCAATGCCTGCTTCGCGAGCGGGCGCAGATTATGCGCGATGCCATCAGACACA
>CACYMI010000129.1 GCA_902775385.1 uncultured Bacteroidales bacterium
GTCACCCGTACCTACAGAGGCGTAGTTATACAGAACGCCAGAAAGATTGTGATTAAGTGAGAAAGTTGCTTATATCCCTTTTCTTGACTGCATCGCTGGGCTGTATGGCCCAGTACGATGCAGTCATTTTACATTGGCGTGACTCGGTACGTAAGGCTACGGATGCCGTGATTGACGGTAGGGTTGTCATGCAGGGCAATAACCGGATGCCCCTCTTCTGGACTGTTTACGGACAGGAACCGGCCGACGGGCGCAGCCTATGGATATCCCTTCACGGCGGCGGAGGCACTACCGCTGAGGTGAATAACGGCCAGTGGCGGAACCAGCAGTTCCTTTATACCCCCGATGAGGGTGTGTATGTAGCTCCGCGTGCCCCATGGGATGCGTGGGACATGTGGTTTCAGGAGCCTATAGACAGCATGTACCTGCAACTTATCCGGGCGATGGTCAGTCATTATAACGTCAATCCAGACAAGGTGTATATCCTGGGCTATTCGGCCGGTGGCGACGGCATCTGGCGACTGGCACCGCGTATGGCGGACCATTGGGCGGCCGCCTCTATGATGGCGGGGCATCCGGGCGATGTCAGTCTGGTCAGTCTGCGCAACCTTCCCTTTATGATATGGATGGGTGGTAAGGATGAGGCTTACAACCGGAACCGTATGGCTGCTGTCCGTGGATCGGAGCTGGATTCCCTGCAGCGGCAAGACAGCGAGGGGTATATTCACCAGACGCATATCCTTGCCGATAAGGCGCATTGGATGGACCGTGAGGACCGGGCCGCCGTTCCCTGGATGGCACAGTATCGTCGTAACCCATGGCCCCGCCGTCTGGTCTGGCAGCAGGAGTCGGTGCTGAAACAGCATTTCTATTGGGTCAGCGTTCCAGCGGATGAGATGCAGCGCGGCAAGCGTGTGGAACTTTTGGTAAAGGACAAAACCATAGAGGTGTTACGCTGTGACTATTCCAGCCTTACTCTTCGCTTATCTTCCGAACTGCTTTCTCTTAAAGGAAATATAAAGGTACTCTCTCACGGGAAGATTCTTTTCAAGGGTAGGGTAAAACCCTCTGCTGATACTTTCCAGCGTACGTTGTATCAGATGCAGGACCCTCGCATGGCGGCTCCTGTGGAATTGACGGTAAGACTCTAATAGACAGAAAAATCCAATCTTGTTTGGTGCTTTTCTTTCTTTTTTGTATCTTCGCACCCGAAATTACCCTAAAAAACCATTCTTTAATGAGAATTAAGACCATTTTTCTTGTTTTTTTTATAGCCCTATTTGCCTCTGCACAGACGGTAAAAATGGTTAAGCCTGGTAGTATTCAGCCCACACAAACCAACTACATTAACAACCGTGCTCCGCTTCCGGCTAACCCGTTCCTGAAACTTCCCGTTAATGCTATTACTCCCCGTGGTTGGGTGGGAGAGATGCTGCAACGCCAGAAGAACGGTCTGAGTGGAAACCTTGGTGAGATTAGCGACTGGTTGGACAAGAAAGGCAATGCATGGTTGGAACCTGGAGGGTCGCATGGTTGGGAGGAAGTTCCCTACTGGTTGCGTGGCTACAGCAATCTGGCTTATATCCTGGGGGACAAGGCCATGCTGGACGAGACAAAGTTCTGGGTGGAGGCTATCATCAAAAGTGCCCAGCCTGACGGATACTTTGGTCCTGTAAATGAGGACAAGAACGGAAGGCGTGAGCTCTGGGCCAATATGCTGGCTCTGCAAATACTACAAGATTACTACGATTACAGTGGCGATGAGCGTGTACTCCAAGTGATGAAGGGTTACTTCCAGTGGGAGATGCAGTACCCCAAGGAGAAGTTCCTGCGTGACTATTGGGAAAACTCTCGTGGTGGCGATAACCTGTTGTCCGTTATTTGGCTCTACAACCGCATGGGCGAGAGCTGGCTGCTGGACCTCTGCCATAAGATTCACCAGTGCACAGCCAACTGGATGCAAGAGAGCGGTCTGCCCAACTGGCACAACGTGAATGTGGCTGAATGTTTCCGTGAGCCTGCCGAATATTACCTTATTACAAAAGACCCTGCTGCCCTCAAGGCTACATATAATGATTATAGTCTTATCCGTCGCATCTATGGTCAGGTGCCCGGCGGTATGTTTGGTTCAGACGAGAACTGCCGTCATGGCTATATCGACCCCCGCCAAGGAACAGAGACCTGCGGCTTTGTGGAGCAGATGCTCAGCGATGAGATTCTGATGGCGCAGACGGGCGACCTGCTGTGGATGGAGAACCTGGAGGATGTGGCCTTCAACAGTTACCCCGCCAGTATGACGGAGGACTTGCGTGCCCTCCGTTACCTGACTTGTCCTAATATGGTGCAGAGCGATAGCCGTAACCACAATCCGGGTGTGGACAACAGCGGTCCTTTCTTTAGTATGAATCCCTTCAGCAGTCGTTGCTGTCAGCATAACCATGCTATGGGTTGGCCTTATTATAGCCAGAACTTAGTGTTGGCAAGTGCCGATGGCGGTGCTGCGTGCCTCATCTATGCCGACTGTAAGGCTACGCTGAAAGTTGCCGACGGTCAGACCATAACCATAGATGAGCAGACGCATTATCCCTTCAGTGAGGACATTCTTCTAACCATTGGCGGTCTGAAGAAGAACCAGACGGTCAGTTTCCCTCTCTACCTGCGCATCCCCACTTGGACTAACGGGGCACATGTAATGGTGAATGGCAAGACCGTGGACTGCCAGGTACATAGCGGCTTGCTACAGATTCAGAACGAGTGGAAGAACGGTGACGAGGTGAAACTCTTCCTGCCCATGCGTCTTACTAAGCGTGTATGGGCGTTGAATAAGAATAGTGTGAGCGTCAACTACGGTCCCCTGACCATGAGCCTGCAGATTAAGGAGCGTTACGAGCAGAAGGACAGCCGTAAGACGGCCATTGGTGACTCGCACTGGCAGGAAGGTGCCGATGCCAGCAAGTGGCCTACCTTCGAAATATATGCCGATAGTCCCTGGAACTATGCCCTAGTGGAGAATCTGCGCGGCATGAAGGTAGAGAAGCTCCCTTGGCCCGAGAACAATTACCCCTTTAACCACGAGAATGCTCCTATCCGCATTAAGGCCAGAGGTGCCCGTGTGGAAGGGTGGGGACAGGATGCTACCGGCCTTTGCCAGATTCTGCCTGATGCCCGTGCCAAGCGTGGCAAGGTGGAGGACATTACCCTTATTCCCATGGGAGCGGCAAGGTTGAGAATCTCGGCATTCCCACCGATGAAATAGAGTCAGAACAATCAGAATAACTAATAATAAATTAACTTCCAATGAGAAAAAAGATTTTATCCGCATTCTTGTTTGTTGCAACCATGGCGTTCGCACAGACAGCAGAGTTTTTTAAGCCTTATACCAGCACAGACTTACGTCTGCCTTCTGTGCCTCTGGTAGTGAATGACCCCTACTTCTCTGTATGGTCACCTTATGACAAGCTGACCGACGGAACTACCCGCCACTGGACCAATGACGAGAAGCCCATCCTGGGTCTTCTGCGTGTGGACGGCAAGGCATACCGTTTCATGGGTGCCGAGCAGAACTACGTGCTATCTTCTGTTGCTCCCATGTCCGACGAGGAACGCTGGGAAGGCAAGGTGACCCGTCAGACTCCTGCTGACGGCTGGCAGAAGGAGAGCTTCAACGATGCCGACTGGAAGACCGAGAAGGCTGCCTGGGGAAGCGAGGGCGAGAATATCAGCAGCCGCTGGGGACGCCAGGGCAGCGATATCTATATCCGCCGCGAGGTGGAACTGACTGCCCAGCAGTTGCAGGAGGACCTGTACGTGAAGTATTCACACGACGATGTGTTTGAGCTCTATATCAACGGCACCAAGGTGGCCGATACCGGCGAGACTTGGGTGAACGGTGTGGTATTGCATCTTGACGGCGACCTGAAGAACCTCCTTCATGCCGGCAAGAACATCATTGCCGCCCACTGCCACAACACCACGGGCGGTGCGTATGCCGACTTCGGTCTGTTCAAGAACATCAAGCCCCGTGGCGCTGCCATTGAGGTGGCTGAGCAGAAGAGCGTTGACGTGCTGGCAACCAACACCTATTATACTTTTGCCTGCGGTCCTGTAGAGTTGGACGTAGTCTTCACCGCTCCTATGCTGATTGATGACTATGACCTTATCTCCATGCCCGTTAACTACATCTCTTAT
>CACYMI010000130.1 GCA_902775385.1 uncultured Bacteroidales bacterium
ACGTGGTATGTTCAACGTGTATTGAATGAACTTTTCTCTCTTACTCCCCAGCATGGGACTTGTGATGAGGATATGTTGGATATAGCTATCAAGAATATATTACGTGCTAATGAATTTACATACCAGTCCTTACTTTTTCAGCTGCCAATTAAGCAAAAAGAATTGTTAATGGCTATTGCCAAGGAAGGGAAAGCCCAAAACCTCACCTCCTCGGCGTTTGTCAAGAAATACCGTCTTACCAGCAGTAGCAGTGTGCAGTCTGCCATCAAGGGCTTGTTAGAAAAGAATTTTGCAACTTCTAATCTTGGGGTTTACGAGGTTTATGACAAATTCTTTGGCCTATGGCTGTTAAGGTAAGGTGATTCAAGGCACGGGATGGAAGGGGCTCTTCTTGGTAAAGCTGAACTGGCCGTTGCTGGCCCAGTTGAGGCTGAAGCGTACAAAGTGCATGGTGTAGCAGCCGTAGAGTCCTTCCTCCTCGAAATACACGCCTACGGTGCCGTCTGGCAGTACGGTGGCGGCGCTATAGGCTGAGCCGCGCGGGCAGATGGTCTTGGGTGTCAGGAAGGTCTCTCCCTCGTCGGTAGAAAGGGCGATGGACAGGTTCTGGCGATGTGGATTGTTAGGACCGGTCTGGAAGACAATATCCCAGGGGTTACCGTCAAGGGTGGAGCACCAGTACATATACTCGCCGTCGCAGGCGTTGCCGCTGATGCCAGTTGTGAAGCGTGTCTGGGGGGCGTGCTGCCAGGTTTCCCCGTCATCAGACGTTACATTATAATAATTATAGCCGCTGGTGCGGACGCTGATGGCCAGGTCTCCGTTGTTGCGTTCCAGTACCTTGGGCTCGTCGGCAGCGGTGGTTCCGCTTGTTCCGCTTACATGCCAGGTGTGTCCGCCGTCCTTGGACATGAAGTTATAATAGTTCTGTGTCATATTATTGGTGGTTCCGTCCGGCGATTCACGGTTTACAAAGGGGGATACCAGGGTGCCGTCCCGCTTCTGCAATCCGGCTCCTGAGCCGGTGAAGCCAGCCAGCCAGTTGGGGTGAGGACTGCCTGCGGCATACAGTTCCCTGGTGTGGTCAACGGGGGCTTCCCAAGTGCGGCCGCCGTCATGGCTGACGATGGTTTTCCAGCATTGGGGTTTCTGCGGGGTGGAGGAGAAGAAGCCTGTTCCGTTAGGGGAACTGGTCATGATGCCTATGATATCCCCGTTCTGGCGGTTGGTAATCAGTGAGGCATCTCCGTGTCCGTAGTCACCGCCCGTCTCTGCTGTTCCAGCAACGGTAACGGGTTCGCTCCATGTGCGGCCCTTATCCTCGGAATACTGTGCCACTACATAGCAATGGTAGGGGAGGTCGGCATTATGGTCCTTGCGGTCATCGGTGAGTGTGACGAGCCGTTTGCCGTCGGCACTGGTGCAGATGGCAGGAATGCGGTAATAGAGGCTTCCCTTGTCCATAGGCATCAGCACGCTGCCCTCTGTCAGGAAGATGGTGGCGGCATGGGCAGGATTGCCGTCGGGCTCTTCTATGACTTTGCTGTCTACGGTATAGGAGGTGATAGTAGCATCTACGGTATGGCCTTCCTGCGCCTTCTTGCTGATGTCCAATGCTATCCACAGATAGTGCGTTCCGGCGGCCAGGTTACGGTTGCCCCTGATGGTATAAGTCCCGTCCGGGGCAATCTTTCCCTCAGCAAATAGTGTGCCGTTGTTCTCGCGCCATTTCATGGTTCCGTCCTTGTCGATGAACAGCTCCCTGGCATTGGCGGCGAAGTATGCCCGGACGGCCTTTACATCCTTCGGGTTAGTGGCGCTTATCTTTCCGGTTACCCCCTGGAAATCCACTGCCCCCGTCTGCCCGTTTACGGTAATCGTGCTGCGCAGAATGGGAACATCCCTGTTGCCGATACCCGTAGTAACCTTTCCCTGCTCAACTTTTGTGGGAGGGAGGCTTGTGTCATTGCCGTAGGCTCCAATAGCAGCCATTATCAATGCTATAAGGGAGAGAAGTGTTTTCTTTTTCATGATATTTTCCTGTTTTAGTTTTAGATTCTGGCTACAAAGATACGATTAAGCGGGGGAATTTGCAAATAGTTTCGTTTTATTTCCTTATCTTTGTAGCCGGCTATGAGCAAAAAGGTAAGGCAAAAGCGAGTTGCCGCTCCTGCCGCTAAGGTGCAGGATGTGGCAAAAGACGGAAAGAAAAGGCAGTTCCCCCTGTGGGCGCTACCCATTCTGTACAGTATCCTGTTTGTGATGCTGGCCTGGGTGTTTCTGGTTGACAGGAATGCTGACACTTTATATTTTATGCAGGACCGGGGGTACTGGAATGATACGATGGTGTATTTCCGGGATTGTATGCGTATGCCTGGTGGTTTCCTCTCATGGACAGGCTCTTATCTGACACAGTTCTTCTACTATCCTGCCTGCGGGGCTGCCATGCTCATCCTGCTATGGATGCTGACCTTCTGTGTGGCCTGGCGCTCTTTCCATGTCAGGACGGAGTGGACTTTTTTGCTCTTTCTGCCTCTGTTGGCGCTGCTTTGTACAGAGGTGCAACTGGGTTACTGGATTTACTACCTGAAGGATATTGACTACAGCTTTTATCATTCCATGGGGCTGTTCCTGGCTCTGCTGCTGTCTGTTGACTGGGCAGGCAGGCTGAAATACGGTCAGCTGGCGCAGATGGTGTTTGTGTCTGCCCTGTTCTATTATCCGTTGGGTATCTACTCGCTGTTGGCTTCAGTCCTGATAGCATTGCGTATGATCAGCCAGAATTGGCGTAAGGGATGGGTAGGGTTGCTGCTGGCGGTCCTTTTGTGCGGTATTGTCCCCCTGCTGGAAACCTACGGCACTACCCTGATGCGTCCCGATGAGCGCTGGATCTTCGGATTCAAGCACTTTGAGATAGGGCCGGTACGAGACCGTGCGCTGGAGTTCCCCTTCCTGCTGGTATGCGTTACGCCGATGCTTTTCCCCTTCCTAAGCAGAAGGAAGGAGGGCAGGACCGGCACTAAGGGGCTGCTGATATGCCTGCTGCTGGCGGCGGTTACTGCCATCGGGGGCTATAGGTTTGTGAATGAAAGGAACTATGCGGACAGCAATTATCATGCGGAGTTCCGTATGTGCCGTGCTGTGGAGGATCAGCGTTGGGATGATGTGCTGGCTGAGGCGCGGACTGCCAAGGGGAACCCTACGCGTCAGATGGTGCTGTTCCGGGATATTGCCCTGATGAACAGGGGGGAGTTGCTGACGCAACGGTATGCGTACAATAACCGTCCGGGCAAAATCCCAGTGATGAGTGACTCGGTGGTGGTGCGCCTGTGTGATACTACGGGTGACTTTATCTATTACAATTATGGTGAGACTTGTTTCGGCATCCGCCGTGCCATAGAGCGCTGTATGCACTTCGGCTTCTCGTACTATACGTTGCGTGTGCTGGCCCGCTGTGCCCTGATTAACGGTGAGTATGATGCCGTCAGAAAGTACCTGCGCCTGCTGGACCACTCTACCTTCCATAAGGGATGGGCCGATGAGATGAGAACTTACCTGGATGATACCACGCGTATAGCCTCTTCGGAACGCTTCGGACTGATTAAGCGCCTTTACCGGGAGGGCTCCTCGCTGGTGGGAAGTGACGACTATCTGGTGGAGCCTACGCTGATACGTAAACTGGCTCATACGCTTACGGATGACAAGGCTGTGCTGGAGGTGGCGCTGGCTTATTGTCTGCAGGACAGGGACCTGCGTTGCTTCTGGGCTCAGGTGTATCAGTATAACAAGTTCTTCCCCGGGGAGCCTATTCCCCGCTATGTGCAGGAGGCTATGCTGCTCTTCCATGATCTGCAGCGGACGCCGGGCCTGGATGATATATCGGCCTATAGTATGGATGCTGACATAGTGCGTCGTTACCAGAACTTCAGGGCTAACCTGAGCAGTTGTGCCCAGACGGGGATGAGTGATGATCAGATTGGCGCTGCGCTGCAATCCAGGTTCGGCGATACATTCTGGTGGGACTATTATATAATAAAGAAGAGCCAGAGTTATTGAGGGGCGTAATTTATAATTCATAATTCATAATTTTCGCTAACCACTAACCGCTAACCGCTAACCACTAACCGCTAACCACTAACCGCTAACCGATATAAATGAGACATTATATACTGTTATCCTTG
>CACYMI010000131.1 GCA_902775385.1 uncultured Bacteroidales bacterium
CGTTAACGTTCCCGTTCCCGTTAACTCCCTCCCTCGGGAGGGTTGGGGAGGGGTCGTTCCCGTTATTCAGCCTCAGTTCCCAACTGCCACTGCCGATGTAATAGTCAGTATTGCCTTCCGCATCAACATAGCCTTCGGGGTAGCAAATCTGTGCCCTGACACCTACGGGTATCTGAATATCCCACGTCAGTTCATCCCCGCTCCTACTCCATTCACTGCTGATGGTTCCGTAAGGGCATTCATGTGAGACGCTGCCTTCCGGCTCGCTTTCAAGGGACGGAACCGATATCACAATTCTGTTATAGGCAATGCCCGAAGCGGACTGCCGGATAGCTCCGCCGCACCAGGCCGGCTCATCTGTATAAAGCCAGAAGGGCTCATAAGCCGTAGAGTCAACCTTGATACGACTATAGGCAATCACATCACCCTGCAGGTTCTGCTGCCGGGCCATCTCTGTCATCATGTCAATCAGTTGCGCACTTACCGTACTGTCCTGCTGACAGCGGAAGTACATCCATTGCCTTACCATATTATAATAGTCATAGAGCGACTTCACGTCACCTTCCTCCCTGTACAGGCTGTAGAGGACTGCGGCAGCCCGATCTGCCGGTATGGCCAGTGTATCCCCTGGCTCAGGCTGAAAGAGCTCACCGCTCTCTGCCTGGTGAATCATCAGGGTATGCAGCCACCTGAGGTAGCGGAAGTAATCCTGCCGGGGCTCATCAGCGGTGAGAGGAGTACTGTTCCATACCGTCCCCTTGCTGCCGGTGTGGAACTCCTGAACAGGACTCTGCAGATGCTCATTATTGCTGAGCCACACCTCCAGTTGCCACAGATGCTCATTATTGCTGAGCCACACCTCCAGTTGCCAGTAAACGGTGCTGTCATAGGGGAAGCGCCTGCCCTGATAGTAAACCTGCACCATATCGGCACCCTCACGCCTTTCACTGTCCCACATCATGGTAGGACCGCCCTGCAGTCCTTCCCTCGTACTTGCCACCTTAATATACCAGGCTACCTGGTACACATCGTTCTCCTCACTGACTATCTGCCAGCTGAACTGCCCGGTACGTACAATGCCCTGCGGATGCGACATGCGGTTCACCCTAAGATTCCGCAATTCGGAAGCCTGGGTAACAGCAATGCCCGACACGAGGGCCAGGATTATGAACAGAAGTCGTTTCATCAGCATAATATCATATAGACGGGACAAAGATAGCAATTTATTTCCAAATGTAGAGTCTTTCTTTGTAAGAAGATAAAGAAAAGAAATCAAAAATTTTGCTGTCTCAGGTAAAACCCGTAACTTTGGCTGAAGATAATAGAGAAGTTAAGGAAGTTAAAGAAGTTAGAGAAGTTAAAGAAGTTAGAGAAGTTAAAGAAGGAAGTTATAATGGAAGTTATAATGGAAGTTAAAGGGGGAGTTAAAAGGACGATACCAAACAGGTCTTCAGCATTCAAAGCTATCGTCTAGCCAGTATCGCTGGCTTAACTTCCTGCGCTTAGCGCATAACTTCCTATTTAACTCCATCTTATAACTTCCGAAACATAAACATAAAATAAAATAGGATGGACCAACAGATAATAGAGCTTTTACAGGAGCATGACATCAAGCCTACCTCCGTGCGGATTCTGGTATGGAAGGAGTGCAGCCGCTCCCATAAGGCTTTTACCCTGCAGGATTTGGAGGAGCGCATGCCACAGATGGACCGCTCCAGTATTTTCCGTACACTCAGACTGTTTACCGGACACCATCTGCTGCATGAGATAGATGACGGAACCGGTTACCAGAAGTACTGTGTATGCCGTTGCGAGGATGACCATCACCTGAACCACATTCATTTCACCTGCAGAAACTGCGGACGTACTTACTGTCTGGAAGACTATGCCGTCCCAGTCGTATCATTGCCTGAGGGCTACCGGATGGAGGAGGCAGAGTACGTTGTGAAGGGTCTGTGTCCGTCCTGCAAAGGGTAATATCACCATACAGGACGCTTTAAAATGGCCCTCAGAATACTATAAAACCCCGTTTTTGTCTTTTATTTTGAAAATTTTTGCGCAATTGTTGTGTTGTTTCATTTATATTTGTAACTTTGCGCTGTTTACTAACTTAAAGTAATAAAGATTATGAAAGATTTACTGAATCAGATTGCTGCCGCATATGGCGCTTTCGCTAAGGACGCTGCTGCTCAGGCAGAAAATGGTAACAAGGCTGCTGGTACTCGTGCCCGTAAGGCTTCTCTCGAAATTGAGAAGGCTATGAAGGCATTCCGTAAGGCAAGTCTTGCTGCTGCCAAGTAATTGAGCAACACTATTACAGGAAAAACAAAAGGGGCCGTGTTCTGAACACGGTCCCTTTTGCGTTATTCTCTTCAGGCAATTCAGCCTGAAAACTCAGGTTGTGTGATATTACAATGCGTTGATTGTCTCTATCATCTTAGTCTTATCGCCACCAAAGTAATCATCCAATGCATACTTCATTGCGATGTTCGCATAGTCCTGACGTGAAATCTTGGACTTGATGTAGATAAGAATTCCCGACTTGGAAGCTGTGGCATACTTCTTGGTTACCAAAATCTTGATGAATGTAGCCAGTGTGGTATAAGCCATATCTGATCCTTCAGCCTTGAAAAGCTCCAATATGTCGCGAACTTTAGCCTGTTTAACACCTGATTCCTCCAGAGTCCACAATTTCAGCATGATCTCGTGCTCCTTGGGAGTCAATAACTTCTTTTTAACAACTTTCTTTTTATTTGCCATGGTTAACTTTGTATGTTATTTAAATATTCCTGACATGCAAAATTATTAATATATTATTCACTATCAAAATGTATTATGAAATATTCATGAATATTTAACATCCTTTAAACTTTAAAGATGAAAAATATGTTATTCAGCATAATTTCGGAGCGTTTCCAGGCGGAAAGCACACGGCCAGGCTATCAGCCAGTCATTGATTCTGTCCTTTGACGCAACGGGGGGTATTCCGGCAGCGGCAGCATGCGGATGCCATACAGATCCGAAGTAGGCATCGCTCTGCGAACCCACCGGTCTCAGATGTCCGTTAATCCTCAGCTTTCCGTCACCAATCAGCTGACAGCTGTTGCGCCAGATGGCCTCGGCTTTCTCGCTCCATTGCGAATCGTCTGTAAGTCTGGCCAGCTCACGCCAGTCATTCACCCATCTGCAGGCAAAGGTATCAAAATAGTGACGCTGTGTGCTCACACTGGTTGCTCCAAGTGTCTTGTAGCCATATTGCCGCAGGGCATCTCCCTCGGGATAGTTGGCATTGTAATGCCACAACCAGGTACTCAGGTAGTAGGAGACATCAACGGCGTCATTCAGGTAAGCATCGTCCCTGGTTATCTTGTACAGGCCGATGGCCGATGTCAGCAAGGGATAGGCAGACTCACGGTCAATGCATCGTGTATCCAGTGTGCCGTCCGTACTGAAACCGTTCTTCTTGAAATCACTTATATAATAAAGGTACGCGCGTCTGGCACTCTCCAGATACTTCTTGTCGTTATAGAATTCATATGCTTTCAGCATGGCAGGTATCAGGTAAGCGCCTATGCCGCCTTCGCGTTCTATGCACTTGCCGTCAACCGTCCAGCCCCTGCCATAACAGCCGTTGGGCTGCTGGTCTGTGAGCATGAAGTTGCCGATACCCCAGGCCGCGCCCAAGTATCCCGGGCGAACGAGCCGCATCTGTTTTATCAGACGGTCAGCCTCGAAGAACTGAACGGCTGCCGTCCCCAGGTTGCAGGCGTCCAGGATGCAGCGCGACTTATTGATAACAGCATCATACTGTGTCAGGAACAGGCCGTTGGGCAGCTGACAGTTGTCAGCCCATGTATCCAATGTGGCAATACCCTGATCCATGGACACATGATTGCCCGTCTTCAGGAAATCATGCAGGTTGCTAACAGCCAGACTGATGTTCTGTCCCATCCATCCGGCCTCAAAGCGGTTGTGCACAGCCTGCTGCCACTGGCCTTTCTCATCCGGGTGCAGTCCCATCAGATACCCCATGTAGTTATTGTTCTCAATCCATAGGCTATGATGGCAGAATTCCATACTCTGCTCCCAGATGCTTTTGTCGTCAGGAGCAGGAAGTTTTTCAGGCTCAGCCATCAGCCAGGCCATATCCAGCATGTGACGGAAAGCGTTATGGTTGGTTTCCTTGCGGGCAACAATCAGGTACATATTCAGTGTCCTGGTCTCACCCTGCCTCATGTTATACGTTCTATGCCACCCCGGAATGTATTGATCCTGAGCACAGTATGAAACCGGCATTTCCTCCTCGGGCCATACAATCTGATGGGTGATGATGTTAGGTTCAGGCTGAATACAGCATGAGTAGTCATCCTCCGGCCTTACGGGAACACTGCCAAAGGTGGCAATGGCAAAGTCATCCCCCTCGCTATAGATGGCCCCCGGGATGGAAGTCCGTTTGTACGAGAAGGTGTACCATTGCCTGTCACGCTTGTCACTTTTGGGCTCCCGGCCCTTGCTGTTCAGGTTGCCGTTATAGGATACAGCCGGAATCATCCACCACGCAGGCTTCGACACATGCTCAAAGCTGGCCGTAAGGCGGACGTTGGGGATATCACGCTTAGCCGTAAATGTCCAGGTAATCTCCCAGGTATTGTCACTTACCAGCTCCTTGACGCATTTCATCCTCACGTCGGCAGGAGCCGTAGCATTCACCGTACCAATCAGCTTATTGTCTCCAGACAGCAGCCACTCGTCTTTCCAGTGAATATTCTCCAATATAGCTATCTGGCAATAACCCTCTACTTGCCACAAAGCACAGAGGACCATTATTGTCAATCGAAATCTATTTATCTTATTCATTAATTAGCTAACTTCTATCTAAGTGAAAAGTGAAAGAGTGAAAAGTGAAAAATATAAATTAGCTCCTTTTCCTTCGCTTCCTTGGCTTTCTGTTCCGCTACAGCCTTGGCACGCTGCTCACGCAGGCTGAACTTCTTCTTCGACTCCTTTTCCTGCTGCTTCAGCTCTTTCTGCTTAGCCTTTTCCTCGGCAATCTGTTCAGGAGTTTTTACAGGTTTCTCTACTTTGGGCTTCTCTGCTTTAGTTTTCTCAGCCTTCGCCGGTTTTTCAGCCTTAGTTTTCTCAGCCTTGGCCGGTTTCTCCACCTTAACGGAATCCGGCTGCTTCTCAGCTACTGCCTCTACGGTTCCTATGACTGCTGCGTCCTCAGCTACTTCCTCCACCACCTGTTCGGTGACACCACGCTTAGCCTCAGCCCTTGCTGCTCTGGCTTTCAGCTTATCCTCGGCGGCCTTTTCCCTACGGCGCTGTTTCTGCTGACGGGCAGAGGCACGCAGCTCGGCCCTTTCACGGGCACCGCCGGTTTTGCTCATAATCTTAGCCTTGTCAGCCTGCTGGCGAGCCTGGTTCCTGGCCGCCTGCTCCTTAAGCTTCCGCTCAGCCTCAGCCTGGGCACGCTCCTCCTTGCTCAGATTCGGATCAGCCTCCTCCACATCCTGGTTCTTCAGCTCGGCAGGAACATAAGGCTTGGGCTGGTAGAACTTGCCGCTCTTCTGGGCAGCCTTAACACGCTGACGGTCCTTAATAGCCTGATTGCGTGACTTCTCCAGGTCACGTTGCAGGGTAAGCAGTTCCTTGTCAACTGCTTTCTGGGCATCACGGGCAGCCCGCTGCCTTATTTTTGTCTCGGCTATGCGTTCTTTCAGATATTTCTGAATACTGTCAGCATTATAAATGTTCACCTTATGCTGTGCGAAAGAGGTCAATGAGACGGCTACCAGCATAAGTACCCATAATAATCTTTTATTGTTCATTGTTGTATATATTTCTGCGCAAAATTAGTAAAAATGACGTATATGAGCAAATTTTACATCTATTTTCTCCCGTTGCAATGATTCAGCCAGCCTAACAGTCCGGCAAATGATGATTTTTCCGCCATCCATTTGCCGTTTGACCGATTATTTGTAATTTTGCCTGAATAAAATCTAAAAAAAAGTTTTACACATAATAATATGTATCAGACATTGAACAGACTCTTCGGTTTCAATCCGCTGAAACATAGCATCCGTACCGAGATTATGGCCGGCATAACCAGTTTCCTGACCATGGCCTATATCTTAGCCGTAAATCCCAACATATTCAGCGCACTGCCCGACATGCCTAACGGTAGTGTGTTCACCGCCACGGCGCTGGCAGCTATTATCGGAACTCTGGTGATGGCCTTCTATGCCAAGAAGCCTTTTGCCCTGGCCCCGGGAATGGGACAGACGGGCACGCGCCTCGTCGTTGAACTTAGTAGCGATGTAGAGGCATTCGGTTTTAGTGAGGACGTAACAAGGGCGAAGCTGTCCGTTAGCGTCCTTGTAAGACCCGAGCTCAAATTTGAGCCCGGCTATG
>CACYMI010000132.1 GCA_902775385.1 uncultured Bacteroidales bacterium
CCCTTCAGGAGAAACATTGGCCTTCGGCCGAAATTGCTCACACTCGGGATAGCCTAAGCAAGCTTAGCTCTCCTCTCGCTTAACCGCAATTTTCTGCGATATCTGCGCGAGATAAAAAATCAGTTTAGATTATTTATAAGATCTCTTGGCGGGACGCCAAAGGAGGTATAGAAATAACCCTTTAACCTTTTAACCTGCCATCATTAACCTTACCTTACAAAGGTTTTCCTTCCATTCTGGATAACCAGTTGGGAGGGCAGGGCGGATAATGCGGTGTCGGCAATCCTTCGACCGGTCAGGTCGAAGGTTGCTTCTCCGTTTTGGATTTTGAATTTTGGATTTTGAATGGATCCGATAGCTGTCTCATCATCCTCAAGGAGCTCGATGCGGAAATTATCCACCTTGAACCACCCCGTACCGTCAGCTGACGTAGCGGTTGTACCGTTATTCTTCAGGTTGCTGCTGCGGATGCCTAAGGTCAGCGCCTCGCCGGCGGCAACATGTACCGTCACCTCCATGTTCTTCAGCACGAAGGCATTGTCACCCTTGTCACCGGCATAGCCGGCAAAGGTGGCCTCCTCGCCTTCCGTCAGGCAGTCGGTGTAGTCACTCTCCTTGCCGAAGTACTGCACACTGTTACCCGCAAACAGGCGGGTGGTACCCTTCTTGTCAGGGGCACACCACAGCTGGCAGGTAACGCGGTAGGTACCGGCTTTCAGTTTGCCGGCCGGAATGGTCTGGTACAGCTGGAAGTTTGCCGGGAACGGTGTTGTACTGTACCAGCATACGTTCTCGCCGTGATGGTTGGTAGCATCCTTGTTGATGCCGTAGCTGTTGCCGCTCAGCGTGCCCCTTACCTTCCATCCGTAGGGCTGCCAGGTCTTCTTCTCCGTGCCGCCATGATTGAATACTCCGGCTGAGGTAAGCTCAAAGTCGGCATTTGTCAACAGTCTGTCAGTCAGCGTGGTATCACCATTGGGTAAAGTGGGGAATACGGTTACGCGCAACTCCGTGCATCCGTAAGGAATCAACCGTATCTTCTGAGCTGTACCGCTGACTTCCGTGGTATTCGTACTGGGGGTCTCAGGGTTATAGCGGTTTTCCGTAACCGTCCATTTCACAGGTGTCACATCCACCTGGATGGATACGGGGGCCGTCTCCTTGTCATAGGGGTAGGCATTTGCCAGCAGGTTCTCATCCGTCACCAGTTTCAGGTTCTGGCTGCCCTGCCTCATACCATAGTTCCACTGACCTGAAGGTGTGATGCTCCAGCACTTGAAGTCCTCATTCTCTGGTACCTTGCCGGCCATGTTGCCATATACTTTCTTATCCTCGGTCATTGTCTGCGGAATGGCATAGCAGTAGAGCAGGGGACCGCACTGTACATACTGACCCTGGTCTGCATTCAGGGTACAGATCTCAGGTGTCATCCCGAAGTCCACACTGACCACATCACCGTCCTGGAACTCACGCTTCAGGGTAGCGAAAGTCTGCGGCCTCGCATCCAGTTCCACCGCCTTGCCGTTCACTTTAACCGTGCAGCTGCTGCTCCATCCGGGAATACGGAACATGAATGGGAACTCCGTTGCCTTTTTCATGCTGAAGTGAAAGTCTATATGGCCGCTGAACGGATAGTGCGTATCCTCCGTAATCCGTACGCTGTCCTCTCCGGCCTTGAAGGTTATCTCGGACGGGCTGTACATGGCAGCCACAATGGCATTGTCAGCACCCCGCAGCCACATACGGCTGGCAAAGTTGGGCATCATGCGGTGGATATTGCCGGCACAGCACTCCGTTTCATGCGTCGGGCGGTAAGCCTGCCAGGTAGAGCCGCGCTTAAAGTAGGTGTTGTCCGAATTGCCGGTACACAGGATCTGGTTCAGGCCCGAGAAATACTGCAGCGAGCGGAAGTCCTTCGTATGGCAGGCCGGTCCCGCATTGAACACCGCCCTTTCTATACGGTCAGCCCATTCCGCCTCGCCCGTAGCCGTCAGGAAGTAGCCTAAGGACCAGGTGTAATCCGTAATGTCACACGTCTCATGCACCTGATCAATGTCATTGCCAACGGTATATTCCTCGCTTACGGGAACACCGTCAGGCAGCAGATGGTCACGTTCCAGCCGCCGCTCGGTATTCAGCGCCAGGTCCAGATAAGTCCTGTCACCCGTATAGGCATACAGAATCATGGGAATCTTCAGCATCTCGCTATAGGTAACGCCATGCATGTATATGAAGTCATCGGCACCTGCCACCTTGCTGTCCAGCTCAAATCCGCCTGCCCTGTATGCGTTCTTCGCCTTTGCCAGCAATGTGCTTTGCACCTGCTGTCCGTACAGCCACATCATACCTTCTATATTCATAATGTGGCGGCGTCCGCTTGTCAGGTCACTTACCGTCATAGAGTTGTAGTTAGCAGTCAGGGCCGTACGTACCCTGCGGTCACCTGTAGCCTCATAATAAGCCCTCATGGCACGGAAGAACACCGCCTGCGGCCATAGGCTGGAAATCACACTGTTTCCCAGACGGCCATTGCTCTGCGCGTGGTTCAGCGTGTATTTTACACCCTCCTCGCCCTTCTTAATCAGCTCCTCGTCCTTCAGCAGATAGCCCAGGCGCAGCAGACCGTCCGTATAGTAGGCCGTCTGCTCATAGCGCCACCAGTCCTGCCCGTAGTCACCGTTTCGGGGGATATCCCCGGCCCAAAGGCATGTGTTATAGGGGTAGGAGAGAGCCTCGGGATGTCCCGTCATACCCTCCTTCATACGTAACATGTATTCACGCAGCCAACCCTTGGGCGTGATGTCCTTAATCATTCCATCGGTAAATACCGAGTAATTCTTGGCACCGGCCAAGGAAGCGGATAGTAGCAGGCTACCCGTCAGGATGCTCTTTATTCTCACTTTCTGAAGCATTAGGTTAAAATTTGCACACATAATTCATATTTTGCGCTACAAAAGTACAAAACATTCCGCAAATGTGCAAATACTTCACGCATCTTTCGTAAGTTCTGCCGACCTGGTTCCGTCAATAGGTTGCCATTACCTTCTTTCCGTTAGCTATGTATATATTACCTCTGTTACCTGTCTTACGTCCTGACAGGTCATATACCATATCCGGGTGATTCCCATACTTGCGGGACGGGATAGTGTTCATGCCGGTCTGTTCATTCTCCCTCACTATCTGAATGACGGTATAGCTATAGGCCTTCAGCGGTATTCTCTTGCCGGGCTCTGTGGAATATTCCCTTGGAACGATGTTTGTAGGGTTACGTGGCGTATTAGAAGCAGACTCTGCTCCGTTCAGCGACAGATAGCTTACACTGCTTATGTTGCCGAAGTTGTTCAGGTTCAACTGAAGGCTTCTGGCGGTGGTGGCGTAATTCACCACATGCAGAACCAGCGTATCTCCGGCCTCATTACGCGTGGCTGTGAAGTCCAGGTTGGTAGTACTACTGCTGCTGCTTTCCACCAGAAGGGGCTGGTGATGGGTTGCCGCCATCTGCTGCGCATAGAAGGGAGGCTGCATCCATACCTGTGAGGGTGAGAAGAAGATCTGGCCCTGGTCCCATCCGTTATCGTTCTGCTGGTAGGGCTGCAGGGCGTTTGCCGGACTGTCCAGGGGTACGAAACCTGCCGCACGCCTGACTACGTTCAGCATAACCGCATGTGCCAATGCACGTGACATGTTGTGATTATTGCCGTTCTCCTCCAGGATAGCGCAACGCATCGTGGTCTGCGGATTCCATTGCAGGAACAGATTCTTCATCTGCGTCAGTTCCGCCTCGATGTTCTTTGCCTGCTGGGGCGTCTCTGTCCAGGGATGGTAATCCCAGTAATCACATTTGCCGTCCAGGTTACTGAAAACATACTGCATCGTCTGCAACTGGTCCGGTCTCCACCAGGCGGCGTTGATGAATTGCAGGTGGGGGTATGCCTGGTGAATGGCATTATATAATATAAGGTAGCGTT
>CACYMI010000133.1 GCA_902775385.1 uncultured Bacteroidales bacterium
GTGGATATGTGCGACGGCTGCATAGAGATTCCCCAGTTCGGAACCAAGCACAGCATGAACGTAAGCGTGACGGCCGGAATTATTATATGGTCTATAGCTGACCGTTTTCTACTAAGCGCACCACCCGCTCAATAAGTTTGTCGTCATCCTCGGGCCTGTACTCCTTCTTCAGTGAAGCATGGAATGTCCAGGCGAAAATCTGATAGAAGGCTGCCTTTGTAGGACCGAAGAAAGCCTGTACTATCTCGTATGAGCTCTGGTTGCATTCCCTGTCCACCAACTTTATTAACAGTTTACCCTGGCTGTATGTTAATTTCTTCATCTCGGGTGTGAACTGGCGTTTGATGTCTTTTTCCACATTGGCGATATGCTCCTGCTTGGCCTTTTTGTCAGGCAGCATCTCCAGCACCTCATATGTCTCGGCAATCATACCGTTCACACGTTGGGCAATGGGCAGCACCTTCTTTACATTATATACCAGACGGTTGAATTCCCTCCGCTGCCGCTCGTTCTTGAATTTGATGGGAGCATAGATCCAAATACCCGGTTCCCAAGTGTAGCACCAGATGGTATCTCCGTTTTCTATGAGAGGTTTGGTGAAGCGGTAGCGCTGGATTTTAAGCTTATAGCCCCGGGGCTCCGGCTGTATCTCCAGCTCGCCCAGATCCTCTCCCTGTGCGCTGACGGCATTAGAAAACAGGAGGCATGCGCCTAATATGATGAAGAAACGTCTCATTTTCGGCTGCAAAATTACAAATTAATGTTCAATGCTCAATGTTAAGTGCCTAATGTTTAAACTTTTTTGTATCTTTGTGTGCCGTAAAATCATTTGTGATGAGTACAATTATTTATCCGTCGCCCATCTTCGGGCCTGTTCACAGCCGCCGCTTAGGTATTTCCCTGGGAATTAACCTGTTGCCAGAGGGCGGTAAGCTGTGCAGTTTTGACTGTATCTACTGCGAGTGCGGACTTAACCGTGACCACCGCACTCATAATCCCTTGCCTGATGCTGACAAGGTGGAAATGTGTCTCAGGGATAAACTTCAGGAACTCAGGCAGCAGGGTATCACCCCTGATGTATTTACCTTTGCCGGCAACGGCGAGCCTACGCTCAATCCCCATTTCCCCGAGGTGGTGGACCGCGTTATCCGGGTAAGGGACGAGTTCTGCCCCAAGGCCAGAATCAGCATCCTCAGCAACGCCACACAGATACACCGGCCCGAGATCAGGGCGGCGCTGCTGAAATTCGACAATAACATTCAGAAGCTGGATACCGTATCGCGCGCGTATATATATAAGGTTGACTGTCCGCAGGGTCATTATGACGTAGAGGAGCAGATACAGCACTTGAGCAGTTTCAACGGCAAAGTCATTATCCAAACCATGTTCATGGACGGTGAGGTGGACGGTGAGAGTGTGTGCAATACCACTCCTGAATTCGTTGAGCCGTATATTGAGGCTTTGAAGCGCATCCGTCCCGCCAAGGTAATGATTTATACCATCGACCGCGAGACGCCTGTTCAGGGTCTTAGGAAGGCTAAGCCCGAGGTGTTGGATGCTATTGCGGAGCAGATAAGGCAGGCAGGATTTGAGTGTAGTGTAAGCTACTAGAATGAAAGAATGAAAGAATGAAAAAATGAAAAAATGAAAGAATGAAATAATATCGTCCCGTCGGTTTTGTAGGCGCGGATAAATATATAATTATGAAGCAGATTATTCTATTATTAAGCATTCTGGCCGCTTTTACTGTACAGGCTAGGGAGAACAGATGGTATGTGAATAATGCGCATTCCGTGCAGTGGGAAACCTCAAAGGGCAAACTCCCCTATACTGACCATATAGAGATGTCCGGCCTCAGAGCCTCGGTGGTTTACTACTGGGGTGTGAATGAGAAGAAGCAGTTTACCATGAACAGGCATCTGGTGTTCCCTATGCTCAGGACTGTTCCCAACGATACGCACGCCAGCTGGATGCCCCGCTGCGATGTGGATTTCCTGAAGGGAATGACTGCCAACAAACGTAGCCTGACGGAGCAGGAGGTTAAGGTGGTCACCATTGACGGGCTGCTGACTGTTTACGGAACGCTGAAGGGTGACGGCAATGACTTTGAACTGACACGCATCTTCTTCCCTAGCACTCAGGCAGCTGCCGTCTGCGAGAAATATACCATCAGGAATACAGGCAATAAGAAAGCTACCGTCATTGTGCCGGCCCTCCGTTCTGTCCGTACTACCAATAAGGAGGAGGGTACACGCGGCAGCTATTGTCTGCTGGCCCAAACGGAGTTTCAGGAGGATTGGAAGGCTACCTTGGAGCCCGGCGAGAGTACCACCTTCTATGCATCCGTGCAGGCTTATGCTCTTGCTGATGAAAAGGAAGCACTCATAGACGTAGAGGCAGAGCTGAAGCAGAGAGGTAGCTTTGTAGAGGAAGTCACCCGTCAGAATCTGCAATTCACTTGCCCCGACAACACCATCAACACCCTCTTTCAGATGAGTAAGATCCGGGCCAGCGAAAGCATCTTCGAAACCCGGAGCGGACTTATGCACGCCCCTGGAGGTGAAAGCTACTATGCTGCCATGTGGTGCAACGATCAGGCGGAGTACGTCAACCCCTTCTTCCCCTTCTTAGGTTATTACAAGGGGAACGAGAGCGCTATGACTACCTGGCGCTGCTACCTGAAACTCATCAATCCTGAATACAAGTACGTCCCCTGGAGCATCATCTGCGGAGGCGATGATGTATATGGGCGCTTTGACCGAGGCGATGCCGCCATGCTGGCCTACGGAGCCAGTCGGTATTGCCTGGAACGGGGCGATGTGGAGACCGCCCGGGAGGTATGGCCCCTGATAGAATGGTGTCTGGAATATTGCCACCGCAAGCTCAACCAGCATGGTGTGGTTGCCAGTGATGCCGATGAGTTAGAGGGTCGCCTCCCCGCCGGGGATGCCAACCTCTGCACCAGCAGCCTTTATTATGATGCACTCATCAGTAGTGCTTATCTGCTGGAAGAGTTAAGGGATTTAAATGTTAAAGGGTTCAAGAGTGATGCCAATGCGGCCACTTACAGAAAGCAGGCAGCCGCCTTGCGCCGGAACATTGATAAGTTCTTCCATGCAACGGTAGAGGGGTATGATACCTACCGTTATTACGAGGGCAATGATGTGCTGCGCTCCTGGATCTGTATTCCCCTTACGATGGGTATCTACGATAGGGCAGAGGGAACCCTCGAGGCGATGTTCTCGCCCCAGCTGTGGACAGAGAACGGAATGCTCTCGCAGAGCGGCGACAAGATATTCTGGGACCGCTCTACCCTCTATGGCCTGCGAGGCGCCTTTGCCGCAGGCTATGCCGACAAGGCGCTGGAGTATCTGCAGAAGTTCTCCAACATCCGCTTGCTGGGCGAACACGTACCCTACGTAGTGGAAGCCTGGCCCGAAGGCGGTCAGCGCCACCTTTCAGCTGAGAGCGGACTCTACTGCCGCATCATCACAGAGGGCTTGCTGGGCTTCCGTCCCACAGGCTTCCGCAGCTTCACCCTTACCCCTCAGATGCCCTCAGCGTGGAACGGATACCGGCTGGGTAACATCTATGCCTGTACCGACAAACCCTTCGGTATAGAGGTGATAAGAAAGGGGAGCGGCAAGTTGGCCGTAAAGGTTGTAAAGCAGCATAAGACCCTGAAGACCTACACCGTCCGTCTGGGACAGACCGTAAGGGTAAGTATGTAAGCAGAGAGCAAAACATAAAAAATATCCCCCCAGTCATTCTGGAGGGATATTCTGTTTTATAATGTATTCTGCTTCAGCTTCTCAACAAACGCATCCACTCTGGCTAACAGATTGGGGATATCCAACTGTTGGGGACAGTGCGGAACGCAGGCGCGGCACTGGATGCAATGGCTGGCCGTTTGGGAACGCTGCGGTCATAACCTACCAGGAAGGCGCGACGGGCCTTCTGATAGTTGGCGGCCTGCTGGCTCTCGGGCACATTACCCTTGTTCACACATTTATTATAATGTACGAAGATGGCCGGGATGTCCAGTCCGTAGGGGCAGGGCATGCAGTACTTGCAGTCGTTGCAGTCGATGGTGGGATAGCTGTTGATGAGCGTTGCCGTCTCGCCCTCCAGCCATTGCTGCTCTTCCTCGGATAGTACCTTCAGGGGCGAGTAGGTGCGGATGTTATCCTCCAGATGCTCCATGTAGGTCATTCCGCTCAGTACGGTCAGGATATTGGGCTTGCTGCCTATGTAGCGGAAGGCCCAGCTGGCTACGCTGCTCTGGGGGTCACGCTGCTTGAGGTGAGCCACCACGTGGTCGGGAACTTTGCTCAGTCGGCCGCCCAGCAGAGGCTCCATGATTACGGCAGGAATCTCCAGCTCAACCAGCCTGTTGTACAGGTATTCGCCGGAGCGGCCCTTGTCCTTATCATTGTGCCAGTCGCAGTAGTTGGCCTGAATCTGTACAAAGTCCCATTCGTATTCATCGTGATGGTCCAGCATCCAGTCATAGACGGCCACATCGCCGTGGAACGAGAAGCCCAGGTTGCGGATGCGTCCTGCCTCTCTCTGTTCCATCAGCCAGTCCAGCAGTCCGTTGTCCAGATAGCGCTGGTGCAGGTTCTGCATGCTGCTGCCTACCGAGTGCAGCAGCAGGTAGTCAATGTAATCCGTCTTCAGATACTTCAGACTGTTCTCAAACATCTGCTTACCGGCCTCCAGGCTGTA
>CACYMI010000134.1 GCA_902775385.1 uncultured Bacteroidales bacterium
GGCCTCGTGATAACCTCATGCTCAAACGAAGAAGGCACTGATTTCCCGTCAGAGGAGATTGAGGCCCGACTGAGGCAGATGACCCTGCGCGAGAAAGTGGGCCAGCTGTTCTATGTCCGGCTGGAGTCGCTCGACCCCACTATCGAATGGACAACCTACGATGACCTGGCACAGACTGAGATTCAGGAGGTGACCGATAAGATGAGGGAGACTAACAGACAGTATCCCGTAGGCGGTATCATCCTGTATGCCTGGAATATCAAGGACGAAGCCCAGCTGGCACAGATTATTCCGCAGGTACGTGCCCTGAACGGAAACCCTCTGCTCTGCATCGATGAGGAGGGAGGACGTGTGTCGCGTCTGGCCAACAATCCCAATTTCAATCTGAAGAAGTACGAGTCAATGGAGTCCATCGGCAATACAGGCGATCCCCGGAATGCCTATGAGTGCGGCAATACGATCGGCACCTATCTGAAGCACTACGGCTTCGACATCGACTTCGCGCCCGTGGCAGACGTCAACACCAATCCCGAGAATATTATCATCGGTCCGCGTGCCTTCAGCAGCGACCCCGCCGTAGCGGCCCCCATGGTCACCAACTACCTGCAAGGCCTGAAGGATGCGGGTATTACAGGCTGTATCAAGCACTTCCCCGGACATGGCGATACGAAGAACGACACGCATTTCGGCTACGCACAGACGCTGAAGACATGGGATCAGATGAAAGAATGCGAGATGGTGACATTCAAGGCCGGCATCCAGTGGGGCTGCCAGCTTATCATGACGGCACACATCGGCGCCCCCAACGTAACCGGGTCTGATGTCCCCAGCACCATGTCGCCCGTTATCCTGCAGAACAAACTGCGCGGAGAACTGGGTTACAAGAACATCATTATTACGGACGGAATGGAAATGGGAGCCATCACCCAGCAATATACCAGTGCCCAAGCCGCAGTGGGAAGCATCCTTGCCGGAGTGGATATTGTACTCGGTCCCCGCTACTTCACCGAGGCCTTCGATGCTGTCATGGAAGCGGTAAGGAACGGTACCATCCCCGAGGAACGCATCAATCAGAGCGTCCGCCGTATCCTGAAACTGAGAATGAGCATGAAGAGATAATGGCCAGACTCCCCTCCCTCACGGGGGAGAACACCATACTTAGCTGCTGTAAACTATATACTTATACTATTCAAGTACTATACTTACAATACATACAGATACAGATAATACAGTAGTTTTTAAACATACACGCGCGCGCAGGAACTTTTTTTTTCGCGAAATGCAGAGTCCTGCGCGCGCACGTGTACAAATAGTTATGCTAAGTTACAACATTTCAACCTCGATTTGCAAATTCCTGCGCTGTTATGATGGCTTATATGTGCATTTTGTAACATAATCCTCCTCAAATAGCCGGCTATGGCTATTTCATTTTTTCATTCTCTCATTTTTTCATTTTAGTTCCCGTTCCCGTTAACGTTATCGTTGACCAGGAGGAGTGACCACATTCTGCGGCTCGCCTCTAAGGAAGGCCTTAACGTTTTCCAGGGCAATGTCCAGCAGACGGGAGCGGGCGGCCTGCGTGGCCCAAGCTATGTGCGGGGTGATGTAACAGTTACGTGCGGAAATAAGGGGACTGCCCTTACGGGGCGGTTCCTCTTGCAGCACATCCACGCCTGCGGCCATGATGCGCCCCTCGTTGAGGGCTGCGGCCAAAGCCTCCTCATCTACTAGCGGTCCTCGGCCGGTATTGATCAGGATGGCCGTAGGCTTCATCCATCCCAGCCGCTCGGCATTCACCAGGTGCCTGGTTTCCTCAGTAAGCGGGCAGTGCAGGCTCAACACGTCTGCCTGGCGGAACAGCTGCTCATAGTTCCGGGCTTTCTCAATACCCGACCGGGCCAGTTCCTCAGCGCTTTTACTGCTATATGCCAGGATGCGCATACCCAGGCTCTGTGCTATGCGGGCGGTGGCTGTTCCTGTGTTTCCCAGGCCCACTATGCCAAGGGTCATGCCGTCCAGTTCTATCAATGGGGTCAATGAGAAGCTGAAATCCCGGTTCCGCTGCCAATCCCCCTGCTTGACGGCAGTGCTGTGCAAAGCTACCTGATTGGTGATGTTCAGCAAATGGGCCATCACCATCTGGGCTACGGACATGGTGCTGTAGGCGGGGATGTTGGTCACGATGATGCCATGCTTATGCGCAGCGGGGATATCCACTACGTTATAGCCGGTAGCCAGCACTCCGATGTAACGCAGGTCAGGCAACCGGTCCATCAGTTCCCCAGAGATAAGCACCTTGTTGGTGAGAATTACCTGCGCCCCACGGGCCCGTTCCAACACATCCTGGGGTTCAGTACGGTCATACACCGTCAGTTCGCCCAGTTCCTTAAAGCCGTCCCACGATAAATCTCCGGGATTAGCCGCATATCCGTCAAGTTCTACTATTTTCATATATTTATATCATTACACAACCCCTCCCCGTCCCTCCCGAGGGAGGGAGATTTGTTATTTTGAATTAGCTTTTTGAATTAAAGAGACTCTCCCCCTCGGGGGAGCGGGGAGAGGGGTTTCCTCAGTTCCCAAAACGCGATGCTTGCGGCAGCCGCAACATTCAGCGAATCCACATTGTTATACATAGGAATGCGCACCACATAATCGGCAGCGTCAATGGTTGCCTGCGGTAAGCCGTCGCCTTCGGTGCCCATGATGACAGCCAGTTTATCTGTCGCCTTCAGTTCAGGCGAGTCGATGTCTATATTGTCATCCCTTAATGCCATCGCCGCTGTCTTGAAACCAAGGGAATTCAGCTGTTGCAGTCCTTCCGGACCTGCGGGAATCCACGTCCAGGGAACCAGAAAGACACTTCCCATTGACACCCGGACGGCACGGCGGTTCAACGGATCGCACGCGTCCTCGGTCATGAGCACGGCATCCATACCCAGGGCGGCGGCTGAGCGGAAGATGGAACCGATGTTGGTGGTATCACATACGCTATGCACCACCACTACCCTACGGGCCCCGTTCAGTACTTCGTCAAGGGGACGGGGTGCCGGCCGGTGCATGGCGCAGAGCACGCCACGGGTCAGGGTATAACCTGTCAGGCTGGCCAGCAGCTCACGGGGACCGGTATAGACGGGCACATCACTGCCTGCCATGGCCAGAATCTCACTGGCATCCCCCTGAATATGCTTCTCCTCGCACAGGAAAGACTGGGGACGGTAACCTGCCTCCAGCGCTACCTTAATCACCTTGGGGCTCTCGGCGATGAATATACCCTTCTCCGGCTCCAGTCTGTTCCGCAACTGCGCCTCCGTCAGCGTAGCGTAGGGCGCTAATACCGGGTCATTAATATCGGTAATTAAAGAAACTGTCATCGTTCGATTAACGTCACTTTCACTTTACACGGCAGGTTATCCGATGCGTCGCCTGCCAGAACCATGAAGTCGCCCGGTTCAGCCTTCCAGTCTCCGCTCTCCTCATCCCAGAACGAGAGGGCACGCTTGTCGGTCGTCAGGGTTACGGTTTTTGTCTCACCAGGATTCAGGCTAACCTTCTGAAATGCTTTCAGTTCCTTCACGGGACGGTCCACGCTGCACTTCACATCACTGATGTACAGCTGTACCACATCCATGCCGGGCCTGTTGCCCGTATTGGTTACATCAACATTGAATGTCAGCTTTCCGTCTATTGTCAACGTGTTCTCTGCCCGCAGGTTGCTCACCTTGAAAGTGGTGTAGCTGAGGCCGTGACCGAAGGCAAAAGCGGGTTTCAGCTTCTGCTTGTCCGTCCATCGGTAGCCCACATAGATACCTTCCTTGTATTCCTCATCGATGATCTCTTTCTTGCCATTACGCCAGATACCGGGGAAGGCCTCTTCGCCGAAGGAGTGGGCACCTACCTGTCTCAGGCTCTCGTACCAGGTAAAGGGCAGCTTGCCGCTGGGGTTCACGTCACCCACCAATACAGCAGCTAGTGCCTTGCCCGCCTCACTGCCCAGGAACCATCCCTGCACGATAGCCGGAACCTGCTTCCTCCAGGGCATGCTTACTGCATTGCCGCTGATATTCACATATACGGTATGCTTATTGACAGCTGCCAGTGCGGCAATAAGCTTATCCTGCTCATAGGGCAGCTCCATGCCCTTGCGGTCATGGCCCTCACAGTCCTGGTAGTCGCTCTTGTTCAAACCGCCAAAGATTATCACATAATCAGCTGTCCTGGCCTTCTCCACAGCCTCGGCAATGAGTACCTCGGGCTTGCGCTCATCCCTCAGGTCCTGACCGGTAGTCACGCCGTTGTAGTTGCCTGTCACATCACCTACATAGCCTCGCGCATACTCAATCTGGCAGTTACTGTCTTTCAGGCGATCCCGCAAGCCTTGCAGGGGACTGATCTCATGCTGCGCTTTCAGTGAGCTGGATCCGCCGCCCACGGTCATCATCTTGATGGCATTCTCGCCCACTACCAGAATCTTCTTTCCTACCGGGTCAACGGGCAAAACGGTTGCATTGTTCAGCTCCCTTACCTTCTCATTCTGTAACAGGACAATGCCCTCGGCAGCCACGTTCCGCGCCACCTCATAGTGGCTCTCGCTACAGAGGAATCCATACGGTTTCCGCCTGTTCATCGTAGTACGGAAGAAAGTGCGCAACACACGGCGTACCTTCTCATCCAGTTCCTTCTCTGTATAGGTGCCCTCCAGAATAGCCTTCTGGTATGGTTTGGAGAGGTAATAGTTGTCGTAGGCGTTCGTAGCTCCCATGGTCAGTCCGTCCGTCCAGGTTCCGAACTCCATATCCAGTCCGTTCTTCACGGCCTGGTCCAGGTCGTGCGCGCCGCCCCAGTCGCTTACTACAACACCGTCGAATCCCCATTCCTGCTTCAGGATTCTGTTCAGGGTGATACTGTTGTGGCAGTTGTGCTCACCCTTGTACAGGTTATAGGCACCCATGACGCCCCATCAGCTGCCTCGAATCCGGGCAGGTATATCTCCCTGAGCGCGCGGTCACTGACAATGACATTCACCTGATGGCGGTACTCCTCATCGTTGTTCAGGCAGTAGTGCTTCACGCAACTGGCCACACCCACACCCTGCAGACCCTGAACATAGGGAACTACCATACGGGAGGTCAGCCAGGGGTCCTCGCCCATATACTCGAAGTTGCGACCGCCCAACGGTGTGCGGTATATATTGACGCCGGGGCCCAGAATCATACTCTTGCCACGGTACAGGGCCTCTTCACCGAGCGCATGGCCGTATGCCTCGGACATGGCGGGATTCCAGGAGGCGGCCAGACAGGTCAGCGCCGGGAATGCCACACATGAGTCATTGGTCTGGCCGGCCTGTTCCCACTCGTCCCACAACACATCGGGCCGGACGCCGTGAGGACCGTC
>CACYMI010000135.1:0-2124 GCA_902775385.1 uncultured Bacteroidales bacterium
GTTGTCATCCTTGGTCAGAGATTCCGGAGCCACATACAGGAGTTTTGTCCTGCCGGTCCTGACATCCCGCTTGACGATGTCAATCTGGGTCTTGGTCAGAGAGGAGTTCAGGAAATGGGCAATACCGTCATCCTCGCTGACCTGGCGGATGGCATCTACCTGGTTCTTCATCAGGGCTATCAGCGGGGATATGACAATTGCCGTTCCTTCCATCAGCAGGGCCGGCAACTGGTAACACAGAGACTTGCCTCCTCCGGTGGGCATCAGAACAAAAGTATCGTGCCCTGCCAATACATTACGTATAATAGCTTCCTGGTCGCCTTTGAAACAGTCAAAGCCGAAGTAATGTTTCAGTTGTTCCGTCAGACAGTCAAAGCCGAAGTAATGTTTCAGTTGTTCCGTCAGATTTATATTCTCCATGTGGTATTATCAGCAAATCTTATTACAAAGTTATAATGTTTTTCTGATATAATACAAGTTTTCGGGCAGAAAATTTAAGGTTAATAATCAAAAAAATGGAAGAAACCTCTCCGGTTCCTTCCATTTTATATAGTTTGCTGTGTTTTTTTATGCTGTCAGATGGTGCGACTTCTCGATTTGCCTGCGTGCATAATCTGCCGTAATCACGAGCTTCTTTTCCTTGCCCGAGGGGGCATCATACTGGGCATCTATCATAACGGCTTCCATAATGCTGCGTAATCCTCTGGCTCCCAGTTTGTATTCCACCGCCTTGTCAACGATGTACTCCAGGGCTTCCGGCTCGAATGTCAGCTTGATGCCGTCCATCTCGAAGAGCTTTATCTGCTGCTTTACGAGGGAATTCTTCGGCTCGGTAAGGATATTGCGCAACGCCTCACGGTCCAGCGGGTTCAGATAGGTCAGGACGGGCAGTCGGCCTATAATCTCGGGGATAAGGCCGAAGCTCTTCAGATCTTGGGGAACGATGTATTTCATCAGGTTCTTGGAGTCAATCTTCTGTTGGTTCTGAACGCTGTTGTAACCCACCACATGTGTGTTAAGGCGCTGGGCAATCTTCTTTTCTATCCCGTCGAAAGCGCCGCCGCAGATAAAGAGTATGTTACGGGTATCCACATGGATGTAGTCCTGGTCAGGGTGTTTCCGGCCTCCCTTTGGCGGCACATTCACGATCGAGCCTTCCAGTAATTTGAGCAGACCCTGCTGAACGCCTTCTCCGCTTACGTCACGTGTGATGCTGGGGTTGTCTGACTTGCGGGCTATCTTGTCAATCTCGTCAATGAATACAATTCCGCGCTCTGCGGCCTGTACATCGAAATCGGCTACCTGGAGCAGTCGGCTCAGTATGCTCTCGACATCCTCTCCCACATAACCGGCCTCAGTAAAGACCGTGGCGTCAACTATGGTGAAGGGAACTTTCAGCAACTTGGCAATGGTTCTTGCCATCAGGGTCTTTCCTGTTCCGGTGGAACCTACCATAATGACGTTGCTCTTCTCAATCTCCACGCCGTCATCTTCCTTCTTCTGGCCCAATCTCTTGTAATGATTATAAACGGATACGGCCAGATAGCGCTTGGCATCATCCTGACCGATCACATACTGGTCCAGGTATTCCTTGATCTGCCGGGGTTTGGGAATGTCCTTCAAACCGAAACCGCCGGCAGAACCGGAGGTCCTGAGTCCGATGTTCTCCTGTACGATCTGATAGGCCTGCATGGCACAATCGCTACAGATGTAGCCGTTGATTCCCGTCAACAACAGGGGAACGTCCTTTTCCGAGCGTCCGCAAAACGAACATTTGTTATGCTTCTGTGTTGCCATTCCTTACTGTTTCTTAGCCAATACCTGATCAATCATGCCGTATTCCTTGGCTTCCTGAGCCGTCATCCAGTAATCGCGGTCGCTGTCAGCCCATACCTTGTCAAAGTCGGTATGAGAGTGATTGGCAATGATGGTATAGAGTTCCTTCTTCAGTTTCTGAATCTCACGTGCGGTAATCTCTATGTCGCTGGCCTGACCCTGAGCGCCGCCCATAGGCTGGTGAATCATAATCCTGCTGTGTGTAAGGGCGCTACGCTTGCCCTCTGCCCCTGCCACCATCAGCACGGCAGCCATACTTGCGGCCATACCTGTACAGATTGTGGCTAC
>CACYMI010000135.1:2141-5923 GCA_902775385.1 uncultured Bacteroidales bacterium
TCGCTGCTGATGAACTGCATGGTGTCATAGATGCCCAGTCCGGCATATACACTTCCGCCGGGGCTGTTTACATAGATGCTGATATCCTTGCCTGGATCTACGCTGTCCAGGTACAGGAGCTGAGCCTGCAGGGTATTGGCGGTATAGTCGTCAATCTGCGTACCCAGGAAAATGATACGGTCCATCATCAAACGGCTGAATACGTCCATCTGGGTCACATTCAGCTGGCGTTCCTCCAGGATGTAGGGGTTAAGATACTGGTTCTGCGCGCTGATTATGTCATCCAGGACCATACTGTTCATACCCAGGTGGCGAGTGGCGTATTTCTTGAAGTCGTTATTCATTTCTTTTGTATGTCTGTTTGATTAAGTGAAACAGGGACGGCCCTCGGACCGCCCCCTGTTATCTGATTATGTTCTCTGTCGCTCTTTATGCGAGAATGCAGATTACTTCTTCTTGCCGTCCTTTTTGTTCTCCTTCTCGAAGAGCTTGTTGAACTCCTCCAGGGAAACGGCCTTCTCTGTCAGTTTGACAGTCTCCTTAGCCTTGGCGACAATCTTGTTCTCGACGGTACGGGCTACCAGACCCTCAGCCTGCTGCTGGTTCTTCAGCATCTCGTTGGCATAGTTGGTCAGGACATCATCTGGCAGGTTGGTCATGCCGTACTGGGCAAACTGCATACGTGTGGCGGCCTTGGCTGTCTCCAGGACATCAGCCTGCTCTACCTTAACCTCGAACTGGTCTGAAAGCTGCTCCTTGATAAGATGCCATGTCAGTTCGTCCAGGCTGGGCTTGAAGTTCTCCTCAATGTAGGCATCGTCCTTGTCTGTATTGTTCTGCTTCATGATGCGCTTCAGCATAGCCTCGGGATATTCCAGGTCACCGATACGCTTAACCAGGTAGGCACGCAAATCCTGCAGGAACTTGAAGTCGCTGTCGGCTACGAAGCTTTTCTTCATATCCTCGGCGATTCTTTCACGGAAGTCCTTCTCGTTCTTCACAACCCCCTCGCCAAGAACCTGGTCGAAGAGTGCCTGGTCAACAGCGGCAGCCTCGAAGCGTGTGATTTCTGTTACCTGGAAACTGAAATCATCCTTCATATTCGCTGCCTCCTCCTTGCTGATCTTCAGCAGGCTTGCCAGCTCAACATCGCTGCCGTTGTATGCCTTGAAGGGGTTCAACACGATTACGTCGTTTACCTTGGCACCGTCGAACTTGGCCTTCTCGTCATCGTTCTTCATGTAATTGGGCAGCATAACGGCGTTCTCTACCTGAATACCGCCCTCCAGGGTGTTGCCCTTCTTGTCCAGCTGGGCCAGCAGACCTTTTACCATGTCATTGCTCTGGTAACTGTCCACTTTCTGGTACTGGCCGCCGCGCTGGCAGTAAGCCTGAACCTGCTGGTCAACCATGGCGTCGTCAACGCTGATGGTGTAGTAGTTCAGCTTGTCCTTGCCGGTGAGCTTGGCGTCGAACTCGGGAGCCAGCGCAATGTCAAAGGCAAAGGTGAATTCCTCCTGATTAGCGAAATCGATGGCGGGAGTCTTCTCCTCGTTAGCCATAGGCTCGCCCAGGATGTTGATCTTCTGCTCGCGGATGTACTTATAGAGTTCCTGACCTAAAATCTTATTTATCTCCTCAGCAAGAATCTCTGTTCCGAAGCGCTTCTTCAGCAAGCCCATGGGAACCTGGCCGGGACGGAAGCCTGGCATGTTGGCCTTCTTGCGGAAATCCTTAAGTGCCTTTTCTACTTTTTCCTCGTAATCTGCTTTCTCAAGTTTCAGCGTGAGCAGGGCGCTCACTTTGTCTACGTTTTCGAATGAAATATTCATTGCTTATCTGTTAAAAAATAATACCTCTTTATTAAAATTGCGTGCAAAGGTACAACAAATAATTTATAATTCACAAGTCTGCATTCATAATTATTCGTTAATATACCTTATTTTATGAAAACAGGTCTCTTAGTCTGCCATGTTCCGTTCTCTGTCGATGGCCTCAAAGTCCTTCATTCTCAGCACAAAACTGTTGGTCAGGTATTTCTCCTTGACAATAGGGTTGTCTGCCAGTTCCTGCGGTTTCCCCTTAAAGAGAATCTGCCCCTCGAAGAGCATGTAGGCACGGTCTGTGATACAAAGCGTCTCCTCTACGTTATGGTCTGTTATCAGTACGCCTATGTTACGTTGTTTCAGTTTCCATACAATGTACTGGATGTCTTCCACGGCAATGGGGTCCACTCCGGCAAAGGGCTCGTCCAGCATGATGAATTTGGGGTCGATGGCCAGGCAGCGTGCGATCTCCGTACGCCTCCGTTCACCTCCGGAGAGGCGGTCGCCCAGGTTCTTGCGTACCTTCTGCAGCCTGAACTCGCTGATCAGGCTTTCCAGTTTCCTGCGCTGCTCGTCCCTGGGAATGCCTGACATTTCCAGCACGCTGGCGATATTGTCCTCTACGCTCATCTTGCGGAACACGCTGGCTTCCTGTGCCAGATAGCCGATTCCCAGGCGGGCACGCTGGTACACGGGCAGTTTCGTTATCTCCTGTCCGCCCAGGTAAATGTGTCCCTCGTTGGGCAGTACCAGTCCTGTGGTCATGTAGAAGGATGTGGTCTTTCCGGCGCCATTGGGACCCAACAGTCCCACAATCTCGCCCTGCCTGACATTGAAGGTGACATTATTGACCACCATGCGCTTGCCGTATATCTTCACAAGCCCCTCACTTCTCAGTTCCAATTTGTTATCTTCCATTGAGCTATGAACAAAGTCTTTCTCCGATAATCTTTGATTTCGGATGCAAAAGTACGAAAAAAGGGTGTTTAATCTCTTCTTTCAGGACCATTTTTCACTTTTCGTTTTTCATTTTTCACTTTTCACTTTCCGTTTTTCACTTTTATTGGTAAATTTGTGACGCAAAAATAACTGATTTTACAATGTTCATAGTTAATTTTCTGTCTGTTTTCGGGCGTTATCTTATGCTCATGGGACGCACATTCAGCCTTCCTGAGCGGTGGAGGATGTTCTGGAAACAGTATGTCAAGGAACTTACCCAGTTAGGCGTGGACTCCATCGGCATCGTCCTGCTGATTTCCTTCTTTATAGGAGCGGTTATCTGTATTCAGATCAAACTGAACATCGCCAGTCCCTGGATGCCCAACTTTACCACAGGATATACTACCCGTGAGATTATGGTGCTGGAGTTCTCCAGCAGTATCATGTGTCTCATCCTTTCGGGAAAGGTCGGAAGTAATATTGCCAGTGAGATTGGAACCATGCGTGTTACCCAGCAGATTGACGCCCTGGAGATTATGGGTGTCAACTCGGCCTCCTTCCTGATTCTGCCCAAGATCATGGGGCTTATGACCATGATTCCCTGCCTGGTGGTCTTCAGTATGGCGGCCGGATTCGTGGGGGCATACGCCAGCGCCATAGTCGGTATAGTCTCGGTAGATGACCTTACCATAGGCCTTCAGCATGACTTCCGCCAGTGGTTCATCTGGATGTCCATGATCAAGAGCTTTGTCTTTGCCTTCATCATCGCCAGCGTCAGCTCCTTCTACGGCTATACGGTCGAGGGCGGCTCCTTCGATGTGGGAAAGGCCAGTACAGATGCCGTAGTGCGCAGCAGCATGCTCATCCTCTTTGCCGATATCTTCTTAACTCCGTTGCTGTCATGATAGAAATCAAGCATTTATACAAGTCATTCGAGGACAGAGATGTCCTGAAGGATATCAACGCCGTATTCGAGGAAGGCAAGACCAACCTGATAATCGGTCAGAGCGGTAGCGG
>CACYMI010000136.1 GCA_902775385.1 uncultured Bacteroidales bacterium
GTTAGGCGGTGATGGGGTGTTTGCTCTTGGGCGTTAAGAGCTTGTTCTTATAAGCCCAAAGGGGAAACAGCTCATCAGGGACTCTCGACAGAGAGGCACTGCATCAGGCGCAAGCAAACATCTGCGATTTCCGCGATTTGACCTTCGGTCGAGCCTGCTCACGCTCGGCAGTGCTCAAACAAGTTTGGCATTGCTCTCGCTTAAACGCAGCCTTCTGCGCGAGATAAAAAATTGGTTCAGATTATTCACAAGATCTCTTGCCCGTCAAGGGCATAGGATGTACAGAAACAACCAAGCTATCGTCCAGCCAGTATCGCTGGCTTAACTTCCTGCGCATAGCGCATAACTCCCTATTTAACTCCATCTTATAACTCCCGAAACTTGAATTACATTATATTTTCTCGCCATACATCAGGTCTCCGGCATCTCCCAGGCCTGGGATTATGCATTTATGCTCATTCAGAACGGGATCAATGGCGCCGCATACCAGCACCACATCATCACTGGGAAAAACCTTCTGCAGGTAATCCACGCCGCTTTTGGCCGCTATCACACAGGCCATCACCAGACGTTGGGGGGTACCCTTGGTCTTCAGCGCCTCATACGCCAGTTCCAGGCTGCCGCCTGTTGCCAGCATGGGATCCACAAGGATGAGTGTTTTGCCATCAAGGGCAGGGGAGGCGCAGTATTCCACCTTGATACCCACCTCGCTCATTTCACGGTCCTTATAGTAACGGTAGGCTGATACGAAGGCATTTCCCGCCTCGTCAAAGATGTCCAGAAAAGCTTGGTGCAGCGGCAGTCCGGCACGGAACACCGTTCCCAGTACGATCTTGTCATCATAGGTACTGACTTCGCATTTGTCCAGAGGTGTCTGCACGGTTTTGGGGCTATAGGTCAGGAACTTACTGATCTCGTAGGCCTCCACGTGTCCTATGCGCACTATGTTCTGGCGGAACCGCATACGGTCTGTCTGGATATTCATGTCTCTCAGTTGGCTCATGTACTTGTTCAGTACGCTGTTGCTACTACTCAGATTTATTACTTTCATGGTTGTAACTGTTGTTTTCCGGTCATAAAGTTACAAACTATTTTCGGAATGTTAACCGTTTCCGTCCTGAAAATGGAAAAAAATGTGTACCTTTGCGTCCGATTTTCACGATAACCGTTGATATGAACAGTATTTTTATCGTATTACCCATCCTTACATTGCTGATGTTCTGTCTGGGACTGACGCTTGAAGCCAGGGATTTTCTTTTAGTGTTCAAACGTGGTAAGGCTGTGATAGGCGGACTGACGGGACAGCTTCTGCTGCTGCCTGTACTGGCATTTCTCATAGCCAGGCTGCTGCACCTTGACCCCGTCTTCACCATCGGTATTGTACTGATAGCCTGCTGCCCCGGCGGCAGTTCCAGCAACATCTTCAGTATGCTGGCCAAGGGCGATGTGGCACTTTCCGTATCCCTGACAGCCCTGAGCAGCATTATTACCCTGTTCACCCTGCCGCTGATTATGCAGTATGTAACCAGTTCGGCAGGGCAGCAGATAGGTATTCAGCTGCCCGTCAGGAATCTGCTTATGCAGAATCTGGTTACCATGCTGCTGCCAATATTAACCGGTATAGCCATCAGGCATTACAAGCCTGAGCTGGCGACCCGTATAGCCCAGGTTCTTTCCAAACTGGCCTTCCCGGCCCTGATGCTGCTGGCCGGAATCTTCTTCATCCAGCATAGGGAGACGATAGCCGCCAACTTCAGCGTGTTGGGCCTGGCCGTAACGGTATTGCTGATTACAGCCATTCTGCTTGCCGCAGGCATCTGCTTCTGTCTGGGGCTGCAGACCAGGGAGCGCCGTACCATCATCATCGAGGTGGGCATGCAGAACGCAGCTCAGGCCATCGCCATCGCCTCCAGTCCCTTCGTCTTCAACGACGGCCGGTTTGCCATCCCCGCCATCTTGTATGCCCTGATGATGAATGTGGTGTTGCTGCTTTATGTGGCATTTGTTATAAAAGTTGATAGTTGACAGTTGACAGTTGAGAGTTAATGGTTTAAGATTATATATAGGATGAAACGTACATTATTATATTTTATGCTGGCCTCTGCTATGGTAGCACAGGCACAGACAGGGATTGAGGGAGAAGCAACCCTGGGTGCCGGATACGGCGAGACAGCCCCTTATATGGCAGGTGTCAACCTGAAGATAGATACCGATAAGTTCACTATCAAGCCTTACCTGAACATCAAGGGTATTACCCCTTATAACTCAGGCGAGCTTACCAGCCTTGACTTTACCTATACCCGCTCGGGCAACCATTATACCCAGGAGCAGGAGAAACAGCAGAAGGGATACTATTTAGGTTACGGCGTGGATGTGCAGTACAGGCTTGATGACCGCAATATCTTCCAGGCCAGTGTTGACGGCGTGCATACCCAAAGGCGTTTTAACGGCGAGCGTACCGAGTATCTGTATGCTCCTGATGGAACACTCCTGTCCAGCGTGCAGTCCCTGCTCAGCTCACCCACCCTTTACCGCGACGAAGTGAATGTACAGGCCTCTTATCTGCATAAGACCGGCCGGAAGGGCGGGAGCCTGCTGCTTCAGTACAATTACTCTACCGACCTGGATGATGACAACAGTCTGCAGGTGCTGACTGAGACTACCGGATTCGGTCCTGACATGTTCAGACTGAATACGATCACTTCGGATATATTCATCCATAGGCACGAGTTCCTGGCCGACTGGAAGGAGCCTCTTCCTGTGGGAAGCCTGAACGTGGGTGTCAGGTACATCAATAACTTCATCAACTCCCTCGACGGGCAGTTGTTGGATGACTTTGTCTATAACGACAGCGAGTTCCGCCACCGTACCAACACAGTTGGCGCCTATGCCGGCTACGGGCTTAAAATCAATGCCATAGAGGCTGATGCCCAGGTGGAGTATAACTATAGCCGCATGAACAAGAAGAACCTGCACGATGTCATCCCGCAGGCCCGCTTTGCCTATCATATGAATCCCCGTAATACCGTTACGGCCAGCTATGCCATGCGCATTGTCCGTCCTACCCTGCATTACCTGTATGACGATAAGGTAAAGGGCCCCTACACTTTGGACTTCGGTAACGAGGAACTGGAGGGCATCCACATTAACCGTATGGCCCTGGCTTATGAGCTCAAGACCAAGCGGGTTGACTTCACCGCCACCGTAGCGCATACCAATGTTACCGACGGCTTCAATGCCATCTGGAGGGTGATTGACGACGTCCGTATCTCTACCTGGGGCAACGAAGGTGTACGTAAGGCTGTTGAGATTACCCCCGAGGTACGCTGGCGTCCTGTTGAGGGCACCCGCCTCAGAGCCGCCTTTACCGCCCTCTGGGACGAGCGTATTGCCTACGCCATCAACCTGCGGAATCCCAACTGGGGCTTTACCGGCCGTGCCGGATGGGAGCAGCAGCTGCCCCTGGGCTTCAAGCTTGGTCTTGATGCCATGATCTCAAAGGGCAATACCGTAGATGTCTATTCGCATGAGGGGCTCAACTACGTCTTTGGCGGTAATCTGGAGCGCTCTTTCCTGAATGACAAGCTTACTGCCACCCTGGGTTATGAGTACAAAAAACTTCCCGTGATAGAACTCACTCCCAATACGGTGAATCTGACGCTCAGCTATAAGTTCTGAAGTAGGGGATCCCTTACTTCCTGATCATCATTGTCTTCATTCGCAGGATACCGTTGTACTCGTTATCGTAGTACTCGATGCGGATGCTGTGCTTCTGACCCTTGGCGGTGCTGACGCTGGCCAGGCGTGAAGTCTCGGCATGGTCGCCCCAGTCGCCGCAGATCTCCTTACCGTCCACTATCAGGCGGTAGCCGTCGTCACCGGTGATGGAGAATACCAGCTCGCCCTCCTCGGGTGCTGTCAGCTCACTCTCCAGAATCATGCTCCAGCCGTCAGGTGTCACACCCTCGCGCGGACTCTGACTCTCGAACATATCCACCTTCTCCATCTGAGCCGTAGCCACTACGTTTCCGCTCAGCGTCTTGTTGTTGAAGTAGCGGGCGCTGAATCCCTTCTTTCCGTTGGCCTGGAAAGCGTCGTCCTGCACATCCGTCAGGCCGCTCTGCAGGTTCAGCAGCCTTACAGCACGCTGGTAGTTGTCACCTATGCCCATCTGCTCCATCAGCACCTTGTTGATGTTACCGAACTTCTGGAAGAAGGCCTTCAGCGTCTCCTCCTGATTCTCGGGATGGTAGCTCAGACGCAGCGGTGTAGCCTCCAGGAAACCGAAGTCAGCCGTATAAACCATGCCGGCATCATGCTGCTTGAAGTCCTGTACCACTGTCTGAATATGGCGGAAAGCACCCTTGGTTCCTGCTGTCAGTGCAGACTCCCCGGGCATCTCTATCTCAACGGTCGCACCGGCGGCACAATCCAGCTTGCCCAGGTCAACGGTAGCCTCCAGGTTCATGCCGTCATAGGTGAAGGCCAGTTTCTTCCCCTGGCAGGT
>CACYMI010000137.1 GCA_902775385.1 uncultured Bacteroidales bacterium
GTTCTGACGATGATTCTCGTAGTCCTCCATACTCATAACTATATAATGGAAGATGCTGAAGGGTGACTTAATGTCCTCCTTCAGGATGACGGTATTGCCGAACTTGTCGGTATGCCGCAAACCGCCCTTTATCAGCAGATACGTCTGTACAATCTGCAAAACAAGATAGAGCAGCATTATGCACAGGCCCGTCCAATAAATGCCTGCCAGTACATCGTTCCAGGTGAGTAAGGGTGCCTGGGTCTCCGGGGTTATTACGATGGTTGGCAATGTGGTAATATAATCGGTACTTGTCATTACGGCCTGATTCACAGCCGTGGGGTGTGACGTTGAGATGTGCACCAGGGGAAGTGCCAGGGATGCTGTCAGGATGAACAGCAGGCAGCAACGGTTGAACCTGTGGAAAGTCTCTTTCCTGAGAATAAAGTAAAAGAGGCTGTATAATACTGACAGCGTAAGTGCTGATTTGATGATGTATTCCATATTATAGTTATTTAAAGCCTCACCCCTAACCCCTCTCCGAGGAGAGGGGAACCGTGGTAAAGTGTTGTTTTAGTTCTCAGCTATCAATTGTCAATTTTGCAAAAAATCTCTAATGCCCTCGTCCATCAGGCTTCCCCTCTCCTCGGAGAGGGGTTAGGGGAGAGGCTGGTTCATTAGTTCAAGTATTTCCTTCAGGTCCTCATCCGACAGTTTCTCTTCCTTGGCGAAGAAGGAGATGAGTGACTTGACGGAGCCTCCGAAGAAGGTGCTCTTCACCTGGTTCATGAACTTACGGGTATATTCCACTCGGGTGATAAGGGGGTAGAAGTAGAACGTCTTGTCGCCCTCTTCTCCCTTGCGGAAAGAGACGAACTCCTTCTTGGTCAGAATCTTCATGAAGGTGGCAATGGTGGAGTAAGCTGGCTTGGGCTCAGGGTACCTTTCTATAATAGCGTGCGTACTCATGGGCTTGGCCTCATCCCACAGGATGTTCATAATCTCCATCTCGGCCTTCGTTAGCGTGCTGATTTCCTTCTTATTCTTTATCATGTTATTTAATGTTTTCGATTTATCTGCTGCAAATGTAATTTAAAACATTAAATCACGCCAAGAGAATATCAGAAAAAATGCACTTTCCCTTCAATATTTAACATTTATTATTAGATATTGCCCCTTCGTTTATGCGAAGAATATCAGCAAAACTGATAAGGATTTCTGAAATAGTGTATTACCTTTGCACCAGAAATAATAATGAATCAAACAAACCAGACCGTTATGAAAACTGTTTATGAATGTTCTAAAGGCAGAGTGGTAAAGTGGATAACAGGTATTGTTGTCTTTATACTGCTCTTTGTGGTTCTTAAGTGGATCAGCATTATCAATAAAGGGGATGATATTACCTGGCCTCTTATCGGGATGGCCTTTCTGCTTGCCATACCCATTGGCTGTTACCTGGCAACGCCGTTGTACATCCTGGCAGCTGAGGAGGGGATAGGTATCAGGACGCCTTTGCGTACCAGATGGATACCTTACGAGTGCATTGACCATATTGAGCGTATAGATGAAAAGTCGCGGCTGTATAATAATCAGACGCTGCATGTGATAAGTGCCGGTACCAAGAGGAAAAACGGCTTCTTTAGCGCATCAGGAACTGTCCGGTTATTCGGCATCGGTGGCGTGTTCGGGTTCATAGGATGGTTCCGCACCAAGGGAATCGGTACCTTCTATTCCTATGTAACCAATCCTGATAAGGCTTTTCTGATTTACCGGACAAAGGGCCTCCCGATTGCTATTAGTGTGGATGAGCCGGATGAATTCATGCCATTTTATATGAAGGGAGGGACCATATGAATATCTTATACGATTTCTCCGCTGCCCTGCTTCAAGCCCGTCAGCGCAAAGGCGCAACGCAGGAGACCGTCGCCTTGGCCCTGTCAATTTCACATGCCACCTATAATGCATGGGAGTGTGGACACCGGATTTGTCCTTACAGGCATATCATTGCTCTGATTAGCTATTTTAACGATGAGCAGTTTACGCGTCGCATGATTCGTATATTGCTTGCATTGCAACATAATATGGCCGGGTTGAACCATAAGTCAAAGTCTGAACTGTCAGTCTATTACACTAATCTCATTTCCTTGCTTGCCGATGAATGTAAGGAGTGGATAAAGACGCTATAGCCATCGGGAGGGTTAGAGTTGGCATACTAACCTCTAACCTGAACTCGCCTTTGTCAACGGTAAAGCGGACAAGGGTGCGGACGGTTTGCCAGCCTTGCAGGCCTGCGGCTCCGGGGTTGATGTGCAGCAGATGCAGCTGGGAATCGTACTGAACCTTCAGGATATGGCTGTGTCCGCTGATAAAGAGTTTCGGGGGGCGGGCGTACAACTGTTGGCGGATGCGCGGGTCGTACTTGCCGGGATAGCCGCCGATGTGTGTCATCAGGATGTCGGCTCCTTCGCAGGTCCAGCGTAGCTTGTCAGGGAACATACGCCTGAGGTCTCCGCCGTCAATGTTTCCGTGTACGGCTCTTAGCGGGGCTATCTCCTGCAGGCGTGTTACCAGTTCCATGCTGCCGATGTCTCCGGCATGCCATATCTCGTCGCATTCGCCAAAATACTTGGCGTAGCGCTCATCCCAGTAAGCATGGGTATCGCTAAGCAGTCCTATCCGCTTCATGTCTCTTGATTTTATGTACCATATATGCCAGCATGCCGGCAGCCAGGAAGAAACTGACGGCATCCGAGACGGGCATGCTGTACCAGATTCCGTCCTGTCCCCAGATGGTGGGCAGGAAGTAAAGCAGGGGTACCAGCATCAGCATCTGGCGTGTCATGCTTAGGAAGATGCTCTTGCCGGCATGGCCGATACTCTGGAAAAAGTTGCCTATCACTATTTGTGCTCCTACCAGAGGGAACATGGCTACGATAATGCGGCAGGCGCGGGTGGCTATACCGGTAAGCTCGTCGCCTGTGCCGAAGACGGAGATGATGTGCCGGGGGAACAGTTCGCAGATGAGTGTGGCGAAGCAGGTGATGCAGGTGGCTACGCCGATGGTATAGCGCAGTACGCGCCATACACGGTCATTCTTATGTGCGCCCCAGTTGTATCCGGCGATGGGCTGCATGCCCTGTACCAGGCCTATGACGGTAGTGACAAAGAGCATGAGGATGCGGTTGACAACGCCGTGGGCTCCTATGGCCATGTCGCCGCCGTAGTCACGTAGCCTGTTGTTGATGAACAGGACGACGATGCAGGCGCATGAGTTCATGAGGAAGGGGCTGAGGCCGATGACAATACATTGGCGGATGATGCTGAGGTCTGGCTTGTAGATACCGCGGCGCAGGTGCAGCAGTTCGGTGGGCCGGCTGAAAAGTTTCAGCTGGACACATAGCGAGACGCCCTGGCTGATGACGGTGGCCCAGGCGGCTCCGGCTATCCCCCAGTGGAAAACGAAGATGAAGAGAGGGTCCAGGATGGTGTTGATAAGGATGGTGAGGAAGGTACAGCTCATGGCAATGGAGGGATGGCCGGCACTGCGCATGACAGCGTTCAGGCCGAAGTACAGGTGTGTTACTACGTTACCCAAAAGGATGATGAACATGTATTCCCGGGCGTAGGGCAGGGTGGCGCTGCTGGCTCCGAAGAGGGTCAGGATGTCATCCAGGAAGTAGATGCAGACGGCTGCGAAGACGGTTCCCAAGAGTATGTTCAGCGATATGGTGTTGCCCAGGATGTGCTGGGCCGTATCATACTTGCCTTGTCCCAGCCGGACGCTGATGGTGACGCTGGCTCCTACGCCTACCATGGCTCCGAAGGCTGCCGAGAGATTCATGAAGGGGCTGGCTACGGCCATTCCGCTGATGGCGATGTCACCTACGCCCCAGCCAACGAAGATGCTGTCGGCTATGTTGTAAAGGCTGCTGGCTACCATGGCTATGATGGCCGGGGTGGCATACTGCCACAGGAGCACCCCTATCTTCTTCTCGCCCAACTCGGTGGGTACGTATTGTTGCTTGCCCATAGATGATCGGATGTATTTTAGGGCTGCAAAGATACAAATATCTTTTCAAAAAAAGACATGGAGAAATGACATTGTATTTCTTTTTTTATTAACTTTGCAGCTGAAACCTGAAAAAGTAACTTTTTTATAAGGATATATATACATTATTTATAAAAGAAATGAGTACTCAAGTAGAAAAGATCAAGGAGTTGGTTGAACTCCGTGCCAAAGCCCGTTTAGGCGGTGGCGAGAAGGCTATTGGGAAGCAGCATGAGAAGGGTAAATATACGGCCCGTGAGCGTATTGCCATGTTGCTGGATGAAGGCAGTTTTGAAGAGATGGATATGTTTGTGCAGCACCGTTGCACAAACTTCGGTATGGAGAAGAAGCATTATCTGGGTGACGGTGTGGTTACCGGTTGCGGTACTATTGACGGACGTCTGGTGTATGTTTTCGCCCAGGACTTTACCATCAGCGCCGGTTCTCTGTCTGAGATGCTGGCCAGCAAGATATGCAAGATTATGGATATTGCCATGAAGGTGGGCGCTCCCGTTATCGGCCTGAACGATTCAGGCGGTGCGCGTCTGCAGGAGGGTATCAATGCCCTTGCCGGTTATGCCGAGATCTTCCAGCGTAACATTATGGCCAGCGGTGTTATCCCCCAGATCAGCGCTATCATGGGCCCCTGTGCCGGTGGTGCTGTCTATAGTCCCGCGCTGACTGACTTTACGGTTATGATTGAGAATACAAGCTACATGTTCCTTACCGGCCCCGGCCCTGTCAAGGCTGTATTGGGCGAGGTGGTTACTCAGGAGCAGCTGGGTGGTGCCAGCGTTCACTCTACCAAGAGCGGCGTGACACACTTTACTGCCAGCACCGAGGAGGAGGGTATTGCCCTTATCAAGAAGCTGCTGAGCTATATTCCCCAGAACAATATGGAGAAGACACCCCGTGTGGAGTGTACGGATCCCATTGACCGTAAGGAGGATTTCCTGAATGAGATTCTGCCTGACAATCCCAACCATCCCTACAATATGTATGAGGTGATTGCCGGTATCGTGGACAATGGCGAGTTCCTGGAGATTCAGCCTAAGTTTGCCAAGAATATCATCATCGGCTTTGCTCGCTTTAATGGTCAGAGTGTGGGTATTGTGGCTAACCAGCCCAACCAGTTGGCCGGTGTGCTCGACTGCAATGCCAGCCGTAAGGGTGCCCGCTTCGTACGTTTCTGCGATGCGTTCAACATCCCCATTGTAACATTGGTTGACGTTCCCGGCTTCCTGCCCGGTACAGGTCAGGAGTACAATGCCGTGATCCTGCATGGTGCCAAGCTGCTGTATGCTTACGGCGAGGCTACTGTGCCCAAGATTACCGTTACCCTGCGTAAGAGCTATGGCGGTAGCCACATTGTGATGAGCTGTAAGCAGTTGCGCGGCGATGCCAACTATGCATGGCCCAGTGCCGAGATTGCCGTTATGGGTGCCAGCGGTGCTGCCAGCGTGCTCTATGCCAAGGAGGCTAAGGAGCTGAAGGCTGAGGGTAAGGAGGAAGAGGCCAAGCAGTTCATGGCTGACAAGATCGCTGAGTACGAGAATCTGTTCTCTAATCCCTATCAGGCAGCCAAGTACGGTTACATTGATGATGTGATTGAGCCCAGAAATACCCGTTTCCGCATCATCCGTGCCCTGGAGCAGTTGCAGAACAAGAG
>CACYMI010000138.1 GCA_902775385.1 uncultured Bacteroidales bacterium
GGCAGCAGATGCTAAACATAATACCAGTGCAATCCCTTTACGCATAGCCTCTGGTGTAATCCAGCCCTGGGCACAGGCCCGTTCCGGTCCCAGACGGTCCTCGCGGTCTGTACCCTTCTGATAGTCATACAGATCGTTTATCATATTGGCCGCTATCTGCATAAATCCGGCAAACAGCGCACAGCACACAACAAGGGGCCAGTTCAGCACGCCATCATGATATGCCAGGGCACTTCCTAAGATTACTGGAATCATTGCCCCTGTCAGCGTTTTAGGACGGGCAGCCAGGAGCCAATGCCTCACCCCAGCCCTCTCCGAGGGAGAGGGAGACTTAGTTATACTGTTTTTTTCTTTCGTCATATTTCTTACCTCAATACATTCTATTTATTTCTCCCCTCGCCCACGGGAGAGGGGTTGGGGGTGAGGCTATTGATCAGTTTGTCCACATTCTCTTTCCTGGTGGCCCAGCTGGTGCAGAAGCGGACTGTTGTGTGGTCGGCATCCGGCTGGTTCCATACACTCAGCACGAAATCCTCCTCCAGGCGCTTCAGGTCTTCATTGGGAAGGATAAAAAACTGCTGGTTGGTAGGACTGGGAACGGCCATTTTATAACCTTTCCGCAGAAGCGCTTCCTTGATGCGCTCTGCCTGCTCATTGGCATGGCGGGCCAGTGTCATGTACAGGTTATCCTGCATCAGAACCTCGTACTGAATACCTAAGAGCCTGCCCTTGGCCAGCATTCCCCCACCCTGCTTGATGAAGTAGCGGAAATCCTTCTTCAGGGCTGGATTTGTAATTACCACGGCCTCGCCGAACAGCGCCCCCTGCTTGGTTCCGCCAATATAGAATACATCGGCTAACTTGGCCAGGTCCGGCAAAGTGATGTCAGACTCCTTGCTTGCCAGACCATAACCTAAGCGGGATCCGTCCACGAAGAGGGGAATCTGATACTCACGGCATACATTATGTATCTCTGTAAGTTCCTGCTTAGAGTACAGCGTACCGTATTCAGTAGGATAACTGATATACACCATAGCGGGCTGAACGGCATGTTCCGGTCCGTCCTCGCTGTAATGACCGGCCAGGCACTGTCTTACCTGCTCCGCCTGAATCTTTCCGTTAGTGGCCGGCAACGTCAGCACCTTGTGTCCGCCGTGTTCTATGGCACCGGTCTCATGAACGGCTATATGCCCGGTAGTGGCGGCAATCACACCCTGATAAGGGCGCAGGATACTGCTGATGACAGTAGCGTTCGTTTGCGTTCCGCCCACCAGGAAGTGAACATCAGCCTGTGGTGCCTCGCATGCTTTACGGATCAGTTCCCTGGCATGTTCGCAATGCGGGTCTTCACCGTATCCTATGTTCTGTTCCAGGTTGGTCTCTACCAACCGTTGCAGAATCTGAGGGGCGCACCCCTCATTATAGTCACACTGAAATTGTATTCTATTCATATATTTAAAATATTTATTTTCTATGGTCCACGTACTCGTAATCAGTGAAGCGGTTTCTGGGGAAGATGAATGCCGAGTCATCTACTCCGCCGCTATGGAAATTGGATATCTGAACCGTGGTGCTGACGAACCTCAGCTTGATGTACAGACTTACAGGATACAGATTGCTCTTGCGAACCTTGGCCGTTACATACCGTATCCCCAGGAACTTGGAATTTCTCACCTTGGCCGTCAGTTCGTAGAATTCCCCAGTATCTTTATAGCTGTAGTCAAAGTTGTTCACATCATACTTGAACATGGACAGATACTTGTCCTTCTTTTCGTCATTGAAGTCGCGTATTTCCACTTTTTTCTTCTCCTTGTCCACCATATAGGCTACATGGCCGTCCTCCCAGGCAGCAAAGCGCTTCTCCTCATAATTGAGTTTCCTGCCTTTATAGATGACATCTCCCTGGGTCTTGTATAGGCCCACGATATTCACCTGGTAAGAAAGCGATGCCCCTTCCGGCCCGAAGACCATCTTGAACACCTTGTCAAACAGTTCCCTGGCATCCTCTCCCCGATGTACCGCATCCGCCGTCTTGCTCATGACTGAGAGGGGGAATGCCAACATGATCAACATGATTAATTTTCTCATTGTTACTGGTTGTTAGTCTGATATGTTGTGGATATATGCTTAGCTGCGACATACCCCATGCTCCATGCCGCCTGCAGGTTGAAACCGCCTGTCACGGCATCCACGTCCAGCACCTCGCCGGCGAAGTAGAGCTTCGGGTATTGCTTGCTTTGTAATGTATTGATATGAATGGCTTTCAGCGATACACCGCCGCAGGTCACAAACTCTTCCTTGAACGGACATCTGCCCGTGATCTGATATGCATCGGCTGTCAGCACACTCAGCATCCTGTTCAGATGCCTGGTGTTCAGTGCTCCCCAGCGTTGCGTCAGGGGTATTCCCATCCGACCCAGCAGCACATTCCAATGCCTGGCGGTAAACTGTTGCGGCCAGGCACTGGTAATCAGCTTCTGGGCATGCAGCCGCATCATGTCCTCCAACCGCTCTCTTACCTCCTGTTCCGCCATCTGCCCCATCCAGTTGATACACAGCGCACACTGATAGTCATGTTCGGCCAGATAACGGGCAGCGTATGAGGACAGACGCAGAATAGCCGGTCCGCTCATTCCCCAGTGGGTAAGCAGCAAAGCACCCCGGCTACGGAACTTCGTGCCGGGAATGAAGGCCTGCACATCCTCTACCACCGTCCCCATCAGCAGCTGGTGCCAGTCGCCCTGCACATTGAAGGTGAAGAGCGAGGGAACGGGTTTCTCTATGGGAATATCCAACCCCTCCAGCATACTGAATCCGGCTGGTGTAGGATGGCCTCCAGTCGTCACTACTACCCTATCCCATTTGTTTAGGTCAATGTGCGTAACTTTCTCATTAAAATGCAGTTGAATATGATACCTTTTTATATTATAAAGCAGCGTGTTCACTATCTGCATGGCATCCTGCGACTGCGGGAATACACACTCGTCCTCCTGAGCCACCAGTCGCACGCCCTCCTGCTCGAACCACCTGCAGGTATCCTCTGCGCTGAATACCGAAAGGGCTCTGCGCATCAGCTTTTCCCCACGGGGATATACCTCCTGCAAATTCCTTACCTGGCGGAAGGTATTGGTCAGGTTACAGCGTCCGCCACCCGTCACGGCTACTTTGGCCAATGCCCTTCCCTTACTCTCAAAGATGTGGATATCGGCATCGGGCATCATCCGCTTCAGGTTAATGGCGCAGAAACATCCTGCTGCTCCCGCTCCTATGATGGCTATGGACACTCTTTCTTCCATTTCAACTGCGAAGTTACATCTTTTTTCCCACATACATACCATTGAATATGAGAAAAACCGCATATTCTGTCTCATAAAGCATGTGACAAATCATTTACATTACCATTATTTAACTTTTCACCCGGCTTTGAGGTATAAAATAGAAAAGGATTTATTTTGCCAATCGGCTTCAAGGGTAACAAACCATTAATGATTTAGCTATGAAGTTAGAGAATTTACAGACAGACTTCCAGGGTACATCATGGAAGCATGAAATTGATGTACGTGACTTTATTCAGCACAACTATGAGCCGTACGATGGCGACGAGTCATTCCTGCAGGGTCCCAGCGAGAAGACAAAGAAGCTCTGGGACAAGCTGACCGAGATGTTCAAGGTGGAGCGCGAGAAGGGCGTGTATGATGCCGAGACAGTGATCCCCCAGAGCATTGACGCCTATGGTGCCGGATATATAGATAAGGAGAATGAGGTGATTGTGGGTTTGCAGACTGACGCTCCCCTGAAGCGCGGTATCTTCCCCCGTGGCGGTATCCGTATGGTGGAGGCTGCCCTGAAAGCATACGGTTATGAGCTGGATCCCTTGACCAAGAAAATTTATACCAAATACCGCAAGACGCATAACGAAGGCGTTTTCTCGGCTTACAATGATGACATCAAGGCTGCCCGCCATGCACACATCATTACCGGTCTGCCCGATGCCTACGGCCGTGGCCGTATCATCGGCGACTATCGCCGTATCGCCCTGTACGGAACCGCTAACCTGATTGAGGAGAAGAAGCGCTTCCATAAGCGTATTGACATCAATGAGTTTACCGAGGAGATCGTTCGTTGCCGCGAGGAGATTACCGATCAGATCAATGCGCTGAAGGAGTTTGAGCGCATGTGTGCTAACTACGGCTTTGACGTGAGCAAGCCTGCTACCAACGCACGCGAGGCTATCCAGTGGACTTACTTCGGTTACCTGGGTGCTGTGAAGGATCAGGACGGTGCCGCTATGAGCTTCGGCCGTGTAAGCGCTTTCCTGGATATCTACATCCAGCGCGACCTGAAGAAGGGTCTTATCACCGAGGCTGAGGCTCAGGAGATGATTGACCAGCTGGTGATGAAGCTGCGTATTGTCCGCTTCCTGCGTACACCTGAATATAATGACCTGTTCAGCGGTGACCCCATCTGGGCTACTACCAGCGTAGGCGGTATGGGTGTTGACGGACGTAACATGGTTACAAAGACCGACTTCCGTCTGCTGCATACCTTATATAATATGGGACCCTCACCCGAACCTAACCTGACCGTGCTGTGGAGCAGCCGTCTGCCCGAGGCCTGGAAGAAGTTCTGTGCCAAGGTGTCAATGGATACCAGCGCCATCCAGTACGAGAACGATGACCTGATGCGTTCCGAGCTGGGTGATGACTACGGAATCGCCTGCTGCGTGAGCCCCATGAAGATTGGTAAGCAGATGCAGTTCTTCGGTGCCCGTGCCAACCTGGCCAAGTGTATGCTGTACGCTATCAACGGCGGACGTGACGAGATGTCAGGCCAGCAGGTAGGCCCCCGCTTCAGCCCCATCACTGGTGATTACCTGACCTTCGAGGAGTTCTGGCCCCGTTTTGACCAGATGATGAGCTGGCTGGCAAGAACTTACGTGAATGCCCTGAAGATCATCCACTACATGCATGACAAGTATGACTACGAGGCATTTGAGATGGCATTGCATGACGGTGATGTTCAGCGTACCCGTGCTACAGGTATCGCCGGTCTGTCTATCGTAACAGACTCTATCGCTGCCATGAAGCACTGTAAGATCCGTATCATCCGCGATGAGACAGGCCTGGCCGTTGATTATAAGATTGAGGAGGGCGAGTATGTGCCCTTCGGCAACAACTACGACGAGACCGACCAGATTGCCGTTATGCTGACTGAGAAGTTCATGGAGTACCTGCGTCAGCACCGTACTTACCGTGACGCTATTCCTACTCAGTCATTGCTGACCATTACATCCAACGTGGTGTACGGACGTAACACGGGTGCCACACCCGACGGCCGTCAGAAGAGTGTTCCCTTCGCTCCGGGTGCCAACCCCATGAACTCTCGCGACATGAAGGGTGCCGTAGCTGCCCTGGCTTCAGTAGCCAAGCTGCCCTTCCACCACAGC
>CACYMI010000139.1 GCA_902775385.1 uncultured Bacteroidales bacterium
TGCTATCTGCACCCTGGCTTTTGGACAGGCGGACAAGGAGACATTGTTCCTGATTTCCAATACTCATCTGGACACCCAGTGGAACTGGGACGTGAAGACTACCATCAATGAGTATATCAAGAATACCCTTACACAGAACATGGCCTTGATGGATAAGTACCCTAACTTCAATCTCAATTACGAAGGGGCTATCAAGTACATGTGGATGAAGGAATACTATCCTGCTGAGTTCGAGAAGATGAAGCAGTATGTTTCCCGAGGCCAGTGGCATGTGAGCGGCATGTCGGTTGATGCCACTGACGTAATGATGTCATCGGCAGAGAGCATTCTGCACAGTATGCTCTATGCAAACAAGTTCTATCAGCATGAGTTGGGCGTTCGAGGCGGATACGACATCATGTTGCCCGACTGTTTCGGCTTCTCTTACGCATTGCCTTCGCTGGCCAAACACGCAGGAATAAAGGGGTTCCACACGGCCAAGTTGGGGTGGGGGGCTGCAGCCTATGACGGTTTGCCTCCTTTCGGTATCTGGCAAGGTGTGGACGGCAGTCAGATTTATGCGGTGTATAAGCCTGGTGCATACGATTCGCACGAAGAGTTCAATAAGGATCTGACCTCGGATGCTGAAACTCTGAAGAAGATTCAACAGAATTACAACAGCTACGGACTGGCGGCACACGTCAGGTATGTGGGGCCTCGGAGTGATCATGGCGGCGGCTTGCAGGACAAAGCTGACAAGGAAGGCGAGAATACACCCTATTGGCTGAACTACAATGTCGGGAAGTCCGATGGTAAGATTCAGGTGAGACTGGTGAGCCCTGATGAGTTTTTCGACTACATGGATCAGTACAAGAATGCCAAGTATAAGGTTTGGAACAGCGAACTCCCCATGCGTACACACGGTGTGGGTGCCTATACCAGTTGGGGTTTGCTGAAAAGATGGAACCGTAAGAACGAACTTCTTGCCGATGCCGCCGAGAAGGCTTCCTCGCTATCCTATTGGTTAGGTACGGCTGATTATCCTACCGAAGCATTGCGCGATGCATGGGTCAGAACCATCTGGCAGCAGCATCACGATGGTATAACAGGGACGTCAACGCTGAAAGCCAATGAATATTCCTACAACGAATACTACATGGCCAACCGTTCCTTCGGCCGGCAACTGATGAATGCGGTGGGAGCAGCCTCGCAAACGTTGGATACGCAGGTAGAGGGTATCCCTATGGTGGTCTATAATCCGCTGTCGCACGACCGCACGGATGTCGTGGAAGGAAATATGGTATGCCCTCAGCGTCCGTTCAATATGAGGGTCATGGGTCCTGATGGCAATGAGGTATTGTCCCAGATTACCGGCTATAATGAGAAAACGGGTCAGGTAAGTTTTATCTTTGCAGCAACTGTTCCGTCATTGGGCTATGCCGTCTATGATATCCGTTTGGGAGAAAAAAGTGAACTGTCATCCGACCTTCAGGCAGAGGAGGCAAGCCGGCAACTGTTCAACGGCAGGTACAGGGTGACCATCAATGCAAACGGCGATATTCAGAAACTCTATGATGAGTCAAATGCCCGCACACTTATCAACAGTGCGGTACGCCAGCAGTTGATCTACGACCACGAGGATACTTGGCCTGCCTGGGAGATAAGCTATACGGATGTTTGCCGTACCCCTTCGGCATATGTCGGCGGGGAGGCGGATATCCAATTGGTAGAGGACGGCCCTTTGCGTAAATCCTTCCGCATAAGAAGACAGACAGCAGGTTCCGCTTTTATACAATATGTAAGGATGACTGCCATATCCGACAGGATAGATTGTGTGAATGAGGTGGACTGGCAAACGCCTGAGCGTATGCTCAAAGTAAACTTTCCGTTCTATTTCAGTGCCACTAAGGATACCTACGATATCTCATTGGGCACCATACAGCGGGGTGTGCGCTCCAGTCAGGAGTATGAGGTTTGCGGTCATCAGTGGGCCGACCACAGTTCCAGCATTTACGGCGTATCTGTCCTGAACGATTGTAAGTACGGTTGGGACAAGCCGGATGCCAAGAGCCTTCGGCTGACGTTGCTGCATACACCCTCGTGCAAGAATTACGACCATCAGGCCAATATGGACATCGGTCCTAACCATTTCACTTATTCTCTTTTTCCGCACGATGGTAAGTGGAATGAGCAAACACAGATGGAGGCTGCCCGTCTGAACCAGCCGCTGCTGGCGTTCGCAGCCCCTAAGCACTTGGGGCAGATGGGACGATTACTGCCGTTTGTTTCCCTTAATACCGACAAGGTGAGTATAAAGGCTCTGAAGAAGGCCGAGGAGACAGACGAACTGATAGTACGTGTGTACGAGTGGAGCGGCCAGGACCAACAAGATGTAACGCTTCACTTCCCAACGGAAATCGTTTCGGCCCGAGAGGTGAACGCCTTGGAAGAAGAAATCCCTAACGCTCAACTCTCAACGCTCAACTCTCAACTGACCTTCTCCATTGGTCATTATCAGCCCAAGACTTTTGCTGTCAGGCTGAAGACTCCCGAATTGACTCCTGTTGGAGGTGCAGGAGGTACTCCTGCCTCGTTCACTTACAACACCGATTTGATGAGCTACGACAAACAACGTGGTAATGCCAATGCTACCTATAGCACTTACGCATATCCGGCAGAGCTGATACCAGATACAATGATGGTGGACGGCGTACGTTTTGTGATGGGTAACCGTACCGACGGAAAGAACAATGCCATGAGGATAGCAACTACAAGCACGATTACCCTGGACAGGAAGGATGGCGAGAATTGCCTTTACCTTCTTATGGCCAGTGCAACAGAAACGGGCAGTACGGTATCTGTTGGTATAGGTGAAGAGGAACCGGTTACCATAGATGTTCCTTATTACTCGGGTAAGATAGGAGAGCCGCTCTCATGTACCAACATGGGTAGCTCGTATCGGAAGCAGAATGTGGCCTTCGCTTCTTCCCACGCACATAATATAAGCAGTAAAAGTAACGAGACGTTTACTCTTATGTATATGTATAAGTATTGTGTTCCGTTGCCGGAGGGAGTCAAGGAAGTTAAGCTGACCAGTTCGGACCGCAAGACCTTTGTCTTTGCCGCTACCACCTCGGCTAGCCATGCGGATGATGTGACAGCTTTCACACCTATAACAACGGAGATAGACTACAATGAGTTAGGCGCTAATACGGAGGATAATCGTCTGACACCTAAAACCGTTTCTGCCTCGCATCAGAACGGAACCAATGAAGCCGGAAAGTTTGCCAACGACAAGAATCCGACTACAAAGTGGTGCGCTACCAGTTCGCAGAGTAAGACTCCCTACTTGCAATATACCTTTGCCGAACCTGTTCGCATAGACCGTTGGATGGTGCTTTGCGCTGCC
>CACYMI010000140.1 GCA_902775385.1 uncultured Bacteroidales bacterium
TTGTTTTTGGCCAGCAGGCCAAAAACAAGTTGAGAGTTTAGAGTGAAGAGTGAAGAATCATAGTTAGATAAAAGATAAAAATCCGGAATAGCGAAGCGGTCCAGAGGAGCGAAGCGGTCCGGTGAAGAAGCAAATATTCAATAATAAAATATGAGAGAAAATATCAAACAACTACTTGAGGACCTGCTGCCTTTGGTGGATCTTGAGTCCGACTTCCTGTTCAGCGATTTAGACTCGCTAGGTGTAACCACCATCCTTATGACCCTTTCGGCTGAGTATGGCATAGAGTTGGAGGCCAAGGACGCTACACCCAAGAATCTCAAGACCCTTGATAGCATAGTAGCCATGGTGGAGGAGAAATTAAAAGTAAAGAGTGAAGAGTGAAGAACGCCGAAGGTGTCGCAAGCAGAATGCGAGAACGAAGTGGCAATTTGCTACAACTGTGCTCGCTAAACGATAACCGAAATAATTATGGATTATAATTCAAACCTCGAATCCTACGTGCGCCAGTGGGCTGAGAAGCAGCCCGACAAAACGGCTGTTATCTGTGATAGTGAAACCATCACCTACGGACAACTATGGCAACAGGTAACAGAGCATAGCAGGGATTACCAGCAGGCCGAAGGGCGAGCCGTGGTTATCCGCAGCACCCAGAGCATCTTTTTTCTTGTCCAGTACTTTGCCGCTCATTTGGCAGGCAAAGCCTTTGTGCCATTAGAAGAGAACTGTACCGATGCACGCCTCAGTTCCATTCAGCACGAGGTAAACGCCTGTTCGATTCCCGGCAATGTGGCAGACATACTCTATACAACGGGCACAACAGGGCAGCAGAAGGGCATTATGATTAGCCACAAGGCTATCATGGCCGATGCAGGGAACCTGATTTCCGCCATGCAGTTCGCAGAGGATCTGCTATTCATCATCAGCGGACCGCTCAACCACATAGGCAGCCTCAGTAAGATTTGGCCCACCGTCATGGCAGGTGCCACACTCTGCATCACCCCAGGCATGAAGGATATGAACCAGTTCCTGAACGCGTTCCAGCTACCCTATCCCAAAATTGCCACATTTTTGGTACCCGCCAGCATACGTATGCTCTTGCTGTTTGCCCGGAAAGAACTCTGCAGCATCTCGGACAAGATAGATTTCATAGAGACAGGAGCCGCCCCGATGCCGCAGGCCGACATGGAAGCGTTATGCCTACTTCTGCCCCACGCCAGGCTCTACAACACCTACGCCTCTACCGAGACGGGAATCATCTGCACTCACAATTACAACTCGGATTACTGCGTGGCAGGCTGCCTGGGCCGTCCCATGCCTCACTCATCCGTTTTTATTACCCCAGAGGGCTATGTGGCCTGCAAGGGAGATACCCTGATGGAGGGCTATGTAGGCGACGAAGGTCTGACGCGCAATGTACTGCACAACGGCACGCTTTTCACCTCCGACTGCGGCAGAATAGACGAGCAGGGACGCCTGCACCTGACGGGGCGCATAGGTGATATCATCAACATAGGCGGCTACAAGGTCAATCCCATAGTGGTAGAGGATGTCGCCCTGTCTTTCCCTGCCGTTTCCGACTGCATCTGCACACCCAGTCCCCATCCTGTTCTGGGAACGGTACTGAGATTGTATATAGTGCCACAGTCTGGAAGTGAAGTTGACAAGAAAGAGTTGAGTGCTTTCCTACAAAAGAAGCTGGAACAGTATATGATTCCGCAGTTTTTCAGTATTGTGGACCATATAGAAAGGACTTTTAACGGTAAACTGAACCGTAAATACTATCTCACAGGCATAAAATGAACTGTTCTTTTGCCTTCCTTTCCGATTTTTTTGTAATTTTGCATCCGATTTCTGAAAACACATAAACATGAATAATTGGATTGATAGCTTAAAGAGCAACCTGGCCATTGTGGTGGCACTGGGTGTTTGCGCCATTTGGGGCGAGACATTTGTATCCTCAAAGATTCTGCTGGAGAACGGGCTGATGCCGTCCGACATATTCTTCTACCGCTTTGCCCTGGCATACGTGTGCATCTGGTTCATCTCACACAATAGGCTGTGGGCGGACAACTGGCAGGATGAACTGCTGCTGCTAATACTGGGCATTATGGGCGGTTCACTGTATTTCCTGACGGAGAACATGGCGCTGATGTACAGTACGGCTTCCAACGTTGCCATTCTGGTAGGCTCCACCCCGCTGATAACGGCTGTGCTGATGGCGCTGTTCTATAAGGATGAACGCATGTGTACCAGGCAGATGGTGGGTTCGCTGTTAGCCTTCTCAGGTATGGCACTGGTAATATTGAACGGACAGCTGATGCTGCACCTGAACCCCAAGGGAGATATCCTGGCCCTGTGCGCCTCGCTGACATGGGCCTGCTATTCACTGATTATCAAGAAGCTTTCAAGGCATTACAATTCATTCTTCATTACCCGTAAGATATTTATTTACGGCCTTATCACCATCCTGCCCTACATATGGACGCGGAGTCCGCTGATGGTGGATATAAATATTATGAGCAAGCCCGCCGTATGGGTGAACTTGCTCTATTTAGGGGTTGTTGCCTCCATGCTCTGCTTCATTGCATGGAACTGGACGCTGAAGAAACTGGGCACCGTACGTGCCACCAATATCATTTACCTGCAGTCCTTCTGGACCATGTTCTTCTCCTACCTGATACTGGACGAGCGCATTACGCTGATGGCCATCCTGGGAACCGCCACGCTGATTCTGGGTATGTATCTGGCAGGAAAGGCCGCTACCTGAAAAGCTTCTGCGTGAAGAGGGTCAGATAGATGCGCCAGTTGCGCCAGATGTGTCCGTCCTCGTTCTCGAAATACTCATAAGGGTACTGCATCTTATCCAGATAAGCACGCAGGCCCTTATTCTGTTCATACAGGAAGTCGGTCTTGCCGATACCTATCCAGTACAGATGGGGCTTGGCATTGAAGACGGCAGCTATCTGACCGCTTACCTCGGCACTCTCGGCTATCTGCTGGTCGATGGGCTTGTTGGAGTTACGGTCCATGCGTACGGCTGCTGAGAAGAGTCCCAGATAACCGAACATGCCGGGATTCATCAGGCTGATATGGAAGGTATGGAATCCGCCCATGCTAAGGCCGCACATGGCGGTATTGTCAGCTCCCTTCCTTACACGGAAGTTCTTCTCGATGTAGCTCTTTATCTCGGGGAAGCTCTCCTCGAAACTGGCCTTCTGTCTGCCGCGCTGCTGCAGGGCGGTAAACTCGGGGCTGGCATCGTTATCAGCGTGCCCGTTGGTCATTACCACAATCATGGGAACGGCCTTGCCCATGGCTATCAGGTTGTCTGCCGCCCTTCTCATATCCGGCAGGGGTATAGATGCTCATACGGCGCTGCATGCCCAGGGTCTTGCTGTCATACCACACCTGCTGAATATTGCCATGGGGAACATTATGGTTCCCGTACAGATAACCGCAGTCGCCCTCCTCCTTACTGATAATAAAGGTGCTCATGAAGCTGCGCACGTCCCTGCTGCGGTGCCAGTTGGCGGGGTCCTGCATCTCCACTCCGTCAGCATAGAAGCGGTAGCTGTACAGTTCTGGTGCCAGGGGTTGTGTGGTGAATGTCCAGGTGCCGTCATCGCCCTTGGCCATCTGCTTACGGTAACCGTCTATGCAGTCACCCGTCACTTCCACCTTCTGCGCATTGGGGGCATGCAGGCGAAGGGTTACCGTACCGTCAGCGTTCTGCTGGGGAGATACAATGTTCTGATGTTCAAAGATGGCCTGCTGGGCAAACATACAGGAGAGCCCGAAGATAAAGGCCGTCAGGGATAAGGCTGTTCTTTTCATAATTGTTATTTTTAGTTACCGTTTACGGTTTAATGGGTTTAAGAGGTTTAAGAGGTTTAATGAGTTTAATGAGTTTAAGGGGCTACTAACCACTAACCACTATTTTCTCTCACAAAAATAGTTATTTTTCTTCATCCGGCCTACGATACAGGGTGGTTTCTTTATGATTTTGCCCTGTTTTCAAAGAAAAGTGTGTAACTTTGCATTCCAAAATACGATACAGGCCTACTGAATAAAGATGGAAAGACTCTGGAACAACAATTATCGCAAGGCATGGTGCGCCAATTTCATGATCTACTTCTCATTCATGATTCTGACCCCCTTGTTGCCACTCTATCTGAGCGAGGAGTTCGGGGCTAACAAGGACCAGATAGGCATGGTGCTGAGCGGATACGCCCTGACGGCATTGCTCATCAGGGATACATCGTAGCGGGCTCATTGCTCTCGTTCTGTATCATCCGTACGCTGCATGGTGCTCCCGTAGGTGCCGTTACGGTAGCCAACAGTACCGTTGCCATAGATGTGCTGCACCCCACACGCAGGGCCGAGGGCATCGGCTATTACGGGCTGAGCAACAACATGGCTACGGCTATCTCGCCCACCGTGGGACTGCTCATTTACCAGTGGACTGACAATTACACCATTATCTTCTGCGTGTCACTGCTGACCTCGGCAATAGGCCTGCTCATCAGCAGTACGCTGAAACTGAAGCCAAGAGAGATTCTGCCCGTGAAGGGGGTTGGAGGGTCTGTATCCCTGGACCGTTTTCTGTTATTGAAGGGATGGAGCCAGGCACTCTGCATGGCAGG
>CACYMI010000141.1 GCA_902775385.1 uncultured Bacteroidales bacterium
CGTACCCGTGAGCTGATGATCCGCTACGATGCCCACATGACATCCGCACGCAGCATCAGGCACGCAGTATCATAAATGTTGTTGTTTTAAGTTTAAATGCCTCCCCTCCCCAGCCCTCCTGAGGAGGGGATTTCTTTTTTGTAAAAGGAAACAAAACATTCGTTCATTTCTTTTCAAAAAGAAACTGAACCAAAGAAAATTCTACTTTCCCCAAACCCCTTTCTTCATATAAAGGGGCTTTATTGACTGCGGCAGCATACGCCGCCTGCGTCAAGGTTCTGGTATGGCTCACAAGCTTTCGCCCTTCGGGTGAGCCATGATTGTTTTCTTTAATTACTTTCCATCAATAAATTTAAAAAAATAATAATCTTACAATCTGATTTTGTAAAAGAATCCGGAATAAAGATGTATATTTGTATTTAAGTAAAAATAATCAGCCAGTTTTAAATCTTTTCCGTTCCATCAGAGTCTTTATGACAGACCCGTTTATTCAAAACAGGAGAAATGAGCAACGAAAACAATAATGCCCAAGAAGAACTTGCTAAGGTGTTCAAGGCAGAACGGCCACGAATGCTAAGGTATGCATGTTACAGACTGACAGGCGATGAATGCGCAGAGGATGTGCTACAGGAAACATTTCTGAAAGTACACTCCAGGCTGACAGAAGACGGCGGGAAGGAAATCCTAAACCTGCGAAACTACCTCTTCAGGACGCTGACAAACATCTGTACCAAGTGGCAGACGAGCAACAGCAGGATTAAAACCGTACCATTGGATGAAAGAACGGATATACCCGATACACCTGCTGAAACAGGGAATAGCGATGACTACAGACGTATTGCCCGGCTGCTAAGGGAAATACCCGAGGAACAGTCCGAGGTTATCCGCCTTCGAATCTACGGCGACAACAGTTTTGCCGAGATAGCAGAGATTCTGTCCCTTCCGCTCCCGACGGTTAAATCCCGTTTCCTCTACGGAATGGAGAAAATCCGGAAGGGATTTAAAACATCTGATAAATACCCCACAAAAAGATAGGACTATGACTTGTAAGGAATTTAGGGAAAAGGTGGCAGACCTTTTTGATAAGACCATAGATATGCATACTCAGGCCCAACTACAGGAGCACATGAACCATTGTCCTGAATGCAAGACATACTACGAGGAGCTTTGCCAGACGTTCAGCATCCTGCAGCCCCGTGTATCTGCCCAACCTGTCAGGCGTCCGGCCCGACACCAGTTCTGGCGCATTGCAGCCATCTTCTTCTCTGCCGTTTTTCTGGCCGGTCTGTCCTTTGCCGCCGGCCTGTCTTACGCAACCCATCGTGCCAAAGCGCCGAAGCAGGAAACAGAAGACATGAGGTTTGCGAACGAGAAGATGCTCGAACTTACCGATGGCGGAAAGCGGATTATCATAACCTGGCTCAAGGGGACATGGGTGGAGAACGACTTCGGCAGCTACATTGAGGCTGATTCCATAGAACATTCCCCCGCCCTATCGCTCTATGGCGAGCATAAGGCTACCATACAACTGAACGGGGAAACCGTTGATACAGACAACTTGCCTGACCTCCCGGCATCATCCGTAAACAAATTGGAAATCCGCTTTGCCGCTGGCCGAATCGTCAACCTTATCACCACACCAGTAGAGATTCCATACACAGACAATCCCTACGGAGAATAAGAAAACTGATGAAACTGTAGGAAATTACCTTTATCAATTAACACCATAAACTTATGAAACATCTCATCTTTTCGATGAGGGTCGCACCCCTCATCCTGCTACTGCTATGCCCATTCGTTGGCAAAGCACAATCAAATAACAACTGGCTCTGGCCCATCAAGGGACAGAAGGCGGGAGAAGGAATCCTCTACCGACCGCAGGACAAAATTGGAGAGGAGCAAGTGATTTACGACCTCTTCATTACCGCTCCAGAGGGAACGGGGATTCTCTGTCCTGATGATGCTGTGGTGGAACATTACAGTTACGGTTACAATTTCTCGCTATGTACCTCATCTAGCTTTGGCTGGCCAGACAAACCCTATAATGAAGTCGCCCGCGACCATCAGGCAGAGTTCCGCAGCAAGGGATGGGACATTCGCTGCCTCTCTATTATGGTTGGACTAAAGATTGGAAACAAGAAGCTTTGGATTGACGGACTTAGGCGCGACAAAGCTATTTCCACGGGTACCCGCCTGAAGCGTGGCGATGTACTTGGCACCATGGGTTATAGCTACCATGTTATCCAAGAGCCAAGTATCCGTCTGAACATCTCCAATGATCCGGATGGGGGTGACCCCATGACGCCTTTCGGCCTGCGTTCTACCTTCCGCAGGTGCGAGCCACAACCCACCAAATTCTATCTGACACACGACGAGGCGGTGGCCGATTACAAACAGTTGACCAGCAGCGTGAAAGAGATATACCCTTCGTTGGAAGATTTTATGACCGAACAGGAATACGACAGGTTTGTCAGTAAGCAACTTAAGCGCATTCCTGCCGATGGCATTGCGCTAAAGGATTTTGCCGATATCGTTTATGATTACAACCAGGTCATTCACGATTCGCACCTTGATATTCGCTGTCCCGTGCCCGATAACCCGGAGGATAAGAAGCAAGGGCTGGAGTATTATTATTCGCCCCTCATGGTTGGGCATGTAGCTGAGGGAGACTCGTCTAATTATGCCTGCGTGGTATTGATTGCCGCTGATGGCATCCATTCCAATTATGTGGGCAGACGCATTGCCCGCATCGATGGAAAACCTGTCAGCGAACTGCGGAATAACGCCCGACGTAACTTAATCCTCTACGATGTCGGCGTAACTTCTGTGGCAGATGAGGATCTCTTTTATGGGGGGAAAATCGTCTATTCCTTCAAGAAGGGAGACCAGAATGCGAGAAAGGCCATAGTTTATGAGTTTGAGGACGGCGAACGGGTAGAACTGCCCTTGACAGATTGTTTCAGAGGCAGCGATGCTGACAGAAAGAAGTGGTTTCGTCGCAACGATATCAACCGCTATAAGGACAGTCCCATTGGCATCCGGCAGTTGAACGACAGCGTCCTTTACATTGGCCTTAGCACCTTCGAACTCAGCCGGGTGGATTGCGACAGCATTGTAGAAGCCATCCATGCTGCAGAACTCAATAAGGTGCCCAACCTTATCTTCGACGTACGCAACAATTATGGCGGGCATGGTGATGTAATGGCACGTATCACTCGCGCCCTGATGGGACGAACACCCGACTGTCCGCATAAAGGTTACCTGAAAGTCAATGCTGCCACTTTCAGCAGTCCCACCTTAAACTGGATTGCTGGCGATACAATCTTTATAGCCCATCCATTGACTCTCTGGGCTACAACGGCCGCCTGTATGTGCTCATCGACAGCCATTCCGCCTCAGCTTCAGCCTTCCTGGCCGGAACCGTCAAACGCAATTATCGCGGCTACATTGTGGGCCGTGAGACCAAGAGCGCCTACCATTGCGAGACCTGTGAAAAGTTTGCAAACATACAACTCGCCAACAGTCAGTTCACAGCCACCATTCCTATGGTACGCATAGTCATCGATGAAACCGTTACCGACCGTCTGCCCGCTTTGCGTGGTGTGATACCCGACTGTAACATTCCGCTCAGCGAGGAAGAATTTCACTACGATGGCGACTACATTCTGGACCATACCCTGAAACTTATCTCCAACGGTACCTACATAGAGAATCCACATCCCGCCTCTGGCATAGGCAACAGACCTCTCACCTTTGTTCTGATTGCCATTGCAGGCATCGCCCTCGTAATCTCCGCATTACTATATCATCGGCACGCAGTATCATAAGTGTTGTTGTTTTAAGTTTATATAATCGCTTGCGAGAGCAGACTCACAAACATAGTTGAAGGCGGGGCGGAGAGCGAAGCCAAAAACATTCCGCACGAAGGGGTCTTTAGAGGCAAGCTGCTTCTGGGAGGAAAAGCTGAAGATATGTCTGAGCGATAGCGAGTTAGCTTCAGCCTGACAAGAAGTTGCCTGCCGGCCCCTGAGCCAGGACGTTTTTGGCTTGCTCTTCGAACTTTCACTCCGATGTAAGCCTAAAAAAAGTTGACCTGAAAAACATATCACCATATCACCAAATAGGCTTTCAAGGCCGATGGTTATCGGGGTGTTGCCGGGTTAGGTGTTGCCTGAACACCTAACCAAAGACCTAACCTAACACCTAACCCGCTTTATATGATACGACTGTAAGAAGCAACGAAAAGTAATCACAGGATGGGTTAGGTGTT
>CACYMI010000142.1 GCA_902775385.1 uncultured Bacteroidales bacterium
TTTGACGCTATCGCCTCGAAATTACTTTCGCTCGGATAAAGAAATAAAATCGATTTTATTTCATTTATCCCTCACTTATTCGTAATTTTGCACCCTGAAAAAGAAACAACGTAAAATAAATATAGATTATTATGGCTAAGAAAGCGCTTTTGATGATCCTGGACGGCTGGGGCATCGGTAATAAAGGTAAGGGTGATGTTATCTTCAATACACCTACTCCTTATATGGATTATTTGCAGAAGAACTATCCCAACAGTCAGCTGTTGGCTTGCGGCGAGAACGTGGGTCTGCCCGACGGACAGATGGGTAACTCTGAGGTAGGTCACCTGAATATCGGTGCCGGTCGTATCGTATATCAGGACCTGGTGAAGATTAACCGTGCCTGTGCCGACGGCAGCATCCTGAAGAATCCTGAGATTGTGAATGCCTACGAGTACGCTCAGTTGAACGGCAAGAGCGTTCACCTGATGGGTCTGACCAGCAATGGCGGTGTTCACTCTTCACTGGATCATCTGTTCAAATTGATTGAGATTGGTAAGGAATACAACGTACAGAATACCTTTGTACACTGCTTTATGGACGGTCGTGATACCGACCCCAAGAGCGGTAAGGGTTTCATTGAGCAGGTTACAGCCAAGTGCGCCGAGGTGGGTAATGCCGCCATTGCCAGCATTGTAGGCCGTTTCTATGCCATGGACCGTGACAAGCGTTGGGAACGTGTGAAGACTGCCTATGACCTGTTGGTAAGCGCCGAGGGCAAGCAGGCTGAGGATATGGTGGCTGCCATGCAGGACAGCTATGACGAGGGTGTGACTGACGAGTTCATCCTGCCTATCAACAATAGCAAGGTGGACGGTACCATCAAGGAAGGTGACGTGATTATCTTCTTCAACTACCGTAACGACCGTGCCAAGGAGCTGACCATTGTGCTGACGCAGCAGGATATGCCTGAGCAGGGCATGAAGACCATCCCCGGCCTGCAGTACTATTGTATGACGCCTTATGATGCCAGCTTCAAGGGTGTTCACATCCTCTTCCCCAAGGAGAACGTGACAAATACCCTGGGCGAGTACATCGCCTCAAAGGGCCTGAAGCAGTTGCATACGGCCGAGACGGAGAAGTATGCGCATGTAACCTTCTTCTTCAACGGCGGACGCGAGGCTCCCTACGAGGGTGAGGAGCGTATTCTGGTTGCCAGTCCCAAGGTGGCCACATACGATCTGAAGCCTGAGATGAGCGCCTACGAGGTGAAGGATAAGCTGGTGGCTGCCATCAAGGAAGATAAATATGACTTTATCGTGGTGAACTTTGCCAACGGTGATATGGTAGGTCACACTGGTGTTTACGAGGCTATCGAGGCTGCCGTGAAGGCTGTGGACAAGTGCGTGAACGAGGTGGTGGAGACTGCCAAGGAGACAGGTTACGAGACCGTTATCATTGCCGACCATGGTAATGCCGACAATGCGCTGAATCCTGACGGCACTCCTAATACCGCTCACTCACTGAACCCTGTTCCCTTCATCTATGTCACAGAGAATAAGGAGGCTAAGGTAGAGAATGGTGTTCTGGCCGACGTGGCTCCCAGCATCCTGCACATCATGGGTCTGGAGCAGCCTGCCGACATGACAGGTAAGTGCCTGATAAAATGAATGTTAGAATAGAGGAGAGCTGGAAGGCTCGTCTGCATACTGAATTTGAGAAGCCATACTTTGAGGAACTGACCCGGTTCGTTCGCTCGGAGTATGGCTCCTGCGTTTGTTATCCCCCTGGCGGGCTGATATTCAATGCCTTTGACACTACGCCTTTTGACCAGGTGCGGGTGGTAATACTTGGTCAGGACCCTTACCATGAGCCCGGTCAGGCGCACGGTTTGTGCTTCAGCGTAAATGACGGTGTGCAGTTTCCGCCCTCGCTGCAGAATATCTTCAAGGAAATACAGGCGGAAACGGGTGCTCCCATGCCACAGAGCGGTAACCTTACCAGATGGGCCAAGCAGGGTGTGTTCCTGCTGAACACCTGTCTTAGTGTGCGTGAGCATCAGGCTTTCAGTCATAGCGGACACGGCTGGGAGATATTCACGGATGCTGTAATCAGTACGCTGAGCCGTGAACGCGACGGATTGGTGTTCTTACTGTGGGGTGCTCCTGCCGGCAAGAAGGCGACGCTGATAGATTCCGACAGGCACTGTATCCTGCGTTCGGCTCATCCCAGTCCCCTGAGCGCCTATAGGGGGTTCTTCGGAAACAACCACTTTAATCTTTGTAACCAATACCTGCAAGCACATGGACAGTTGCCCATACAGTGGTAAGACGGAATTGCCGCCTATGCTGATGGTGGGCGATGTGATTGTGCACATGGATATCGTTACGGAATACTTCTGCTGCGACATCAGTAAGTGCCAGGGCCGTTGTTGTGAGGAGGGAGATGCCGGCGCACCTGTGACGTTAGACGAGGTGGCTTATATCGAGGATCAGCTGGACAGAATATGGCCTGAGATGAGTGCTCAGGCTCAGGCGGTGATTGACCGTCAGGGCGTTGCCTATACGGACCCGGAGGGTGAGCTGGTTACCAGTATCATAGGGTCCTGTGACTGTTGTTTTCGCGGTCAGAAAGGCTGTCTGCTCCCTAAGCGTCCCATCAGCTGTCATCTTTATCCCATCCGCGAGAAGAAGCTGGGCAGTCTTGTGGGTATTAATTATCACCGTTGGGATATTTGTAAGGATGCTATTGCCTTGGGTAAGGAACGTAGCATACGTGTGTATCAGTTCCTGAAAGAGCCGCTGATACGCCGCTTCGGTGAGGAATGGTATGCCGAATTGGAACAGGTGGTGGAGCAATTGGAGAAGCAGTATTATATATAATCATATTTTTATGGAAAGAGAAGAAAAGGTGCTTGCCTTCCTTAGAGAGCATAACATTGCCTTTACTAATTATAATCATCCCGAAGGTAAGACCATAGAGGAAGCCAAACAGTGGTGGACGGATGACGGCAGCATTCACTGCAAGAACATCTTCCTGCGTAACCATAAGGGCAACCAGCATTATCTGGTCTGCCTTCATTGTGACTATGACTTGGATATTCACGAGCTGGAGCATCGGCTGAAGGCTGCCCTGTTGGCGCAGGGAAAGAATGCGCCGGGCAAGCTGTCCTTCGCCTCGCCAGAGCGTATGATGCGTTATCTGGGTCTGGAGCCTGGCAGCGTGTCACCCTTTGGTCTGATTAACGATACGGAGCATCATGT
>CACYMI010000143.1 GCA_902775385.1 uncultured Bacteroidales bacterium
GTAGAGCAGTACCGCAAGCTCATGAACAAGGAGCCTCAGGTGCTGGGAATCCATGCAGGTCTGGAATGCGGCCTCTTCAGCGAGAAGTATCCGGGGATGGATATGATAAGTGTAGGTCCTACGATGCGCGGGGTTCACAGTCCTGACGAGAAACTGCTGATTCCCACCGTTCAGATAGTATGGGACTGGTTATTGTCTATTCTTAAGAATATACCCGAGGAAAAATAATGGAAAAACGCCTGTTTTATTATCTCATTTTCTCGTTAGCCATGCTCTTTACGGCATGCTCTGATTATGATGCCTATTCTACCGATCCGTCCTTCCGGCTGGAGTTCTCGGACGATACCGTACGGTTTGACACGCTGATATCTACCATCGCCAGTCCCACGAAGACACTCTACGTTTTCAACAAGAACTCCAACGGTCTGCGTGTATCCGACATCCGTCTGCTGAAGGGGACAGAAAGCCTCTTCCGGGTGAATGTGGACGGTGAGTTCCTGGCTGAGGGTGTGGGTAATGATTACCTTATCCGCAAGAATGACAGTATTATTGTACGCATAGAGGTAACACTGCCTGAGAGCGGTACATGTGACACTGTCAGCTACTCAGACGAATTGCTTTTTAACCTGGAAAACGGAACGCAGCAGCGAGTCCTTCTCACCGCAGGCGCCGTGGATGCCTATATCATTCATGGAATGGTGATAGAGAGTGACAGTACCCTGCTGACGGATAAGCCTTACCTTATCTATGATTCATTGGTAATCGCTAAGGGGGCTACGCTGAATCTGCAGGCTGGCACGCGGTTGCTGATGCATGACAGTACGGCGGTGGATGTGTACGGTAGGATCAATGCCGAGGGAACGATAGCGAAGCCGGTTATCTTCCGCGGAGCCAGGACGGACCGTATGTTCGACTACCTCTTCTATGACAACATGCCCAGCAGATGGAAGGGTATAACCATTCACCAGGGGAGCTACAACAATAAGTTCATCAACTGCGACCTTCACAGCGGACGCTGGGGCGTCAGGGTGGACAGTACATCGCTTGACCATCTGGCGCTTACCATGCAGAACTGTATTATCCATAATATAGGGGGCGACGGCCTGAGGCTGGTCAACTGCAATGCCGAGATCCTGAACACGCAGATCAGTAACACGCTGGGCGAATGCGTATCAGTCCTTGGCGGTGCCAATTCGTTCTGCCATTGCACCATTGCGCAGTACTATCCTCTCAGCTATGACCGTGGCTATGCCCTGTATGTGGCCAATCAGAATGACGAGGAAGTGCATTACGACCTGCAGTATATCCAGTTCCTGAACAGCGTCATCATCGGTTATGAGGAGGATGTGATTATGGGTAATCTGGATAATGAGTATGAGGACTCAGAATATTACTACTTCCAGAACTGTTACCTGCGTACCGTAGGGGAGAATGACGAAGACCATTTCATCAACTGTGTATTCGACCAGGAAGGATTCGAAGAGATAGAGCCGCGTGGCGAAAAGAACTTCAAGGTCTTCGACACAGAGAATTTTATCTATGACTTCACGCCTGACTCCGCAAGCCTCATACGCAACATGGCCGATCCCCTGCTGATGAACGGCCTGAAAACCGACCGACTGGGGCGTTCACGTACTGCTGACGAGGGACCGGATGCAGGTTGTTATGAATATATTAAACCGTAGGAGGAATGAAGATTTCCCTCACCGTAGTCGGCAAGACTACCGACAGGCATTTCATTGCCGGCATTGACGAGTACGTGCAGCGTATCAGTCACTATGTGCCGTTCAGTATTGATGTTATTCCAGAACTGAAGGGAACAAAGAATCTTAGCGAGAAGGAACAGAAGGAGAGGGAAGGGGAGCTGATTCTGAAATCATTCCAGCCGGGCGATTATATTGTGCTGCTGGATGAGCACGGACGGGAACGCCGCAGTATTGAGTTCGCGCAGTGGATGCAGAAGCGTATGGCGGCAGGCCCCAAGCGTCTGGTATTTGTGGTGGGCGGTCCGTACGGATTCTCCCCGGCTGTGTATGCTGCGGCTCAGGAGAAGGTGTCGCTCTCGCAGATGACGCTGAGCCATCAGATGATCCGCCTGCTCTTTACTGAGCAGATTTACAGGGCTATGACCATTCTGAACGGGGAACCGTATCATCATGAGTAGTTGACCCCCTCCCGTCCTTTGCCCTCCGTCGCGAATGGGGATTCGCTCCCCTTTGTGGGGCCGAAAGCACATTCAGTGCTTTCTCTAAAGACCCCAGTCGCCCGAGGGGAGGAGAAGGGTTCTAATAGTTCTAGGGTTATAATTTTGAATTTATAAATTTTGAATTTTAATATAGTATGTTAAGTGTAGAAGAATTAAATGACAGACTTATTGACCTCGCTTTTGCCGAGGACATAGGCGACGGAGATCATACCACCCTTTGCTGTATCCCGGATACGGAGATGGGTGAGAGTAAACTGCTTATCAAGGAAGAAGGTATCTTTGCCGGTGTGGAGATTGCCAAACAGGTATTCCACCGCTTTGATCCCGCCATGCAGGTGGAGGTGTTTATTCAGGACGGTGCCCATGTTAAGCCCGGTGACATTGTGATGAGTGTGAAGGGCAAGGTGCAGAGTCTGCTGCAGACGGAACGCCTGATGCTGAACATCCTGCAGCGTATGAGCGGTATTGCCACCATGACGCACAAGTACCAGCAGGCTCTGATTGATGCCGGCACTAAGACACGTGTGCTGGATACCCGTAAGACCACACCAGGTATGCGAATGCTGGAGAAAGAGGCTGTTAAGATAGGCGGCGGAATGAATCACCGTATCGGTCTGTTCGATATGATTCTGCTCAAGGACAATCACATTGACTTCTGCGGTGGTGTACATAATGCCATCTCACGGGCCAAGCAGTATTGTAAGGAGAAGGGTAAGAACCTGAAGATAGAATGTGAGGTTCGCAACTGGAAGGAACTTGACGAAGCACTGGCCGAAGGTTGTGACCGCATCATGTTTGACAACTTCACCCCCGAGGACACTTGCAAGGCGGTTCAGCTGGTAGCGGGGCGTTGCGAGACAGAGTCCAGCGGCGGCATTACCTTTGACAATATGATTCCCTATGCCAAGGCAGGCGTGGATTTCATCTCCTTCGGAGCCCTCACTCATAGCGTAAAGGGACTGGATATGAGCTTCAAGGCTGCAGGAAGCGACAAGTTGAAGAT
>CACYMI010000144.1 GCA_902775385.1 uncultured Bacteroidales bacterium
CTGAAACCTGAAACTTGAAACCTGAAACATGAACCATGAAACTTGAAAGCTGGAAGCTACTAAACCGTAAACTAAAACGCCTATGCCCCCTCTCCTTGGGAGAGGGTTGGGGTGAGGCTTACTTCTCTTAGTATATCTATGGCCATCTCGGGGGTGAGCTTGCGGAAGTCCTGCTCCCGGGGCGTGATAAGCAGACCGCACATATCCAGGGCACCCGGACTGATGAGCAGCTGCTCGTCGCCTTGGGCGAAGTAGCAGTCGGGCCTGTGCTTGGCACGCGGGAAGATGAGGGTCACCACTTCCTCGGCGTCCTTCCAGCAAACAATATTCATACGGGGCTCCGTCTCTCCCTCATGAAGGGGCAGGAGGTTGTAGATGTAGTCAAAGCGTTTCTGTGCCTCGGCAATATTCCCCGTCCTGATGACCAGCACCTGGCAGGCATAGTCCGTCAGGATGGAGATGCCTTCGGCAAAGGGCTTCAGGGCTGGTTCATAGATGCGCTTCCAGTCACGTTCCAGCGGAGCGATACCTCTGCTGCCGGCCTGCAGGTGCATGTGGTCGGGACAAGAGGCTCCGCACAGGGGGCCGTTGTAGAATACCATATAGTCGGGCATCTGCCGGGCTATCTTAAAGAGGTCCTGAAAGTGCCCCTTTATCGTCTGAGGTGTATGCTCACGGGTAGGGATGGTAAAGTGCTTGGGCAGGATGGGGAAGGGGTTTATCAGCAACTGGTACTGTCCCAGCACAGGCAGAGCATGCTGCTCGGCCGGCCGGTTGCTGTCGCACAGGAAGCAGGGCCGCTTCTCTATGGCCTGCTTGCTGATATTGGCTCCCGTGCTGACCATCCGGGCGGGGTTCCACTGGGCGGAGAGAGTTGACAGTTGAGAGTTGACAGTTGAGAGTTTTTGCCCCTCGGCTAACACCTTTGTCTGAACGCCGCTCAGGGCCTCGTAGCGGGCGGCGGCATCAGACCAGTTTTTTTTTTCGCTCTGGAAGAAGTTCTCTACTTCGACAGGCGACGGAACCTGCTCTCTGCTCTTGTTCAACTGCTGACGGGCCAGAATCTCCAGGGTACGTAAGTGGTCCTTGTAGGTATTGTTCTTGTTGATCTTGTCCTGACTCAGGGCCGCATCGCTGTTGCCCTCCCACCGACGGCACAGATAAACCTCGTGGTACAGTCGTCCTATGTGGTAGCGACGGCTGAACATCAGCCCAAGGGCATAGTCCTCGCCATAGCTGGTGTTGGGAATCTGCAGCTCCCTGAGCACAGGGGTATAGAAGGCACGCGGGGCGCCTAAGCCATTGATGCGCAGGGCATTGTTGCGTCCGTTGTCGGGTGTCCATTCCTTATGGTCGATAAGGCCCGGCGGTAAGGTGTTCAGCTGGAAGTCGCACATGCGGTACGAACCGATGACCATGGCGGCCTGTTGCTCACGGAACGCATCCACCATCTGCTGTAGCGTCTGCGGTGAGCTGTACAGGTCATCGCTGTCCAACTGTACCACAAAGCGTCCCACCTCGGGGTGATGTACGGCTGTATTCCAGCAGCCGCCGATGCCTAAATCGGTGCGCTCGGGGATGATGTGTATAAGACCCCCACCAAACCTCCCCGAGGGGAGGCTTTCTGTTACACTTTGGACTATTCTATTTATCTTTTCTGTTGTGCCATCGGTGGAGTGGTTGTCGATAACGATGACATTAAAGGGGAAAGATGTCTCCTGTTCCAATGCCGAGCGGATAGCGTCCTCTATGGTACGCTCGCGGTTGCGGACGGGGATGATGACGGATGCCTCTACGGCAAACTCACCTTCCGAGAAATCTTTATCCTGGAAGGTCTCTGGGGCCAGATAAGCGCCAATGGCTTTAAGATGGGCGGTACAAGCCTGTTCCATCTCTATCTGACGGTCGCGGTTGCGGGGATCCACATAGTCGAACTGCTTCTGTCCGCTCAGACGGGTGTCTTGCTCCACTTCTGTATACAGGAACTCGTCTATATGAACAGGCAGCATCCTGCGGCTGACAAACAGACGGAAGTCGTACAGGGCGGCAAATTTATAATTTACCCCTTGGGCCTGAGCCACATAATCCTTCAGGGCAGATGTGCGTATCAGCAGCAGAGAACCCATCTGGAAGTCGTCACGCACCGAACCTAACTGACAGTCAATTAAAGCCTCCTCCCTGCTCTTTCCTTGGGGGAGTGCTATGTAATGGTCGGCATACAGCATCAGCGCTCCGCTGTCCTCTGCGATGGTCAGCATACGGGTCAGGGCGTAATAGCCCAACTGCAGGGTATCGTACTTGGTGTACAACAGCAGGTAGGGTGCCGTAGCCTTCTCTGCTATCCACCGAAGGGTGTCAATATTGCCGGGACCGTCCTCGCGCAGAAAGTGAACGTCCTTAACTTGTTCGTCAGCCTTTAACTGTTGCAGGGTGGCGGCAACTTGCCCGTCGCTCTGCCAGGGAATAAAACAATCAATCTTCATCATAAGCGCAAAAGTAGGACTTTTTTTCCGCTCCGCAAAATAATAGATGTAATAAAATGTGTAACTTTGCAACATGAAAGTATATATTTTCAATCCCGAGAACGATATGGCGCTTGCCGACGGCAATCCCGGCTACACCCCGCCAGCCATCATCCGGCAGATGCGTGACGAGCTCTACTGGCTCCCCAACTGGTGGGCCGCAGAGGATGATATTGTATGGAACGGAAAGGACAGACTGCAGCTGAAGCCGGGGGATGAGATATGTCCCTGGGGCTGGAGCCCTGCCCTTATACACCAGTTGCGACAGGCTGGGGTGACTGATGAGTTCCTGCCTTCTGACGAGGAGATGGAACGGCTGCGCTGGCTCTCGCACCGACAGACGGCTGTGGAGGCGTTGGCAGCCTGCAGGCGCGACGGTCTGATAGGCGATGCGCTGGTGGGAGAATCCCGTCTTTGCAAGACGGAGACTGAGATAAAACAGCTTCTTGACGCGGCGCAGGACGGAGAATCCTTCCTGCTGAAGGCTCCCTGGAGCAGTAGCGGCCGCGGCCTGATGCTGTGCGGCAGTCCCAATGCGCAAGGGTGGATCAGGAATACCCTCCGGGCCCAGGGTTCTGTGGTAGTGGAGCGTATGTTGCGGAAGGTGGCGGATTTCGCCCTCGAGTTCTGGTGTGACGG
>CACYMI010000145.1 GCA_902775385.1 uncultured Bacteroidales bacterium
TTCGGCTTCGGGTACAGCAACCAGTTGGATACCTACCTCTCGCCCATGGAATATACAGGATACCAGATCAGCTTCCTGACTGCCCGTGAGCGTATGACCCGTATGGCCAAGGGGCATATCTCCTTCCAGAGCCTCCTGCAGGGAGCCTACTCCCATACGCAGAATCCCGCCCGTACCGCAACGGCACGCGGTGGTCGCCTGGCCTATGATGCCGGCTGGCATTACCACTGGAAGCTATCTGACCGTCTTTCCCTCAAGGCCGGCGGCCAGGTGGGAGCAGACTTAGGCTTCCTGTATGTAGCCCGTAATTCCAATAATCCCGCCCAGGGCAGGTTCGGTATAGATGTATCTGCCTCGGCAGGCGGAACGTATAAGTTCAGGATTCGCAAGCTGCCCGTCCGTATCACCTATCAGGCCGACCTCCCCCTTATGGGATGTATGTTCAGCCCCCAGTTCGGCCAAAGCTATTATGATATCTCAGAGGGCAGCCGTGACCATAACGTCTGTTTCTCGTACCTGGGTAATGCCCTCAGTTTCAGGCATCTGCTTACCATGGACCTGGAGTTCTCACGCGCCTCCCTGCGCTTCGGCTATATGGGTGATGTCCGCCAGAGTAATATTAACGGTATCCGTATGCATGATATCAACCACTCCTTTATGATAGGATATGTAAGGTACCTAAAGCTTCTTAAACGCAATGAAAGATAAACTGCTCCTGCTCCTGGCCTTTGTGCTGACCCTCTGCTCCTGCCAAAGGGGAGAGTCGGACTATGACGAGACTCCCCAGACGAACCTGGATGCCCTCTGGAACATCATTGACCGTCAGTATTGCTTCCTGGACTATAAGGAGACGCAGCTGGGTATCTCATGGGCTGATATACATGCCAAGTACAGCGCACGGCTCAATCCCCGTATGTCCAGGGCTCAGCTCTTCGAAGTGCTGTGTCAGATGATAGGCGAGCTGAAGGACGGACATGTGAATCTGTCCAGCAGCCTGGACCTGGGCCGTAACTGGTCATGGAAGGAGGACTACCCCCTGAACTTGGATGCGGAGCTGCGCGATGCCTATCTGCAGACCGACTATAACCTGGCTGCCGGTATCAAGTACCGTATCCTGACGGATAATATCGCCTACGTGGTGTATGAGAGTTTTCAGAACGCCATTGGCGACGGCAACCTGGATGACATGTTCTACTCCCTGCGTATGTGCAACGGAATGATTCTGGACATCCGGGGCAACGGAGGCGGCAACCTCGACAACGAAACCAGACTGGCCAGCCGCTTTACCAACGAGAAGGTGCTGGTTGGGTACCGTTCGCATAAGACCGGCACAGGCCATAATGACTTTTCTCCCCTGGAAGCTGAATATATTGAACCCAGTAAGGGTGTCCGCTGGCAGAAGCGCTGTATCGTACTCACGAACCGCTCCTGCTACAGTGCTGCCAATACCTTTGTGCGGGATATGAAGGAGATGCCTCTGGTAACCGTAATGGGCGACTGTACGGGCGGAGGCTCAGGTCTTCCCTTCAGCAGTGAGCTGCCCATAGGTTGGAGTGTACGCTTCAGTGCCAGTCCGCACTTTGATGCCCGGAAACAGCAGATAGAGTTCGGCATAGCACCCGATATCCCCTGTTCGCTGGATCCTGACCTGGCCGCACAAGGCACAGACTCCATGATAGAGAGAGCCCGCTCGCTTTTAAGTGAAGAGTGAGACCCCTCTCCGACTCCCCCGAGGGGGAGGGAAAGTGAAGAGTGAAAAGTGAAGAGTGAAAAGTGAAGAGTGAAAAGTGAAGAGTGAGAAGTGAAGAATGAAGAGTGAAAAGTAAAAAATATAAAATAGTTTTAGGACTGAGGTACGATAACCGATAACGGAAATAAGCTAACCGACTCTTCTCTCCTTGGGAGAGGGATGAGGAGAGGCTGCTAACCGATAATCCCTAATTAAAAATTAACCATATATGAGAAATTTGACGCAAGAGGAGATTACCATCCTCACTAACAAAGGTTGTATCGCAGAAGACTGGTCAACCATTCAGGTAAAGGACGAATTCAGTCCGCAGTATATCAGTAATGCCGAGTTCTACGGGCATGTTACCCTGGGTGTTTTCCAGAATGAGGTGGAAGTGGCTCCCGGTTTCAGCAAGCACTCGGGTATCCATTACGCTACCCTGCGTGACGTGATTGTAGGCGATGACTGCCTGATAGAGCACGTGGGAATCATTAACACCACCAGTGACGCCACCTTCGGCCAGGGAACCGTCATATCTGTCCTGAATGAGGTAGGTGAAGGTAATGTCATGATTTTCGACGGCCTGAATTCGCAGCTGGCCAGTCTGATGGTAAAGTATGAGCATGACAAGGAATTCACCCAGGCTGTCCGCCAGCTCATCCAGAACAAGATTGAGCTTTCCAGCAAGTCCGTTACCACTATCGGAAACGGCGTCCGCATCTCACATACCACAGCTATTGTCAACTGCCATATCAGTGACGGTTGCCAGATAGACGGTGCCTTGCGTCTGCAGGACTGTACCCTGAAGAGTATGCCAGGTGCCGTAGTCAAGGTAGGCGTAGGTGTTATCTGCGAGAACTCCGTTATCTATAACGGCTCCTCGGTACTGAACAATGCCAAACTGGAGAACTGTTTCGTCGGCGAGGCCTGTACCATTACAGACGGCTTTACGGCAGAGAGCAGCCTGTTCTTCGCCAACTGCTTCATGAGCAACGGCGAGGCCTGCGCCGCCTTCTGCGGCCCTTTCTCGGCCAGCCATCACAAGAGCTCGCTGCTCATAGGCGGTATGTTCAGCTTCTATAATGCAGGTTCGGCCACCAACTTCTCCAACCACGCCTATAAGATGGGCCCAATGCACTGGGGTGTACTGGACCGCGGAACCAAGACAGCCAGCGGCAGCTATATCCTCATGCCCGCCCACATCGGCACATTCAGCGTCTGCTTCGGCAAGCTGATGCACCATCCTGATACACGCAAGCTCCCCTTCTCATACCTCATTGCCTATGGCGACGAGATGTTCCTGATTCCCGGACGCAACCTTACAACCGTAGGTCTGTACCGCGATATCCGCAAGTGGCCCAAGCGCGACAAGCGTCCTGATGAAGCCCGCAACTCCATTGTCAACTTCGACTGGCTCTCACC
>CACYMI010000146.1:0-3737 GCA_902775385.1 uncultured Bacteroidales bacterium
CCGAGAATACTCGTGTATCTTATCCTATCAACCACATCGAGAAGATTGCCCAGAAGGTAAATGGCAAGAGTGCTGGTCCTGAGGCTAAGAACGTTATCTTCCTCTCTGCTGACGCATTCGGCGTACTGCCCCCAGTATCTATCCTGACTCCAGAGCAGACCAAGTACTACTTCCTCTCTGGTTTTACCGCTAAGCTGGCTGGTACAGAGCGTGGTATTACTGAGCCCACTCCTACATTCTCTGCTTGCTTCGGCCAGGCATTCCTGGAGTTGCACCCCACAAAGTATGCTGAGGAGTTGGTTAAGAAGATGGAGAAGAGCGGCGCTAAGGCTTACCTCGTTAACACAGGTTGGAACGGTACTGGCAAGCGTATCTCAATTCCCGATACACGTGGTATCATCGACGCTATTCTGGATGGCAGCATCCTGAAGGCTCCCACCAAGAAGGTTCCCTTCTTCGACTTCGAGGTTCCCACAGAGCTGCCCAACGTAAATCCCGCTATCCTCGATCCTCGCGACACTTACGCTACTGCTGCTGAGTGGGAGGAGAAGGCTAAGGATCTGGCTGCCCGCTTCATCAAGAACTTCAAGAAGTACGAGGGTAACGGCCGAAAACAAGTTGTAATCAACTTACACCCTATATAACAGGAAAGGGCTCACATCAGATGTGGGCCCTTTCTCTTTTTATATTAACCAGTCACCGTCTTGAGATCATTTTGACTTGTCGGGAGAATAGACTATGCCATCCAGGGCTTTATGCCCATCAGGGACAGTCAGTACGAATGTGAACATCCATTTGTTCAGGCGAACACCGGGAGTAGCGACGTAAGGCAGTTTCAGAAGAACCTTGTTCCACCCCTTGCGGAGCCTTACCCTGACGGGCGGACGGGCAGGAAAATTCTCATTCTCAAGTTCCGCCTCAGCATGAATGCTTCTGCCGGCATTAGTCCATACAGGCGGCAGTATTTCCTCATCATTCAGCCATACACGTGACCCCTTACGGTCCCATTTCCCGATATCAGGCGCATTGTCGTTCTCGCTGCGTCCGTAGTTCTGGAACTCGATAAGAGCGCCGCAGGACTGCGCCTTCGGCGAATAGACATAAGTCCAGGCATAGGCCGTAGCGTTCAGCTGCGGGCTACTGAAGAAGGCAGGTACAGTACCACCCCAGGTATGACGCAAATAGATACCGCCACCGGTAGCGGGACGGGAACCGTAAGTCTGCCCGCCGAAGGTAAAGGTAGCAGGAAGGATATCGTCCCTGACGGTTTCCGGCGGAAATACGGCGGCAGGATTGCCGTTATTGGGGAATGCGTCGGTAATCCGCCAATGCACGTTACTCTGCCTGACGTACGGAACGGGTTCGAAACTGAGCCACATATCCTTATAATAAAGGAAACGGCGCTCCCAGTCGGCAAACTCCTCATATTCCGCTCCGCCCTCCGGCAGTGTTGTGCCTCCGGCCTCTATATACTGACTGCCACCGCCTATCCATCCCCTCTCGGCAGTGGCCATGACATTGGCGTAAAGACTGTTCTGGCCAATGATATCCTGCTCCGAGGGAGTCTTGCGGTCATTCCACAGAGCGGTGATGGCGCCCGCAATTTCGCTGCCGCCCTGCTGTGCATAATAGATATTGCTCTTGTAGATGCCCACCAGATCGGCAAAGACATCAAAATGGTTTACGTAGTTATAGCGGCAGTCGATATTGGGAACATTGGGAACGCCACTTACTTTCCGGCCTGCCGTACTCCACATTTCCGTCATCCCGATATATGGCAGGGAAGAGGAGGTGATACTGACACCGCTGATAGGATTCCAGACAATGCAACGGCGCGAGAGTGAATCCCTGATAAACTGCGACATCTCGTTGACAAAGGCTGCGGTAGTACCCGCCTCGTCGGCCCCCATGTGGATGTATGGGGCCAAGGGAAAGGCAGCGGCCAGCTCTCTAAGCAGCTGCTTCAGCGCTACACGCCCCTGATCGCTCTGCATAGTAAAGCCCATTGCCGTAGTGAAGGCCGCAGAGTGACCGGGCATATCTATCTCAGGAATGACAGTCAGGCCGCGCTCGGCAGCGTAAGCCTCCAGCGCGGTACATTGGGCCTGCGTGTAGTACTGACCGGCAAAACGGGTCATAGCCGCAGGATTGTTCAGTTGAGGATAGCACTTCGACTCGAAGCGGAAAGCCTGGTTATCCGTCAGATGCCAGTGGAAGACATTAACCTTGAAACGTGCCAGCAAGTCAATTTCCCTCTTCAATTCATCGAAACTGATGAATGAACGTCCCACATCATGCATAAAGCCGCGAAGCTTGAAGGCAGGATAGTCCGTAATCTCCACACCCGGAATGTAGGCACCGCCCGTGGCAGCAGCCAGTTGCGCAAGCGTTTGCGCAGCACGGATAACGCCAATACGGGAAGCGGCGGTAACGGTGACTTTATTGTCGGTGACACTCAACCTGTATCCCTCGTTGGGAAAACCCTCCAGGACATAGTCGAATGTACCGAGGGACGCATCGTCTGTCATACAGACCCTGACCGTAGCAGAGGCTTTTACGGACGTTCTGAACAGCGATGCCAGCAACGTACATCCTGTGGGGTCCGTAAGCCGCACAGCGCGGCGCATCCTGAAGCGGGTTCCGTTCTCTTTAAGCATCTTGGGCTTCGGCAGCAGGCAATTCACCGGATCCGCTCCCGGGCGGGCCAGGACAGCGGCAGCCAGAAGGACGAACAGGGCAGGAAGAAGACACCGGAGCACTCTCATACAATAACAGGCATATTTACCACAGGTCCTCCGGTTCGTTGGGATTGTCATACACCTCCTTGGGACAGAGTTCCATGTAATCCATATAAAGTTCCTTCTTGTCAGAATCCAGGACGCTCTTGAAACGCACGTAATAAGTCTTATTGGGATCCATGGTACCGCGCCAGATGATGCGGCGTGAGCAAACTGTATTGCCGCGCTCCCACTTATATGAGCCGCTGGCAACTGACTGGCTGGCCTTCATAAACCCATTGTTACGCATCTTCTTGTCAATCTCGGCGTTGTAATCCTGGTCATCCGTATCCTGAACCGTAGCGGACTGGCCCCACAGCGCCTGAATACTCTTTGTAAGGTCCACAGGGATACCCGCCACAGGCAGGTTATCAGGGTCACTGCCCACATACATCTGCACCACGCCGCGAGCCCCAGTAGCCAGCACCTTATAGCGCAGCTCATACGTTCCGCGCTTGGGTACAGGCGGCAGGGTAAACATCACATCATACCGGCCCAGCCACTTGTCCTCATCCCCGTCATAGTTCTCCCAGGAGACATTGTAGCCGTTAAAGTGAATGAAATGCGTATCATCACTCATAATGCTCATATTGTCAAAGTAACGGTAATACTTGTCAGTTGGGATATACACATGATTATACTTGTCCTGGGCAGAGTCAGCCCGGCGGATACCGTTGGTCATACTCTCGGGGAAGAGGGCAAAGCAGTCAAAGCGCAGACGCTCCCTGCCCAGATTGTTACGTGTGGCATTATTGTAGGCCAAGGGGGCATCTATGGGATACAGGATGGCATTCACCATATCGCTGGTCACAGCATCCTCGCTCTCCTTCATAATCAGGCATCCCACCTTATCCTCGTCGCACGAGTTCTCATGCCCGTCCCCCGTACGCTCCTTATTTATATTAGGGAAACGGTTCAGATACACGCCCCGGCTCTCCTTACTCTCGAATATCTTCAGCA
>CACYMI010000146.1:3746-6819 GCA_902775385.1 uncultured Bacteroidales bacterium
GCATACCACTCCATGACAGGAATGGTAGGAATCTTCGTGCCGCGGGAGTAGCCCGTCTCGTTCCAATGATACACCAGTTTATTAGCCTCAATACGCATCGGCAGCACATGATAGGTAGTCCACTGGTTCAACACATTATCAGGACTGGTATAGTCGGCATCGGTGGTATATACGTCATCCGACAGGTACATATTATTGTCCAGAATCCACTGCAGCATCAGCTCAGGCACATTTCCGGCGTGTGGGTCAATCCCCTGCTGCTGCCAATAGGAATCCGGTTCGGCAAAGATGGTAAAACCATATTTGCGGTGTTCCGGCGAGAGCGCATTAGAGGAAGCGTTTCCCGAAGCGTCCGTAAAACCATGACTCATATAGGCATTCAGGTCGGGAATCTTACCCTCCTGGTACAGGTTCTCATACACCTCGTCACGGATGGCCGAGAGTGTATCAAACAATCCGCAGGCACGCAGGCACTTGGCCATAACAAGAAAACCCTCCTCATCTTTCTCAAGCAGTTTCCTGAAGTAGCGGGCCGCCGTAACATCATCCGGTGCTATTACCTTATGTATCTGGTGGATAACACCGTTTATGACCGGGATATCGATATTCCGCGGGTCAAGGGGACAATCCCCGCATACATAAACCGTATCATTGTTCTTGACACTGACCACGCTTACCTTATGGTCCAGCATGTTAGGCAAAGAAATCTCCCCGTTGTTGACATCCGGAAACCTGCTGGTATAGTACGTCTGCTCCTCCATGTCGCCACCGTCTATCACACTGTTGTGGGCAATCACCTTACGGACAGAATCCAGCTTCGCGCTGTCAGTGAAAGCGCTCCATGACGGATAGGCAATCAGCTCCTCATCCACCAGCTTCTGCAGATAGGCATCTATGGCCTTGTTGGTAGGCGCAAAGACCGTATAGTTACCCCTGGCAGACAGAAGCTGATACATACTGGTATTGCTACGCCGGCTCACACGCACCTTCTTCAGCACCGAAACGTACTGGCTGTAGTCGGCATGGGACTCCAGGTAACTCACAACGGTATTATCCTTGAAGACATACCTTGAGGAAGTGTCAATGCTCTCGCTGCACGAGGCCAGACACAATAGTAAGGCTAAAGCCTGAAATACGGATTTGGTTATTTTCATTTGAATGTCAGTTAATTCCCCACTGGTCCATTTGTACCTCTGCCGGAGTGTAGCCCGAAGTCTCGTCAGGATGAGGCACAGCCCTGCCCGGCTCCTTCAGCGCCTGCTCCAGGAACATCCGCGGCGTCACCCTGACCGGCTCCCTCATAAACTCAGGACGGCTCCAGCTGAATAAGGACAGGCGGAAGAACTCAGGATCATCCTGAGGTATCAGGAAAGCCTTATGCACACGGCCCTTCCGGTCAAAGTATGCCAGATAAGTGCGTGTATAGTTACCGTCATCCCGGCGGCTTTCAAACAGAATCCACCTGTCATTGCTTGAGAAGGACGGATAACTCTCGGCCCTCACACTGTTAATCGGCCTGGTATCCACCAGCTTACCCGTCCGCTGATCCAGAATCTCAATCTGGGCCGACGGATGCCATATATGGAACAGACCGTTAGGCCCCTCGGCAAACACCACGTAGCGGTTATCGCTCGTCACACGCTGCTCCACGGCACTGCGCCCCTTGCTCCTGGCATCATACACCAGCTCCGGCTCACCCAGCCTGCGCGTCCGCATGTCAAAGGGAGCCCGGTACAGATTATACTGCAACTGCCTGTAATGGTTCAGCGTCTCATGCATGCCATTGTTCATAGGCTCAAAGTCATGCCGCACCGAGCAGAAATAAAGCCACTTGCCGTCAGGGCTCCATGAGGGGAACAGCTCCAGCTCAATGCTGTCGCCCAGCACCGTCTGCACGGTATTCTTCTCCACATCATAGAACACAATATCGCTGGCAGCCTCCATCACCTCCACCTTGGTAATATCACGTGTATGGAACGACTGCATCGTACGGTCCGTACTGAAGGCAATCAATGGCAGCGTCGGGTGCCACGAGGGATATACAGCTGCCGAAATCATCTGAGGCGTCTTCAGCAGGATGTTCCTCGGCTTGCCGTCAGACACAATCATGGTGGCATCATGACTGATACGGATATGGAACATCATATTATCCGTCCTGTAATTCTGGAAACTGTGACAGTTGATACAATGCCCCTGCTTCTCAGTAGTAATCTGCCGGGTATTGAAGATATCGCTCTCCGTAAAGTCCTCCAGGCAACGCTGACGGATAGCCAGATGCTCGAATCCCACGTACGTAGGAGCCAGAGCACGGTAAGAGATATAGGCGTCAATGCTGTCGCCGCTCACCTCAATGCCGAAGGGCTGGTAACGGCTCCACTTCCCCAGCCTTCTGCAATACACATCCACGGTCATCTTCCCGCCTTTTGCCGAGGCCAGCAACTGCCGCCATTCCTCCAAGGGAATAATAACCTTATTGCCCTTGCCATAGTTGTATTCCGTGTCCCCTGCCCTGAAGTGAGCCACCACCTCCTCGGCCTGCTCCACCATAAAGTTCAGCGGAGCAATGTTAACGGGAACGGTCACATCCGTATAGTCAGGGTAGATGGACGGCTTCTCATTCTCCTGCCTGTAATCCTGCGGCAAGGAAGGATGTCCTGATCGCCTGCGATCCGAGCTGTGCACCTACCACTGAAGATGAGAGCTCTTCCAGCTCTACCGTGAGTCCGCCGATCCTTATGGTGGAAGCAAGTCTCTCAGCTTCCTCGTATGTGAAGGATCCGGATATTGATGCAGATCCGTTTGCTATGACATCATTTACTCTGGGAACACTTACGAACTGTCCGTCGTAATAAATTCCGATGGTCTCATATCCACGGGATACGGCTCTCTGTGTTGCCTCAGCGAACTTCTGTGCTCCCTCGGGAGTAAGTGCAAGTGAAACCGCATATTCCATGTTGTTCATGTTATCTGACTGGGATACGGCTCTTGCATCCTCGACATCGGTACCTGTTATGGCAATGGAACCGTCTGCCATGAGCTCATCTATGGACTTGGTAAGAACAGTCTGCTGACC
>CACYMI010000147.1 GCA_902775385.1 uncultured Bacteroidales bacterium
CGGAATCCAGTTTACCATGGAGAGGGATACCGTTAATGTAATGTCCGTTATTCACGGAGGCCCTGCCGAGAAGGTAGGCATCCTGGCAGGAGACCGCATTATCACAGCCGATAAGACGTCACTGGTGGGAATGGAATCCGAACAGGTGATGAAGTACCTGAAGGGCGAGAAAGGCACCAAGGTAAAATTAGGTGTGAAGCGTCACGGCTCCAAGGATATCATTTACTTCACCGTCAAGCGCGGTGATATTCCCGTGGTCAGCGTGGACGCCTCATATATGATTAATGACAAGACAGGCTACATCAGGGTCAAGGATTTCGGAGAACAGACTTACGCCGAGATGCTGGTAGCGTTGGCTGACCTGAACATAAAAGGGATGAAGAACCTGATTATCGACCTTCGTGGCAATCAGGGCGGATACATGCACATAGCCATTCAGATGGCAAATGAGTTCCTGCATAAAAATCAGTTGGTACATTTGCCCCTGGTGGTTCTGATGGACGAGATCAGTGCCAGCGCCAGCGAGATTTTTGCCGGAGCTATTCAGGATAATGACCGCGGCACAATCATAGGACGCCGCAGTTTCGGTAAGGGACTGGTTCAGCAACCCATGGAGTTCCGCTCTGACGGAAGTGTGGTACGCCTGACCATAGCGCGATACTATACGCCCAGCGGACGCTGTATCCAGAAACCTTATGCCAAAGGAAAAGGCGAGGACTACGACAATGAGCTGATTGCCAGATACGAACGCGGCGAATTCTTCTACCAAGACAGCATTCATCAGGACGGAGAAAAGTACTATACCAACCTGGGACGTGTAGTATATGGCGGCGGCGGCATCATGCCCGACATTTTTATTCCCGTGGACACCTCAGCCATGACCTCATATTATAAGGAGGCAGCCTATACGGGACTCATCAGGCAGTTTGCCTTTGCCTATACCGACGAGAACCGTCAGCGACTGAGCAAATTCAATGACGTGAAAGACGTGGAGAAATTCCTGCGTAAGGAGAATCTGCTGGAGCGCTTTGCCCGTTTTGGCGAGGAACATGACCTGAAACGGCGTAACCTGATGCTGCAGAAGAGCAGAACGCTGTTTGAACAGAATATCTTCGGGGCTATCATCTACAATGCACGCGATATGCAGGATTACCTGCAGTTTATCAATGAGGATGATCCCACTGTCCTCCGAGCCATACAAGTGTTGACTGACGGTCTCTCCTACCCTCAGGCTCCCGATGCGGAAACCAAGGAACCAACAGCAAAAGGAAAGAAGGAAGCTATGCTGAAGGGGGGCTTACCTCCGCAGCATACACTTCTGCCCGTTCACCACGTGTATGCCGCAACGACCTGACACACTGGCATAGCGACGGCCGGCCAGGTCATACACAGACTCTCCTTCTGTAGGAAGTGAAACAGAAACAGGATGCAGGGAAGTCATCTCCTCATCAATATTCTGTAGGGAGATAACCAGCACATCGTCCTTCTTCAACTCAACAGAGAATGTGCCGTCCTGACGCTGGGCAGGTATAACCCTGTTGCAATTCACATAGAAATATGCCTTACTCAGGTCTATGGCAGATGTGCTGCGTAACATCAGGGGGGCACCGGCACAACTGGTCAACTTAGCATAGGACAGCTTGCCGCCTTTCCATTGCATATCCACAAGGAAATTGCCTTCCGCCTTCAAACCGCTGACACTGCCTTTAGCCCATGCGGTCGGCAAGGCAGGCAGCAGAGCAACTCCGTCATAGCTTTGCAGCAACATCTCGGCAATACCGCTGGTACAACCGTAGTTACCGTCTATCTGGAAGGGCGAATGCGCATCAAACAGGTTATAGTAACAACCGCCGTAATTACCCATCTCAATCACATAACTGCCTGAATGACGCAGAGCCAATGAGAGGTTCTTACGGGCGCGGTCACCGTCCAGGCAACGGCTGTAGGTATTCGTCTGCCATCCCATGGACCATCCCGTAACATCTCCGTTACGGGCAATCTGCCCGTTATAGGCAGCCTGGAACATTTTTTTCCCGGTATCACTCTGGTCATAGGCACTGACCTGTGAGAACGGGTAAAGGCACATCAGGTGAGAGAGATGGCGGTGTCCGGGGTCGGACAGCGGATTATTCTTCCACTCTGATATGCAGGTATTACCGTTATAGAGCTCAGTCCATAATCCCTTGTCAAAATTGTCATAAAGTTCCTGAACAGACGCAATCTGGGAAGTTGTGAGAGGCGAGCTGCTGCCCAGTTCGGCATGTCCCTTCATCACCTCATCCAGCAACTCATAGCTGGTCTGCTGAGCAAAAGCAGTGACATCCACCGGACCGTGTTCGGGACTCCATTCACCTGTAATCTCATACAATCCGTTACTGTCTTTTGTAGCAATAGACTTAATAAAAAGGGCACACTGGTACATAACGGGAAGGGCTCTCCTTAGGAACGCACGGTCCATAGTGTATCTGTAGTAACGCCACAGATGGGTACAGTACCAGGCTCCGCAAGTCTTCATGGAGCCGTTGCTCCAGGTTGAGGTACCGCCAAAGATGTTATTCTCCACTGCCACCATCCATCCCTTGGAACCGCTTTTGACCTTGGCAGCCAACTGATACCAGGGTGAATTGCTGTTAGGAGCCCCCAGGTCCAGAATATGATTCAGGAAAGGCAGGTGCATCTCCGAAAGATTGGTAGGATCAGCCGGCCAGTAATTCATCTGCACATTGATATCAGCGTGTACATCGCAATGCCAGAACGAGGTGTTACTGCGATCATTCCATATGCCTTGCAGATTAGAGGGAGCATGAATGCTGGTATCCAGGTTGGCACCTATGGTAAAGTAACGTCCGTACTGGAAGTACAGAGCTTCCAGGAAGAGGCCGTCGCTGCTTGACTTGTTCTGGTCCGAAGCGTTGTAGAACTTGATAAGCTCCTCAGTCGTCAATGCCGAGGAACCGCCCAACTGCAAGTCCACACGGTTCATCAGGGCACTGTGGGCAGCCGTGTGACTGGCAAGCAATTCATCATACCCCTTGTCGTAAGCCTTGTTGATACGGGTAGCGACGTTCGACGCCAATGATGCTGCCGACACACCGCTCACGCAACCCGCCTTGCTGGCATTGTAATCCGTAGCGGCCGCCATAATGATGTTCACCCATGTAGCGCCACTTACACTCACACCCTCCGAACTTGTGCTCACCGTGCCATCACTCTCCACCTTAAAGCGTGTATTGTAACTTACTATCTGCAGTTTGCCACGGAATGTGGCATAAGCCTTTCCGTCAGCTTCCATCTGATAGGTC
>CACYMI010000148.1 GCA_902775385.1 uncultured Bacteroidales bacterium
AGAAGCTTGCTTCCCTGCTCCACGCGTTCCTGCTCCGGGTCCAGAATCATGTTCTTGTACTCCGTTTTGTCTGAGTCGGAGAGGGCATTGCTCTCCAGATGGTTGCTTACCAGCAGCAGGCTGTCTGCCTGGCAGTATATCCAGCAGGCCATACTGCTGTTATTACGGGTAGGATATCCGATATGAAGGGTATCACCCAAAACGGGGAAGCGGGTGAGGATGCAGTTGCCTTGTCCTTTTACCAGATGATAACCCATGGAGTCAGCCATCTGCGTGAACTCCGGCTGGTTCATCAGGTTGCCCCACACTTCCTGCAGGCATACGATATCGGCGGACTTCAGCTTAAGGTAACGGATGACTTCCTGGCGTTTCTCATCGTTCTTGGCACCGCCCATATTGTAGGTGACGACGCAGATGGCGCTGTCAGAAGGATACACACGGGTATTGACCGGGCAATAGTCCATGGCATAGCCGGCAATGACAAGGAGGCCGGCCAGGGGTACCCATACCAGGGTAAAGCGGAAGATGAGCCAGAAGAAGAAGAAGGCTATGTCCACCGCCACGAATATCGGGAAGCATAGGCCCAGTAAGGAAAGGGTGGGATGCGTGGCGGGGGATACAAAAGTGGACAGTACGGCCAGCCACATTAGCAGAATGGTGCAGATATTGGCTCCCAGGAAGATGCCTGTGAGCAGACGTATCAGGGGGTTGGACTTTTTCCTTTTATCCTGCATTACTGGCGGCTTTTGTCAAAGAGACGGCGCTTCTCGGCCTCGGTAAGGTTGGCGTAGCCGCTCTTCTTTACCTTATCCAGGATGCGGTTCAGTTCCTCCTCCTCTTCCTGCTTACGCTGACGGTAGCTGAAGTCCTGCTGGTACTTGCCGCCATAAGTCACCTTGATGTCAGGATTCTTACGGGCAAACTTCTGTCCGAACCAGCGGCGGAAGCTGAAACCGCCCGAGGAGCCGCGGTCATAGTAGTCACGGTCATAGTAATTACGGTGGCTGCGATGGCTATTGCCGCCGCCATTACGCCAGTACAGCAGGAGCAGCAGACCTACCAGCATTCCGCCCAGATGGGCAAAATGGGCTATTCCGTCTCCGGGACGGCTGAAGGCGGAGAGCAGTTCCAGTACGGCATATCCTACCACAAAATACTTGGCACGGATGGGTACGGGCAAGGGGAAGATGAACATCTGTTCGTTAGGGTATGTCATACCGAAGGAGAGCAGGATACCATATACGGCACCCGAGGCGCCTACGGTGGTCCAGCGGTTCAGGAAATCCGCCATCGGGATGACGGCTCCGTTGAACGGTACGGCATCATAGGCATCCAGTCCCTCAATCCAATAGTTGGCAAACTGCACCACCTCCTGCATCAGTCCGGCTCCCAGGCCGCAGGTGAGATAGTAGAAGAGGAAGCGCTTGCTGCCCATGGTATTCTCCATGATGCGACCGAACATCCATACGGCAAACATATTGAAGAACAGATGAGGGAAACTGCCGTGCATAAACATATAGGTAAAGAGCTGGTAGAAATAGAAGTGGCTGGCCATAAAGAAGTGCAGGCCGAGCACGTCATCCAGGTCAATACCATAGGCCGGAAGGGCGGCAGCCCATCTGGCAGCGAAGAACAGCACATTGATAATGAGCAGGTTCTTGGTTACAGGAGGCATATTGTTCATAATTCTGAATTTCTGTATTGTGGGCGCAAAATTACGAAAATTAAACAAGAAAGGACCTATAAGAGGCCGCACAAATGGTATTTTTTCGTCTTTTATTACATTTTTTTACAAAAAAACTTGGGCTCTACGGCTATAATACATATATTTGTGATAAAATTTACTGATATAAACCTATTTATTAACATTAAAAAACACAAAGTTATGAACAAGACTGAATTGATTGCAAAGATTGCAGAAGGCGCAGGTTTGAGTAAAGTTGATGCCAAGAAGGCTCTGGAAGCCACTCTGGATGCTATCACCGGTGCTGTCAAGGCCGGCGACAAGGTTGCTCTGATTGGTTTTGGTACCTTCTCTGTTTCTGAGCGTGCTGCCCGCAAGGGTATCAATGTTCTTACGAAGAAGACCATCAACATCCCCGCCAAGAAGGTTGTTAAGTTCAAGGCCGGTGCCGACCTGAAGTTCTAAGAGCAATTCTGTTTTACATAAAAGCCAAGCGCATTGTTCCAGACGGAATAATGCGCTTTTTCATATCCCCACATTCCTACTCTCCCCAGGAACTGCGGTCCAGGTTGCGGTAGCCGATGGCTTCCTGGAGGTGGTGCGTCTGAATCTGTCCGCTGCCTTCCAGGTCGGCAATGGTACGGGCCACTCGCAGGATGCGGTCATAGGCACGGGCTGAGAGCTGAAGGCGGTTCATGGCCTCGCGAAGCATCTCCATATCCTCGGGTGCAGGCTCGGCATAACGGTGCATCAGCCGGCTGGTCATCTGGGCATTGCAATGGACGTTGGGTTCTTCCTTATAACGCTCTTCCTGTATCTTGCGGGCCCGGATTACCCGCTCACGGATGATAGCGCTGCTCTCGCCCGGGGCTGTACGACTAAGTTCATCGAAGGAGAGGGGCGTTATCTCACATTGTATGTCGATGCGGTCCAGAAGAGGTCCTGAGATTTTGTTCAGATAGCGGACAATCTGCCCGGGTGTACAGCAGCATTGCCTGGTGGGATGGTTGTAATAGCCGCAGGGACAGGGGTTCATGCTGGCCACAAACATAAAGGAGCATGGATAGGAGATGCTGTACTTGGCACGCGAGATGTTGATAACTCTGTCTTCTAACGGCTGACGCAGGACCTCCAGGGTGCTGCGCTGGAACTCGGGCAACTCATCGCAGAAGAGAACGCCGTTATGGGCCAGACTTATCTCACCCGGCTGCGGATTGCTGCCGCCGCCTACCAGGGCTACCTGTGAAACGGTATGGTGCGGCGAGCGAAAGGGGCGGTGGGCTATCAGGGA
>CACYMI010000149.1 GCA_902775385.1 uncultured Bacteroidales bacterium
CTGACATACCGATGGTGGGAGCCAGCAGGTTGCCCGTGGTGCCCAATTCCACCAGCAGGAAGCCGATGATAGGACCGGTGCATGAGAAGCTGACCAGACTGAGGGTAAAAGCCATCAGGAAGATGCTAAGGAATCCTGTTGTGGACTCGGACTTCCTGTCAACCGCATTGGTGAACCTGCTGGGCAGGGTAATCTCAAATCCGCCTAGGAAGCTGGCACCGAACACCAGCAGCATCAGGAAGAAGAAGATATTGAATATGGCATTGGTACTGAGCGCATTCAGGGCGCTGGCACCGAAGCACAGGGTTACGAACAGGCCTAATGCCACATATATTATAACGATGCTGATGCCGTAGGTAACAGCGTCACGGATACTCTTGCTTCGTTCCTTGTTTCGCTTCAGGAAGAAACTGACGGTCATCGGGATGATAGGCCATACACAGGGGGTAAGCAGGGCAACCAGTCCGCCCAGCATACCTAAGAGGAAGATACCCAGGAGGCTGTTGTCCTTGGTGTCAGCCCCCTCCTCCAATGCCTTCAGCTCATCCGAAACGGGTGCCCATAAATCAACGGACAATACAGCAGGCGCAACGGCAGTGTCTGCCGACAGCGTATCCGAGGCAACGGTATCAGAAGCCTCATCCGCCGGCTCTGCGACCGTTTCCGGCTGGCGGTCCTTTGCGGGAGCCTCCTTTCCGGCCTGCGACACACCTGTTCCCCGGAAACTGAACTCCACATTGGAGGGAGGCATACAGTTCCGGTCGTTGCAGGCGCCGTAGGTAAGGTATCCGGTCACCTCGTATTCTGATTCCGTGATGATAAACTTCTGGGCAAACTTAGCCGTTCCCTCCATGTAGCTTACCTCCATGCCGAACATATCATCCATGGCACGATGGACCGGCCCCGTTGTACGCAGCTTTCCGTCGGGCTTCAGACCGGTTGTCTTTTCAAGGGTCAGTTCGGCACGGGTGGGACCGCCGTCGGCAATATCCGTTCCATAGACATGCCAACCGGCATCAACCTTGCCGACAAACTCCACCTCCAGGGTGTTATCCGACAATTTCCTCTGCTCAACAGTGAACTTTACGGGCGTCTGCATCTGGGCCATACATAACAATGCACAGCAGAACACCAGAAAAAAAACGATGTTTCTTTTCATATTCCTAAAAATTTGCCTGCAAAGGTATAATTATTTTTCGGAACAGAGGATGAAGGACCATCGTTTTTAATACTTTTTATAGGTATAAGGGAGAGGGGGCAAGGGGAAAGGGGAAAGGGGAAAGGGGAAAAGGGAAAGGAGCAAGAGTCCGCTAACCACTAACCCCTGCGACCTCGGGAAACTACCACTCCCTCCTCCATAGCCTTGGAAGTACTGTCGGAAAGTTCCTCACCTGCAGAACGGGTATAGCTCCAGTTGTTGCGCGAACTGTATCCGTACGTGTTCACATAAGGAGTCCAGTCATAATAGTCCACAATCTTACGCAGACGGAATGACGTGCCTGAATAGTCAAAGACACCTGTCAGGTAGTCATTGGTCATGTGATAATCACTGATACGGGTATCAAGGTCATGGTCATAATCGTAAGTCAGATAGATAACACCGCCGTCAACGGACCAGTTGAAACGGTAGTACTGATACTCGTACGGGCCGTAGTCGTAATAGTCCACCTGCGTCCCCCTGCCGTAGTGGGCTTGTTCGTAAGCCGGGATGAAGGTGATACGGGTGTCATAGGAATCAAAGGTGTATTCCATACCGCGCCCGTCGCGATAGACGTAGAACATGCCGAAGTCACCCCTCCATTCACCGGAAAGAACCATGGACTTGCGTCCGTCCTCTATATACTCGCATGAACTGAGCATTACAACTGATATCATGAGGCTGAGAGCCATAAATAAGTAATGTAAACGTTTCATATCCGTAGGCGTTTTATTGTTTAACTGTTGCAAAGATACGCTATTCAACGGCCCGGGCGGAAGGAAAAATAATAAAAGGGCATAGGATTTTCCCTAAGGACACTAAAAATCCCCCCTGGCGGTAAAGCCAAGAGGGATTCCGATGGGGGTGCCCGGAACGGGACTCGAACCCGTACGACCGCAATGGTCAAGGGATTTTAAGTCCCTCGTGTCTACCAATTCCACCATCTGGGCAGCCTATTGCGGGTGCAAAATTACAATAAAAAGTGAAAAGTGAAAAGTGAAAAGTGAAAAATTTTATAAAAAGGAGGGAAAAGTACCTTACCTGTTACTTACCACAAGGGTATTGTTTACATAGCTGACGCGATAACGGTACAGCGACCGGCCGGCCTCACCCTGGGTAACAAGGCCCGTGCTGTTAAGGTCATAAACACGCCTGCAGCTGTTACAGGTGGCTGTTCCGTCTTTCAGGGCCAGGGGTTTGGTGATGTTGTAGTCCTCCCAGCAATTGGGACAGGCCAGCTCATAACATATTACCTGGCTCTCCGTCTTGCCCATCTCGGGGATATTGGGCAGACCCACGACAAGGCCGCTCAGCCCCAGAACGAACCCGTTATAGCCGACGACGGCTGTAAGGGGTACGTTTGACGTAGTTGACGAGCCCTTGAATACAAACTCCTTGCCGTCCCTGGAGAAGGTAATGGTGCAGAACTCGCCCATGCTGTTACAGGCTGTGTAGAGGGCCGGCGCCTGGTAGGCATTCTCAAACACGAACTTGGCCGGCAGATTACAGTAGGTGTAATCCGCATCCTGACAACTGCTCCCGAACATCAGACAGCAGCCCATTACAACCAATCGGATGGCATCCCTATAACTCATATCCTTTATCCTTTAATCAATGCGGCTTCAGCACTTTCCATCTTCTGGAAATTGAAGCCCTGCCATACACTTTCCATAAGGTCGGCTATCTGCTGTGTGCAGAGGTTGCCGATGGAACCCTCGTGGGT
>CACYMI010000150.1 GCA_902775385.1 uncultured Bacteroidales bacterium
CGAGACATGCGGACAGGTACTGATGGCTGACGGGGAGATATGCGATGCCCGCTTCGGCAAATGCTGCGGCGGTCAGACCAACGAGTTCCAGTATTGCTGGCAGAACATCCGCAAATCGTACCTGAGCAGCGTTGCCGATCCCTTCTGTAATACCAAGGACCGCGAGGTGCTCTCTCAGGTGCTGAACGACTATGACCTGGAGACCCGCGATTTCTACCGCTGGCAGGTACATTTTACGCAGGACGGGCTCAGACAGCTCATAGAGCGCAACTTAGGGATGAAGTTCGGGCACATCCTACGCCTGGAACCCCTGGAGGCCGGACCTGCCGGACATATCAGCCGCCTCCGTATCGTCGGCACCGAGCACACATATATAATAGGTAAGGAGCTGATGATACGTAAGACGCTCAGCACCTCGCACCTGCTTAGCAGTGCTTTCACCGTCAGCTTGGAAGACCTGCAGGACGGCATTCCCCAAACCATCATCCTGAACGGCAAGGGCTGGGGCCATGGTGTAGGAATGTGTCAGATAGGTGCCGCCGTTATGGGGCATCAGGGTTATTCTTACCAAAACATCCTGACTCATTATTATCCGGGCGCTGAAATCCAAAAACTTTATTAGGACCCCCTATCCCCCTTTAGGGGGAAACAAAAAATTCTCAAATTGAAACTTGAAACTAATTGCGGTTAGCGGTTAGCGGTTAGCGGAACCTGAAACCTGAAACTTGAAACCATCTATAATCTATAATCTCTCATCAGGAACCTGAAACAAAAAAATCCCCTCCCCTCGGGGAGGAAGGGAGGAGGTCTCTATTTTACTTAACTACAACCTTCTTGCCATTCACGATATTGAGGCCTTTCTGCAGCTTGCTTACACGCTGGCCGGCCATATTGTAGATGGCACCCTCGTTACCAGAAATATTTGCCTTGACGCTTTCAATGGCCGTCTCTTCCTCGTCAAAGTCGCCCATAAACTCCTTGGTGTTATTGGAGGCAACAGAGAACTGCCAGCGATAATCCGGCGTGCCCATTACATAGCCGGCAACGGGGTTGCTGCCTGTACTCTTTACTGACCAGTAGGTGTTGGCAGCGTAGAGGTTCCAGTTATTGCCTGTAGCAGGAGCATTGGTGGCACGGATAGCATACTTGCCACTGCTGTTCTGCATCAGAACCTGACTGTCCCAGATACGGTTCCAGCTATAGCCGCAGATGGGCTCCAGATTATCATTGGAGGCAAAGGTTCCGTTGCCGCCTGTATTCTGGTTGGGGTTGGTAAAGTGGTAATTGGTAGTGCCAACGGTGAACTCAAAGAAGAAGGAGTCGCCGTACTCACCGCCGTTGCTGTTACCCACCTTAGCGGTGAACGCACCTGCTTCGCTCTTGCTGCTGGTAAGGGTTCCGCTGGTGGTCACATAGTACTTGGTTCCGTTAATGGTAGTATAGATGTTATAGACTGTACCGATGTTCAGGGTAGGCAGGGCACGGAAGTAAGGAGTATTGGGTCCCTCCCTGAAGTTCTGGTTGATAAGGGCATTGGTCAGCGCCTGTCCCTTGGTATTGTAACCGTTGGAGCTGTCCACCCCTCCGTAATCCATTACCACGATGCCGGCAGATCCGGGATGGCCGTTCAGGTAGTTGATGGCAACCTGGTTCTGCGTCTGGGCATTGTCACGATAGCCGTTGCTGGTTACGATACCCAGGAACGTCTTGGTATAGCCCGAGGTATGGTTGATGACCCAGATGCCGGCATTCTTGTTCTCGGTGCAGGAGAACTGCATCAGACGCTGGATGCTGGCCGTCTTGGTGGCAGAAGCACCATTGGCGGAGACATTATAGAAGTCCTGAATATACACAGGCCCCTGGGTTCCGACACCTCTGATATAGCCATTCTGCTGCTGGCTGAAGTCGGCACTCTCGCCCCAGTTATAGACAAACCCGCCGATGGGGTTACTGTCATAGGCATTACGACAGAGCACAATCAGCTTGCCACGCACATCGCCCATCTTCAGTTTAGGATTGAAATTGATGACGTGACTGTTAGCGGGACTGCCGCTCAGTCTGTTCTTAATCAGGGTATTCCAGTTGCCGCTGCCGCTATCGCCCTCAGATTCATGACGGATTACAATAATGGCCGTCTCCGTAGGATACTGATCCAGCAGACCGCAAAGTGTTGAGATTGCAGTAGAGAACATCAGGTTGGTGCTCACATAGCCGTGACAAATGCGCAAATCGTTACCGTCAACAGCCGGACGGAGGTCAAAGCAGCGGATGCCGCTGTTCCACATCTGGGTCAGGGTCTTGTCCTGCGTTCGTGCGAACTGGTCCCCGATAATGCCGTACAGGGTAGTGAATCCATGCCCCGTTCCCGCATCATGAACACCGGGAATAGACATCTGGCTGACAAACGTGTTGTCCCCCACTCCACTCATCCAGGAGCTGTTCTGCGCAAACAGGTTACCACTTGCCAGGGTGCAAAGCATAGCCATGGCAAACAACTTTCTCAGATTTCTCATCCTACCGCCCATAGCAGTACGATGAACAGAAGTACTGATTGCTTCCATCTTAAATTTAGTTTAAGTTAATAATAAAAATACTAATGGCGAATTTTGTGTGTTTTCGCACCGCAAATATATACAATATTGGAAAGCGATAGCAGAAAAAGAAAAGAAAATTTCGGTCATTCCCGAAATTTATTCAATAACCACCGAAATAATATCATATTTGATTTAATTCTTGATAATTATATACCGATAAAGGAAACCAAAACAGAAAGAGCAGCTTCATGCAAGCTATTAATAGAAAAACAAGCCCACTCCCCTCACGTGGGGATGACAGGCATTCATAATATTTCCATTAAAATTTCCTCCCTCCGTAGAGGGCTGGGGTGAGGCTTTACGGCATTTGCAACCGCCTCGAG
>CACYMI010000151.1 GCA_902775385.1 uncultured Bacteroidales bacterium
TGATCTGCAGGATGACGCCCATCTTCGACCGTCACCCGCGCTTCCAGAGCGGCACACGCGACTGGCACGCTCAGGTTCAGAAGGCTATCGCACAGGTGGTGCATGGGGCGGGAGCGCAGATCATCGACCTCCACACACCCCTTCACTCCCGGCCTGACCTCTTCCCGGATGCCCTGCATCCCAATCCCGAAGGGGCGAAGATACTGGCCCGGACCGTCTATTCAGCCCTCACCGGCGACTACGGGGGCCTCAGTCTGCCGCCCGTCTATGCCAGCGGAATGGTCATGCAGCGCGATGAGCCCATCCTGCTGGCGGGACATGCCAACGCCAGAAGCCGAATCACCGTCGGCCTGAGTCAGGACGGAAAACTCATACAGGAATGGGAAAGCTTCTCACGGGCCGACGGCTTATGGACGGCCCAACTGCCCAGTATGCAGGCCGGCGGCCCCTATACCCTCACCATAACTGCCAGGCCGCTGAACCCCGACCATTACCGGTTCTACTATCCCGGGCAGTATCCTTATCATTTGGATAACCTGACAAAGGCCAAGCCCCAGACGCTTACCATCGACAGTCTCTACTTCGGCGACCTCTGGCTGGCCAGCGGACAGTCTAATATGGAGATGCGTGTGGACCAGTGCAACAGCCTGGAACAGGACCTTGCGGACGCCACACGGCTCGCCGGGCGCCTGCATCTGTACAATATGCCGGCACGGGCCAGGACGGACGCCGTGGAGTGGGATGATAGCGTACTGCGCTATACCAATGAGCTGCGGCACATGGACTACCAGGGCTGGAGGACGGCTTCGCCCGAGTCTGTGCGGAGCTTCTCGGCCGTAGCCTTCAACTTCGCCCGCGTGCTCTGTGACAGTCTGCCTGATGTACCCATCGGTATCATCTGCAACGCCGTAGGCGGTTCCACCACAGAGTCCTGGATTGACCGCTCCACACTGGAATGGGAGTTCCCCCAGATCCTGCGCGACTGGCGCAACGGTGATTTCGGTCAGGCCTGGGCCCGCGGCCGCATGACGCAGAACATCGCCCATGCCATCGATAAGGAGTCACCCGCCTACAATCCCCTGCAGCGCCATCCCTACGACCCCTGCTACCTGTTCGAGGCAGCCATCGCCCCGCTGGGACATCTGCCCGTAAAAGGCGTCATCTGGTACCAGGGCGAGAGCAATGCCCACAACGTGGAGTTGCATGAGCGCCTGTTTACCCTGCTTGAGCAGTCCTGGCGGAAACAGTTTGCCCGCCTGTGGAGGAGCGAGTGGCAAAAGCAGCCCGTGCTGCCCTTCTACACCGTTCAGCTCAGCAGCCTGCCCCGACCCTCATGGCCTGCCTTCCGCAACAGCCAGCGCCAGCTGGCTTCCCAGTTGCCTGACACGTGGATGGCTGTCAGCACCGACCTTGGCGAGGCCAACGACGTTCATTACCGCAACAAGCGCCCTGTAGGCGAGCGACTGGCCCTGCAAGCGCTCAGGCACACCTACGGTCACACGCTGGAGAGCGAAGGTCCTACCCTGCGCTACGCCGTTTTGGGCTTAAGCAACACCTGCTGCCTTCACTTCGACCATGCCGAAGGCCTCACCTGCACCAAGGGATTCGAGATTGCCGGCTACGACGGCATGTTCTATCCTGCCGACATCCGGATAGAGGGCGACAAGATACTTCTTTCGTCTCCTTCCGTCAAGCGTCCCGCCTTTGTCCGCTACGGCTGGAGCGGCTTCACCGATGCCGACCTCCGCAACGCCCAGGGGCTGCCTGCCCCCACCTTCTTCACCGAGATATAATAGGGGACCCACCCCGGCCCTCCCTTTATAGAGGGGTTAGGTGTTAGTTCTGCACATGCCTCCTTCTGAAAGATTTGATGCAAAACCTTACGTCCTTCCTCAGTCCAGACCAGATAGCGCTGTGTATGGCAGATGCCCAGTCGGTTTTTTATGCTGATTGTGCGTGTCTTGGCCAACCCCATGCGAGCATAATCAGCATACAGCATATACTCGCCGCTCTGCCAGTAGAGTATGCCCAATGCTATCAGCCAGCGGTAGAGCTCCTGCGCCGTCATACCCATCTCCTTGGCAATCTGTGAGGTGGTCGAGCAGTCCACACTCTGCAGCACCTCGTCATAGTATTCGGCCTTTTCGCCCAGCAAGCGGAGCTGCTGCGACGTAAGTTCATACTTGCCTGTCTGACGGATGGCGGGCAGCACCTCACTGGTCACCCAGCGTTTGAATGCCTTGGCTTGAGGGAGTTTGGAAGAAAGGATCAGGGAGTAGAGACCGCTCTCGTTGATGATGACAACTTTCTGGATTCCACCAGGGGTGACCATTTCGTTCACCCCTTTATCCTCGCTATCTACATGGTCGCGGATAGCTTTCAGAGTATTTGTATATCCCAATGCCGTAGCAACATCCTTGCCCACGAACATGATTTTGTTATTAACTTGGAAAGTACGAATCTCGCCGAAAATATCATTTGTAAAGATTTGAATATTTGTATTCATTTTAATAGAGTTTTTAGTGAGAAGAAGTTTTGGAATCTTTGCGCATTTACCCGGGGATATCCTCCTCACTTCAACTCAGAGGTTAGTAATAATGTATTTAAGTTTCGGGAGTTATAAGATGGAGTTAAATAGGAAGTTATGCGCTATGCGCAAGAAGTAAAAAACAGAAAGAGTGTACTGCCAGTGTTCAGCCGAACTGACAACGGTACGCACTCATGTATCAAGCAAAAAGCTGGTCAAAGTGGTCAAGGTCAAAATGGTCATTTTCGATTTCGGAAACGCGGTCATTTGCTCACTATAATAAATAATTATATTATTTATATATAGTGGCGGTTTTGACAACATCTGTTTTCGATTTTGACCAAATGACAAATGACCAAATGACCACGCCTTGTAAAGTGTAGAGTTGA
>CACYMI010000152.1 GCA_902775385.1 uncultured Bacteroidales bacterium
ATGTTCGGCGGCGTACTGATGAACTTCATCACCGCCTGGGTCCTGTACAGTATCATCATGTTCACATGGGGTAGGGACTATATTCCCATGCGTAACGTGACGGACGGATTCCAGTTCAACGAGTCCGCCCAGCGCATAGGTTTCCGTAACGGTGACATTCCCGTGGCCGTTGACGGCAAGGAGATTGCGGAGTATAATACAGCCGTTGTGCGTACACTCTCCAACGCATCGGTTGTAACGGTACTTCGCAATGGCATGGAGGTGGATTTGCAGATGCCCGAGGAAGGATTGAACATGCTGGAGATGCTGCAGAGTGTTCCCATGTTCATCACTCCCATTATACCGGCGGTAGTGGACAGCGTTCTTCCCGGATCTCCTGCTGAAAGGGCCGGCTTCCGGAAAGGTACCCGCCTGTTGTCCGTGAACGGCAGGGAGATTGCCACCTGGGCAGACTTCGACTATGACAGTCTGCGCCGTCAGGATATTCTGGCTGCACCAGGCTGTACCCATGCAGACAGTCTGAAGCTGCGTCAGATGCGCGTAGTGTTCCAGGTGGCGGAGGATGCCGAGCCTGATACCGCCGTGCTGATGCTCGACAAGAAGTATATGATGGGTGTCACCCGACTGATTCCCTTCCAGAGGGAGCATGTCTCCTATACACTGCTCTCCTGTATTCCGGCCGGACTGGAACAGGGTTGGCGTACACTTACCAGTTATGTCAATGACCTGAAGTATGTAGCCAGTGCCGAGGGGGCCAAGAGTGTAGGCTCCTTCATCACCATCGGTAATATCTTCCCCTCCTCATGGGACTGGATGCAGTTCTGGTCGCTTACCGCCTTCATCAGTATCATTCTGGCAGTGATGAATATCCTGCCCATTCCCGGGTTGGACGGCGGTCATATCGTATTTCTGCTGTGGGAGGGCCTGACAGGTAAACAGCCTTCAGACAAGGCTGCCGAGTGGTTCGAGAAGATCGGTATCGGTCTGCTCTGCCTGCTGATGCTTCTGGCCTTCAGCAATGATATCCGTAACTTTATACTTCCCTTATTCGGCTTGTAAAAAGCCTCACCCCAAACCCCTCTCCCGTGGGCGAGGGGAACTTTGTGAGTGAAGAATTAAAGTTCCATCTCTAATTCCTAATCCATAATAATTACATGAAGAATTTTCTTTCTATATTCTCATTACTATTGATGCTGTGTGCCTGTGGCGGTGACGATGCCGACAAGAAGGCTTCGCAGATGCTTTCCGAAGCACGTCTGGCCCTGAAATACGGACATTACAGCGAGGCCAGGGATTCGATTCTTTCCCTGCGTAGTCAATATCCTACCGCTATCAAAGCGCGTCGTCAGGCTATTCTCCTGTTGGACAGTATAGAGATGGCTGCCGCTGCCGACAGCCTCAAGAATGCTGAGGGCGAGGAGTGGGAACGCCTGCATGTAAAGCAACAGTTCTTTGAACGTAAACTCCAGGAGGACAAAAAGAAGGACGCCGAATGAAGCAACTCACAGAAGAAGATCTTTCCCGCCCCTATGTTCCGTGCTATCGGTCAGGTGGCTGACCAGTTGGGACTCCACTGCTATGCGGTGGGTGGGTATGTCCGTGACCTTTTCCTGGAGCGTCCTTCCAAGGACATAGACTGCGTGGTGGTGGATCCGCATTGCGCAACTGTCAACTCTCAACTGTCAACTCTCAACTGTCAACTGTCAACTTCCACTGACGGCCCTGGTATCCGTGTGGCAAAGGCTTTGGGCAAAAAACTGGGCAGGGGAGCGCATGTCAGCATCTTCCGTAACTTCGGTACGGCACAGGTGAAATGGAAGAGCATCTTCCGTAACTTCGGTACGGCACAGGTGAAATGGAAGGGGCAGGAGATAGAGTTTGTGGGCGCCCGGCGCGAGAGTTATCAGCGTGACAGCCGCAAGCCTATCGTAGAGGATGGTACGCTGGAGGATGATCTGGACCGTCGCGACTTCACCATCAATGCGCTGGCATATTGTCTTTCTTCCGAAGGACTGGTGGATGAGAAACGACTGGTGGACCGTTTCGGCGGCCTGTGGGACATGGAGGACGGGCTGATAGCTACTCCCCTGGATCCGGACATCACGTTCAGTGACGACCCGCTTCGTATGATGCGTTGCATCCGCTTTGCTACCCAGTTGCGTTTCCAGATTGAAGACGAAACACAGGAAGCCCTCTGCCGTAATGCCGAGCGTATCAGGATTATCTCGCAGGAACGTATCATCGATGAGCTGAATAAGATTATGCTCTCGCCAGCCCCCAGCATCGGATTTATTGAACTGAGCCGTTGTGGCCTATTACCCATAATCTTCCCTGAGCTGGCTGCCCTGGAAGGCGTAGAAGTCCGTAACGGACGGGCTCATAAGGACAACTTCTACCATACCCTGGAGGTTTTGGATAATGTAGCAAAAGCCTCCCCCATCCCCTCCCAAGGAGGGGTGAGTTCCCAACAGTCCCCCTCTCCTTTGGAGAGGTCGGGTGAGGCTTCACTTTGGTTGCGCTGGGCAGCACTTCTGCATGACATAGGCAAGCCGCGCAGCAAACGATGGGAGGAAAAGGCAGGTTGGACATTCCATAACCATAATTATATAGGGCAGAAGATGGTGGCCCCCATCTTCAGGCGTATGAAGTTGCCGCTGGATGAGCGTCTGACGTACGTTGAGAAACTGGTCGGCCTGCACATGCGTCCTATCACTATTGCGGATGAGGAAGTCACCGATTCCGCTATCCGCCGTCTGCTCTTCGAGGCCGGTGAGGATATTGATGACCTGATGCGTCTGTGTGAGGCTGATATCACCAGTAAGAACCAGCAGAAGAAGCAGCGCTTCCTGGATAACTTCCAGCTGGTGCGCGAGAAACTGACTGATTTGCAGGCCCGTGACAACTACCGTACCTGGCAGAACCCTATTACGGGCGAGGAGATTATGGAAACCTTCGGTCTGAAGCCCTGTAAAGAGATAGGGGTACTGAAGCAGGCCGTTAAGGATGCCATCTGGGACTCACTGATTCCCAATGACCATGACGCTGCCCGCCAGTATATGCTGCAGAAAGCTGCCGAAATGGGGCTTACCGCTATTGATTCCTGATAAGATACTTCAGGTCTTCCTCGTCCAGAGGCTGGAAGGATAATACCCAACTGCCGTCTTTCCAGCCGGCCAGCTGAACTTCCAGAGCACCGGAGGGGGAAAGGTACATATAGCAAATCTGGCTGTCGTTACCGGGATAGTCCATTTCGCCCTGCAGGATGAATCCGTTGCGTTCAACCTCTTCCCTGATGGGCTCAAATGGCATGTAACCGTAATATATGAAGGTAACGTACTTCAGGTAGTTACCCTTGGCATCCTCAAAGTAATACGTGTTCCTCAGTCTTCCCTTATAGAAGGTACGCTTCCATCGGCCTGTTCCTGCGTCATATTCCAGGGAGTCCGGGTTCTCTATGCCCCAGTCGCTGCAGTTGGTCTGCATATGCAGCTCCAGATCCTCTACCATGGCATCCCAGGGGAGGAAAGGACGCAGGACAATAGAGTCCAAGTCAATGATGATGGTAGCTGTATCCATTACAGTCAGATCATCCGACGGCTTGTTCCTGCATCCGCTGAAGATGAAACCGGCAGCCATACTGCATATCAGTGTAATGGACAAGAGGAACTTTTTCATACATTATTCAGTTTAGCCTAACGTTATTTTTGTTTTTGGGTTCGCAAAGTTACATATTTTAATTATATATATACAGATTTTGTCAGGAAAAATGCCTTAATTCATTATTTTAGAGTATAAAAATGTATTTTTCAAAGTTTTTATGTCATTTTTTAATGCCGTAATGATGTGTTTGGTTGTAATTTTGCCTCAGAAATCATTTGAAATTGGTCAGAAAAAACTGAAATTAACAACCATAAATGCCAATATGAGAAGTAATAAGTTCTTTACCTGTACTGCTGCTATGCTGCTGACAATGAGTGCATTAGCAGGAAATGACGATGCCAGGCTCACCACGCCCCTGGCAGATAAGGCCTGGGATTGTTCCGTATGGCTCTCTGTAGTGGATGCTCCCGTGATTAGCGGGGTGGTAAACGACGGCGCACGAGCTGCTGACGGTGCTAACTGGTTTGTTACTACTGTCAGGAATGGCAAGAAGGTCAAGGAAGCCAGGTGGATGACCGTAGGACTGGGTGTCTATGACTTGTACATTAACGGCCAGCCTGTCGGGGCCGAGGTACTGAAGCCCGGTTTTACCCATCCTCTGAAGACCAAGCGTTCCTATACTTATGACGTAACCGGAATGGTGGCTAAAAAGGCAGGAGCCGAGAACCAGCTGGCTGTGCAGGTGACTCCCGGATGGTGGGCTGACAAGATTGTGACACCTGGCGGCAATCAGGGTATGTACGGTACCAAGTGCGCCTTCCGTGGTGTGCTGGAGCTGACCTATGCCGACGGCACAAAGGAAACCTTCGGAACGGATACCAAGACCTGGAAGGCCGGCATTGCCGGTCCTGTGAAGCATGCGGCCATCTTCGACGGGACGGCGAGGTGTATGATGCCCGTATCCCCCAAGGATTTGAGAATCTTTCCGAGTTGAAGGCCCCCGAGGAGAACCGTGAGTTCCGCGGGCAGATATTCCCTACCAACGGTGCCGAAATCTACATGCGCGAGGACCTTGCTCTCTCACCCGTGCGCACATATATATGGGAAGGAGTTGACGGAGCTGCCGAAGATGAATTCGGAACGGTCAGAATCAAAAAGGAATTCAAACCAGGCGAGGCTATTACCTTGCATAAG
>CACYMI010000153.1 GCA_902775385.1 uncultured Bacteroidales bacterium
GGTGGCAACCAGGGCAGCGTGCATGATTACTTCTATGAGTGCAGCTACGGCCAGTTCAACCTTACCTTTGATGTCTATGGACCTGTTACCGTACAGAAATCATATACCTACTATGGCAAGAATGATTCGGAAGGATCGGATATGCACGTTGGCGAACTGGCAGCCGAGGCTTGCCGGCTGGCAGATAATCTGGGGGCGGACTTCAGGAAATATGACTGGGACAACGATGGCGAGGTGGATCAGGTTTACATTGTATATGCGGGATATGGCGAGCATGCCGGTGCGGGCGCCAATAACATTTGGCCTCATGAGTGCACGTTGTCCGAATTAGGCCCGTTCGGTGACGGCCCCGGTGCCATTACCCTGGACGGGGTAACGGTGGACACGTATGCCATGAGTTGCGAGCTGGACGACAACTCGGGTAATACCCCGGCCGGTATCGGTACTGCCTGTCACGAGTTCAGTCACTGTATGTGCCTTCCCGACTTCTATGATACTTCCAATAGCGGCTACTTCGGTATGGACTCATGGGACCTGATGGATTACGGTTCATACAACGGTCCCAATGGCGGCGGTTGCCCTACCCCCTATACCTGTTACGAGCGTATGTACTGCGGATGGCTTACTCCTACCGTGCTGAGCGACCCCTGCGAGGTAGGGGAGATGAAGCCCCTGTATGAGGCTCCCGAGGCATACATTATATATAATGATAATAACAGAGACGAGTATTACATGCTGGCCAACTACCAGAACCTGGGTTTCGGTGCCTCCAATCCGGCCAACGGTATGCTGGTACTGCATGTTTACTTTGACGCTGATGTGTGGACCAAGAACACCGTCAACAGCTATAAAACGCAGCGTATGACAATTATTCCGGCAGACGGGTTGCTGAGCAGTGGCACTAATTACGCCGATACCTGGCCCGGAACTACCGGAAAGACAGCCCTGACAGATACTTCCCGTCCTGCCGCTACCTTGTACACCGCCAATACCAACGGTAGCAAGCTGATGGGCAAGCCCATCGAGAATATTGCCGAGAGTCAGGACGGCCTGATCAGTTTTACCTTCAATGGCGGCAAACCCCTTTCTGTTCCCGAAGCCTCGGATGCTACCAGCGTAACCCAGGAGGGCTTTACGGCCAACTGGTCAGCGGTAGAGGGAGCCACAGGGTATAAGGTTCAGCTCACAGCTACGGATTTAGAGGCACAACAGTACCCGCTGGACCAGGTAGCCCTGCTGAGCGAGGACTTCAGCGGCTTCAATAACAGAAAGACAAGTGACGGCTCTACGGATCTTGGCAGCAGCCTGAACGCATATACCAAGGTCCCCGGTTGGGAAGGCGAGAAACTCTATACCACTCCCGGTAACGAGGTGAAGATGGGTACCGGCAAGGCCGACGGCTGTATCTACACCCCCGATCTTACCACCGGGAATCACGTAGTGACGCTGGTCTTTACCGCTCGTAAGTACGGCAGTGACAACGCCAGATTGTCAGTAGTCTTTGGCGAAGGCGCTGACTATGAGGGTGATTATCTGGGCGATGAGATAACACTTACCGCCGAGCCTGTGCGTCATGTGATAACCGTTCCCGTCACGGAAGACACTTTCTGGTGGGGGCTGGAGAGCGTGAAACGCTGTTATATCTCAGAGATGTGCGCTTATGACGGTGAGCTGACCGAGGAGCAGATAGCGTCCGGCACCATATCAGACAAGACAACAGAGGTTACCTATGTAACTACTGACGGTACCTCATACCAGTTCACCGGCCTCTCGCCCTTGCGCTCCTACACATACAGTGTTTGCGCCACCCAGGGTAATGCCACCAGTAAGTGGAGCAACAGCGTCACTGTCCTTCTGGAGAATGAGGAGACGGGGTTGGAAGCAATTCAGCATTCAGAATTCATGGTTCCAAATGCTGAGGCAAATGTGTACGATCTTTCAGGTCGTAGCCTTCATTCAAAATTGCCCAAGGGCCTCTACATCATGAACGGCAAAAAGGTTGTGATTAAGTGAGAAGTACACGATAATCAAGTTAAAAACCCTTTCACATACAATCCAGGTAGTTTGAAGCCTGAATTCCCGGAGTTTGAAGCCTGCAAACCCTGCGAATTCAGGCTTCAAACTATTTGCATCAAAAAAGTGCTCACCTGCATATTCCCGTGTCTGATACCTTTGACAAAAAAGTCTCTTCTTCAATTTTCACTTCTCTCTCTTCCGTGGGAAAGGGAGAAATCAACTTTATTTTCGCTGCCTCCGGAGTCTGCACGTGTCACCCCCGGGAGTGTGCAAGTGTAGGCTCGGGGAGGCAGCAAACGCAGGCTCGCTTGCCTGTCTTTCAAAGACGCTGCAAAGGTACAATTAAGCAGCATGCAAATCCCCAAAAGGATAAAAGTTTTTTCCATAATCTGCGCTTCTGTGAGCAAAACGGCCTGTTACTGTCAGAGAAACGGCATTTCACTCCCCGTGAAACGGCATGTTGCTCTCATCATCCAGCCCCAGCGTGTTCTTCCGCAAGTTACCGGCCCCTTGTAGGTATTGATACATTAAAAATACTAAAAGGGATTTAAAATGTGGCATGAATTGCGGAAAAACTTTATTGCGGAGGAAAAAATAGCAGTAGGAAACGTATGATGTCCACCCCGGG
>CACYMI010000154.1 GCA_902775385.1 uncultured Bacteroidales bacterium
GAACGCACAGGTAAGCCGCTGGTGATTCATTGTGTAAGGACTTTAGAACATATCCTGCGTATCCGTAAGGAGATGCAGCCTGTTCTGCCCTGGATTATGCACGGATTCAGGGGAAAGCCCCAGCAGTTGCAGTCGCTCCTCTCTGCAGGGATATATGTGTCGTTCGGATTGCATTTCAACAAGGAGAGTCTGCTCCTCTGTCCCTTGGACAGGATGCTGCTTGAGACGGATGATACCATCGCTCCCATAGAGCCTTTGTATCAGGAAGTTGCTCGCCTGAAAGGAATCTCAGTTGAGGAGCTGAAACAGGTAATATGGGAAAATGCGAATAAGTTATTTCCTCATTTGGCTAAAAACGGATAATTTTGTATTTTTGACTAGTGTCGAAAGTACTTCCGTTCGGGAATGAAAATAAAAATAATTTTATTTTGCATTCCGCTCACTTATTTGTACCTTTGCACAAAATTAATCTAAAATAAGCAGATAGAATTATGGAATTCAACAAGATTACGGCTGCTGAGGCAGCTGCCCTTATCCAAAACGGACAGACTATTGGTTTGAGTGGTTTCACACCAGCAGGTGTTCCCAAGTGTACTCCTGCCGAGATTGCCAAGAAGGCCGAGGCCGAGCATGCGGCAGGCCGCCCCTTCAAGATCAGCATCTTCACAGGTGCCAGCACAGGACAGAGTTGTGACGGCGCATTGGCCAATGCACAGGCCATTGACTTCCGCGCCCCCTACACCACCAACCCCGATTTCCGCAAGCACGTAAATCTTAACGAGTTGCATTATTCTGACCTCAACCTCTCCAACATGGCCACCCAGATCCGTCAGGGTTACCTGGGTGATGTGGACTGGGCCATCATCGAAGCCTGTGCCATTGAGAAGGTAGGCAGCAAGTGTCACATCTACCTCACAGCCGCCGGCGGTATCAGTCCTACCGTTTGCCGTCTGGCCAAGAACGGTATCATCATAGAGCTGAACGCCTTCCACAGCCCCGACAGCAAAGGCATCCATGACGTATATGAGATTGAGGACCATCCCTACCGTAAGCCCATCAACATCTGCAAGGCCAGCGACCGCATCGGCAAGCTCTATGTAGAGGTGGATGCCGACCGTATCGTTGGTGTTATCGAGTGCGATGTTCCCGATGAGGCCCGCGCTTTCAAAGATCCGGATCCTATCACCACGCAGATTGGTCAGAATGTGGCAGACTTCCTGCTCCATAACCTGCGGTCAGGTCTTATCCCCAAGAGTTTCCTCAACCTGCAGAGTGGTGTGGGTAGTGGCGCTAATGCCGTTCTGGGTGCGCTGGGCCAGTGCCCCGAGGTTCCCGACTTCCATATCTATACCGAGGTATTGCAGGATGCGCCTGTAGGTCTGATGAAGCAGGGCCGCGTACTCAGCGCCTCAGCCTGCTCTCTCACCGTAACCAACGAGTGTCTGAAGGATATTTACGCCAATATGGACTTCTTCCGGGACAAGCTGGTGCTGCGTCCCTCTGAGATCAGCAACAGCCCCGAGGTTATCTCGCGTATCGGCGTCTGCGCCCTGAATACAGCCATCGAGTGCGACCTCTACGGACATGTAAACTCCACCAAGATCTGCGGTACCAAGATGATGAACGGAATTGGCGGCTCAGCCGACTTCACCACATCTGCTTACCTCTCTATCTTCACCTGCGGTTCTACTACCAAGGGCGGCGCTATCTCCAGCATCGTACCCTTCGCCAGCCATATCGACCACACCAACCACTTCATTGATGCTGTCATCACAGAGTATGGAGTAGCTGACCTCCGTCACAAGAGCGATATGCAGAAGGCCGAGGAACTCATCAAGGTGGCACACCCCGACTACCGTCCCATGCTTCAGGACTACCTCAAGTATGCTAGCAAGCGTGGCGGACATACACATCATGAGCTGTCAGCCGCCTTCGCCATGCATGACACCTTCCTCCGCAAGGGTGACATGCGCCTGACGGATTGGGCAGAGTACATTAAGTAAGACATAAAAGAGGTTCTTTAAAACAGACCTCACTCCTAAGTTAAAGTGACCCCCGAAAGTATTATATTCAACTTTCGGGGGTCACATCACTCATATTTTCTTTTACTTACCTTTATTTAACCATAAACTTTTTGCCGTTCTGCATATACAACCCTTTGGCTGGTTTGCTTAAGAGGCGGCGACCCTGAAGGTCATAGATACCATCATTATATCTTTCACTTTTCGCTCTATCGTTTTTCATTTCAGCAATGCCAGTTTCATCGTCATGAAGGATGATTTCCAACTTATCCTTGATTCCCCTTGTTCCGCCTTGACGATATGGATCATCCCAGCTGACTTTCAGGTAGGCACGCAAGGCTCCTATCGTGACCATCCTCAGGTTGGCATCGTCAACATGGCAGTCTGTCGTCTTGTCTATTATGTCAATATAGTAGCCTTCCTCGCAATTAAATTCTGCATGGTTGTATGAACCGATGAATGATACGCCCCCTACAGAAACGCTGCTCTTGGTCAGTCCTTCCAAATCCAAGGTATTCAGGTCGATGTTGAAATCCTCGTTCGGCACAATAATATAAGGTACTTTTGCCTTGGG
>CACYMI010000155.1 GCA_902775385.1 uncultured Bacteroidales bacterium
CATTATCAGAAGATAATCGCTAATAGAAATGCAATAATGGCAGAGGCAGATAAAGCTAGAAACGATGCCAAGCTTGAGGCACAGGAGATCGTTAACAAGGCAATAACCCAGTTGCTCCTGAACCCGCGGGTCAGTTGCCCCACCTTCTTCTCCAGCGCCTCCTTAGCCTTGCTGGTCATACGGTCGTTCAGTATCTCCTGCTGATGCAGTTTCTGTTTCAGAATCGCCATCTGCTGGCGCATCTCCTCCAATTCAAAATTATCGTTTGTCATAATGAACAAGGATTAATCGTTAGACATGTTTTTGAGTTGTTCACGGATTCTGAACAGACGAACGCTGACATTCTTGGCTGTGATGCCCACTATCTGCCCTATCTCGTCGTACGAAAGGTTTTCCAGCCACAGCAGGACGATGGCGCGGTCGAAGGGTTGCAACTTGGATATACGCTTGTGCAGCATATCCACCTGACGCGTGTCCTCGTCGCGGTCCTCAAACAGATTGATGTTCATATTCAACCTTTCTGTGGGCGTGCGGCGTTTCTTTCTGTCGTAAGAGATACAGGTATTCAGGGCTATACGGTAAACCCACGAGCGGATGTTACTACGGTTCTCAAAGCCCTCGAATCCGTTCCAAAGGTTTATCAGCACCTCCTGAAAGAGGTCGTTCACCTCGTCTTCGTCCTTCGAGAACATGTAGCACACCGTAAAGATAGTGTCTTTTTGTTCCTTCAGCGTTTCTTCAAACGTTCTTTCTAAATGGTCCATTGTAATGTCTGTTGTAATGTCTGTTGTTGAATCCCACATCCATTAGACGCAGCAAAGGTACAAAAAACTACGCGAAAACCGAAAAATCTTCCAAAAACCTTTCCAAACACGTTTGGAGCAGAACTAAACAAAAAGGCCCGCAAGATTTCTCCTGCAGGGTCTTTCTTATTGTTAGCAAACCACCTTAATGGGACGCGGATTACTTTATTCCGTTTTCTGCCATTATCTGCTTTAGGCGAGCATTCTCTTGTCTGAGGGCATTGATTTCCGCAGTCAGACGCTCTATGGTCTGGCGTTGAGTCTCGCGTTGACCTAAGCGAGCAGCAGTCATTCGCTCACGTATACCGCCTTCTGTGGTGAATTCACGGTCTTTAAGTTCAATGTACTTAGCCAGGGCTTTATCCACTTGATGACAGAGACATATTGCCATGTTTGCCAATTCCTCATCGTTCATCTTAACCATCATAGGCTGATAATCCGCCCATTGGCTGTGGTAACGGCAGAATTGATGGAGGCGGTCAAAGCGGTCATTACGCCCGAACCATTCCGAAAGTCCTTTGCGTTTCAGATAGTCTTGGTAGTCCTCAAGGAGTTCCTGATTGCTACCACGGGCAATTCCCAACAGTTTCAGTTCTGTCTCTGTTGATGTCTGCCCGTCTGTACTACCTTCCGCAATGTTCTGCTTGGTGCTGCGAGCAGCCTGTATCATCTGGTCAACGGTGCGATCACCATAACGAGGCAGGAAGCGCTGACAGAACACTTGCGTCAGTTGGTAAAGCACATCACTGCGCTGATAGAATCTCAGCTCCGTGTAAACCACCGCTTTACGTAGAACGCTAGCGGTACCATCCTGGTAATGTTTTATAGTGGGGCGTTTGTTAGTGTCCATTGTTGTTGCTGTTTATATGGTTAATCCGGTATTTCCGGAATATCCGAATTTCATGCAAAGGTACAAAATTATTTACTTACAATAATCTTATATCCTATTAAAAATAAACTGTGAATTGTGAATACTGTGAAAAGAAATGGGAGTCGCAAGAATGCGTCTTGTCACTTCTTGAAGATTTTTACAAGTTTGTTTCCTATTTTATCAATAAACGAATTACGGGTGGTAGTATCAGGGGAGCACTTTTCTGTCGATTCTTTACGCTTCTTACACCATTCCAGAATAGCATCGTAGCCATCTCCATTTGGGAATCTCATATAACATTTATGGTCTTTGTTTTTTGCCTCCATAATAATAGCTATTGCTTCTTCTTCGCGATTATTATGGAGTAAAGCCATGATATAATCTAATCTGTCGTTATTAAAGGCCATGACTTTGCTTTCGTCGGGAAAGAATGTGTTGGCATCTGGATTCTCCTTGAGGCCTTCTCCTCCCTGGAGGACCGTTGCATCGTCAGCATGGCGGCCTTCTGCCAGTCTCTGGCCAGGCTGAACCCCAAACTGGACATCTTCCAAAGGGCTTCCCGGGAGACACTCAACGCGGTCGTCCCGGACTCGAGGGACAATCCCCAGCGCTGGACCTGCGAACCCGAGCCTTTCCCCGTGCCGGGCGAGCCCTCCGTTTCCACCACCCCTGCCGCCGGGAAAAAACCCTTCGTGACGATGTTCTTCAAGGAGGCGTCACTGAGCGACCAGGAGGCGGAAACCATCCAGTCTACGCTGGGCACTTTCTATACTTCCCTTCCCAGCATCGGGCATGCGGGAATGATGGGAGAACCCTATTCCCCGGATGAAATGTACAGCCGATGGGAACTGTCCAACGCCGGCTCCTACCG
>CACYMI010000156.1 GCA_902775385.1 uncultured Bacteroidales bacterium
ATGGCCAAGACGGGCAAGGACCGCCTGATCTTCACTCCCCTGAAGGGGGTGGACCACGGCCGTCCCTCACGCCTCTTTTATATGACGCAGACGTATGACTGGCTTTTCAGTCATTCTACCAAGGACCCCGGACGTGAGGTTTGCAGGGACTTCAAGGTAACCCCCGAGATGCTGAGCAAGGCCTATGAGGACCTTAGGGACATGCGTAATAATAGCGATAGGGATGAGGAGTATATGGAATAGTTGAGAGTTGACAGTTGACAGTTGACAGTTGACAGTTCACTAACCACTAACCCCTAACCGCTAACCTCTAACCACTAACCTCTAACCGATTGTGAATTGAGAATTACGAATTATTATAAATAAATGAAAAAGACATTTTTATCTCTGATTGTTTTGATGGCGGCAGCTGTGCAGTTGCAGGCCATTGACTACACCAAGTATGTTAATCCTTTTATCGGAACCCAGACGGACGAGACGGGCGCCCTTAGCGGCAGTACCTTCCCCGGTCCTACCATGCCGCAGGGTATGGTGCAGCTGGCTCCTGAGACGGAACAGTATGTTACCTGGGATCCTTGCTGCGGTTATGACTTCAATAAGGACAGTATCTTCGGCTTTACCCATACCCATCTGAGCGGAACCGGTTGTACTGACCTGATTGATATCTCTCTGATGCCTTCTGTCAGGAAGGTGAGCCCTGCCGAGCTGAAGAAGGGAATCTTTGCACAGACCTACAAGCACGCTGAGGAATCGGCTACCCCGGGCTTCTATATGGTCAAGTTGCAGAACGAGGATATCCTGGTCAACCTGTCGGCTACCGTTCATGCCGGTATCCATAAATATACCTTCCCCAAGAGCGCGGCACAGCAGACCGTAATCCTCGACCTGGACCGTATGACTTGGCGTGGCGATGCCTATTATGCAGGTCGCAGGGCCTATCAGATTATCCAGAGCCAGATGCGTGTGGTGGATGACCATACCATCGAGGGCTTCCGTGTGCTGACCGGCTGGGCCAAACTGCGTAAGGTGTATTTCCGTGCCGAGTTCAGCAAGCCCTTCACTGACCGTCTGCTGATGGACGGAGGCCGTTCCGTAGGCAAGAGCGATGTGATGAACGGTCGTGCCCTGCGTGCTGCCCTGGAGTTCAGCAACCAGGACAGCCGTGACCTGATGGTGAAGGTCGCCATCTCGGCTGTTGACAATAACGGTGCCCGCAAGAATATGAAGGCCGAGGCTCAGAGCTGGGACTTCAACTACTATGTGAAGGCTGCCCATGATGCCTGGGAGAAGGAACTGGCACGTATTGACATTGAGGGTACGGATGCCCAGAAGACCATCTTCTACACAGGCCTCTACCACGTGCTGATGCAGCCCAACACCATGAGTGATGTGGACGGCCGCTACATGGATACCAACTTCGAGATTAAGCAGATGCCCCAGGGACAGGCTTACCACAGCACCTTCAGTCTGTGGGACACCTTCCGTGCCGCCCATCCCCTGTACACCCTGCTCTGCCCTGATGTGGCTGCCCAGTTTGTGCGTGATATGATTCTGCACCACCAGACTTACGGCTATCTGCCCATCTGGGACCTGTGGGGGCAGGATAACTACTGTATGATTGGTAATCATGCCATTCCTGTACTGGCCGATGCCATCCTGGCAGAGATTCCCGGCGTGGATGCCGAGGCTGCCTACAAGGCGATGTACGAGAGCAGTACCCGTACACATACCAACAGTCCCTTCGAAGTGTGGGAGCAGTACGGCTATATGCCTCAGGATCTGCAGGGTACCAGCGTCAGTATCACCCTGGAACAGGCGTTCGATGACTGGTGCGTGGCCGCCGTTGCCAAGAAGTTGGGCAAGCAGGCCGACTACGAGCGCTTCCTCAAGCGAAGCGAGTTTTACCGCAACCTGTGGGATCCCAGCATCGGATTCTTCCGTCCTAGGGACAGCAAGGGCAACTTTATCGAGAAGTTCGATCCCCTGAGCTACGAGGAGCCTTGCTTCATCGAGGGCAATGCCTGGCAGTATATGTGGTTCGTTCCCCAGAATCCCAAGGGCCTGATAGAGCTGTTGGGCGGTGAGAAGAACTTTATAAAGAAGCTCGACGAGAACTTTACCCTGACAGCTACCAGCGGCGAGGTGAACGGCAACGCCAGCGGCTTCGTGGGCCAGTATGCCCATGGCAACGAGCCCAGCCATCATACCGCCTACCTGTATAACTTTGCCGGTCAGCCCTGGCGCGGTAGTGCCGAATATACCATCGGTACTCCTCTCTTCCAGAAGGCTACGCTGCATCTGGCAGGCGGCAAGGACTTCACCATCCTGGCTCCCCGCAAGAGCGACAAGGCCATCTACGTAAAGGGTGTGAAGCTGAACGGTCAGAAGGTAACCGACTGGACACTGACCCATCAGCAGCTGATGGCAGGCGGAACCCTCCAGTTCCAGATGAGCGAGAAGAAATAACGGTATTAATCATTTATTTCGTCATAAAATGCCCCTTTCGCCATGCAGAAGGGGCATTTTTGCGTCTTTTCTTGTCCTTATCTGTTTGTAGGTAGATAAAAAAGTATATATTTGCGCAGTTTTTTCGTTAAAATAATGTGCAGGAAGCTATATATTCTACTGATAATGCTCTTGTTCGCGCTTACTCCGCTGCGGGCAGAGCTTACTTTCAATAAGCTGCATGGGATTTACAGGAGTCCGTTTATGCTCAGAATCAGCAGCAATGAGTCCGGTGCCGTTGTCCGATATACCTTGGACGGCAGCGAGCCCACGGCCACCAGCCTGAAGTTTTCCGGTAATATCTATGTGGGTTCCACTCTGATAGTCCGTGCGGCGGAGTTTAAGGACAATATCCGTTTCTCGGATGTTGTAACGGCATCCTATATCTTCCCCTCGTCAGTTCTTGAACAGCCCGATGCACCTGATGGCTATCCTGCCTCCTGGGGCAAGTATTCCGCTATTAGCGGGACGGCGCCTGCCGATTACGGAATGGACCCTGAACTGACCGCCGACCGTACCTATGCCGCTAATATCACGGAGGCTTTCTCCTCCATCCCGGCATTGTCCATCGTAACGGATAAGGGAAATCTCTTCAATAAAGCGTATGATGAGCAGACAGGCGGCATATACATCTATACGGGAACGTCCGACAGCGACGGACGCGGATGGGAGCGTGCGGCCTCAGTTGAGCTGATGGGCCAGGGGCATGACTTAACGGCAGATTGCGGCCTGAAGATTCACGGCGGGCAGGGGCGTGTGCCGGAGAAGAACCCCAAGCACTCCTTCCGTCTCACCTTCAAGGACGAGTATGGCAAGAAGACGCTGAAGTATCCTCTTTTCGGGGAGGAGAATGCGGCCCGTTTCAACTCGCTCATCGTGCGTACCTTTTATAATTACTCCTGGATACACTCTGACGCCACCCAGCGCGGCAAGGCGCAGTATGCCAGAGACCTGTGGTCGCGCCTTATGCAGAAGCGTATGGGCTATGCTGCCAGCGACGGACTGTATGTCAATGTGTTCCTGAACGGCCTCTATTGGGGACTTTACAACCTGGCGGAGCGTATTGATGACGATTACTGCAAGTATCACTTCGGCGGCTTGAAGGCTGACTATGACGTGATTAAGCGCGAGGATTACCTGGAGGCCTCGGAGGGCACGCTCGACAAGTGGAACCAGCTGATGCGCCTTTCGGAGAAGGCCACTTCGCATCAGACCTACAATGTGATTACCGGTCAGCAGCCGCTGGCATCGGATACAGTAGCCCAGGTCTTCCTGGATGTGGATAATTTCATTGACTATATGCTTATCAACCAGTATAGCGGGAATGCCGACTGGGACCATCATAACTGGATAGCCCTTGCTAACCGCGAGGACCCTTCCCAGGGTTTCCGTTTCATCTGCTGGGATTCGGAGCAGACCTTGACCAGCGCTTCCAAGAATGTCCTTGACGTCAGCAACAAGGACTGTCCCACCTACCTTTTCCAGAACCTGATGAAGAACCGTACCTTCAGACATCGGTTTATAGACCGTGCCTATCAGCTGCTGGAGGATGATGGCGGCCTGCTTCGTCCTCAACCGGCCCAGGCGCTGTGGGACAGCCTGCAAAGCGTTATCCGGCTGGCCATCTTTGCCGAGTCAGCCCGCTGGGGCGATTACCGCCGTGATGTGCATCCCTACACTACACGTGGCGAGTTGTACCGTGCCGATGTACATCATGCCATTGAGAACAGACGCCTTCACGAGGAATTCTTCCCCCAGCGGACGGATAACCTGATAGCTCAGCTCAGGAAGAAGGGGTGGTATGCGACGGTTGCGTCTCCTGCGTTCCTTCTCAACGGACGGAAACTGGCAGACGGGGATACCGTCCTTCTCTCTGACAATCTGACCCTGTCGGAGGATTCCTATATTGTATATACTACAGACGGCAGCTGTCCTGTCACGTGGGTAGAGAGCACCTTGGGCGAGGCCGTTCCTCAGGCCATCCTGTACAGTAAGGAGAATCTTGCTCCCACCCTTCCTGCCGGAGAGGTAACCCTGCGTGCTGCCACTAAGAGCGGATCCAACTGGAGTGCTACTGTTACCCGTAAGGTGTTTGTGGTGGATGAACAGGCCGACGGAATCACCAGACCTACCCCTGACCCCTCCCGTGATGGCGGGGAGGTATATGATATTGCAGGAAGAAGAATAGATTCTTCACTCTTCATTCTTCACTCTTCACTTAACAAAGGCGTGTTTATCATAAACGGTAAGAAGG
>CACYMI010000157.1 GCA_902775385.1 uncultured Bacteroidales bacterium
GACTCTCGACAGAGAGGCACAGCATCAGGCGCAAGCAAACATCTGCGCTATCTGCGTGAGATAAAAATCGGTTCAGATTATTCACAAGATCTCTTGCCCTGATGGGCAAAGGAGGTTCATTCAAAAATTCAAAAAAACACTAAGAAAAATGAAAAAGACTACATTAGCTGAAGTGATTGTGAAAGTCCTTGTGGCGGCTCTGACCGCCTTCCTCACTGCGCTGGGCACTACCAGCTGCATGAGATGAGAAGAAAGCCTCGGTTCAACCAACCGGGGCTTAATTTGTCCTCCACCCTATTTCTTGTTTTTGTTACTCTTTTTCAGAAATAAATTCGGATTTATTTTGTATTCCGCTCACTTAATCGTACCTTTGCAGTCGCAAATGGTGATACCTGCGTGTTCCATGTATATGGGATGTGCGGCGTAGAGAGGGAATCCGGTGCAAGTCCGGAGCAGTGCCCGCTACTGTAATTGCCTTTTTCGCAGCGCATGAAAAGTCACTGGAAAGAGATTCCGGGAAGACGCGCTGACGGGCAAAAGTCAGGAAACCTGCCATTTTGTATGTTTAATAAGCGTCCTCGGGACAAGGATGTCGGAAATTCTTACTCCTGCCCTATCTCCTGAAAGAGAGGGGGATATTGTGTACCTTCCCTGTAAGGGGGAGTATATGGGTGTATCCAATGGAATGTATCCGACCGGGGATTGCTTTGCATATTGCATGTGAATGATTAAATATGATTTGACACATTACTATCTGCAAGTGATTCTGGTTATCGCGTTGGCATTTGTTGGGATGACAAGTGCCAGTGCGCAGAATCCGTATCCACTTGCCCCTTGCCCCTAAAAGAAAGCACAAGCTTCCAAAACTTAAGTTTGGAATAAAAAATACCGGCTAAATAGTTCTTTAATAAAAGGAAAGTTATATCTTTGTGGCATAAAGCCGTAAAAGAAATGAAACGAACCTTACACCTACCATGCAGCATCGTCCTGAACAACAAGATTCAGGAAGTTGCCCAGCTGAACGAATTTGTAATTGATGTATGCGCTACGGTACACATCAATGACGAAGTCACCAGTTATATCGGGCTGGCTGTAGAGGAGGCTGTGGTCAACGTCATGAGCTACGCCTACCCTTATGGCAGAAAGGGTAAGATAGATATCAGGGCATATACAACGGACGGAAGACTGACCTTCGAGATCAGCGATACCGGGATGCCATTTGACCCGACTGCCGCCGGGAACCCCGACACATCACTCTCTACCCAGGAACGTCCCATAGGCGGACTGGGTATCTACCTGATACGCAAGTACATGGACCACATGGATTACAAACGTGTCGGAGACAGGAACGTGCTTTCTCTTTCCAAGAATCTGACTAACCCCCTATAGCGTATGAATACAACCGTAAAGACCGATAATAATCAGGTGACTATCAGCCTGTCAGGCAGACTGGATACTGCTACATCAGCCGAAACAAGTGCCATTATCAACAATGCCTTGGATAAACTGACCGACATCAGTTCCGTAACATGCGATGCTACGGAACTGGAGTATATTTCCAGTTCCGGATTGCGTATTCTGCTATCCTTGGCCAAACGGTTTCCCGGGTTCAGGGTTACCGATGTCAAGCCCAAGGTGTACGGCATCCTGGAGACAACTGGCTTTACCAAAATCATGACCGTTGAGCGTGCCATGCGCCGCCTGAGTGTGGAGGGGTGCAGGCTCATAGGTGTAGGCGGAGTAGGAAAAGTGTATCGCCTGGACGGTGATACTATTATAAAGGTATTCCGTACTGGAACTACAATGGAGGAGGTACGTGGCGAGATCACTATGTCCAAGGAGGCCTTTGTGCTGGGAATGCCCACCGCTATCTCCTTTGATATCGTAAAGGTGGAGCCCTCAACCGAGGTGGCAGCCGAAAGCTACGGCCTGGTATATGAGTTGCTGCAGGCACAGACACTCAGCACCTATGCCCGCAAGCATCCTGAAAAGCTGGACGAATGTGCGGTCAAATATGCGGAGGTTTTCCAGCAACTGCATCAGATAGACGTGCCGACCGACGGGAACATCCCCTCAGCCATCAAACGGGAACGCGAGCAGATCCTGCACATCAGACGCTACTTCCCTCAGGAGAATATTGACAAGCTGCTCAGCATTGTTGACAGCATTCCGGCAGGGAACCGTCTGCTCCACCTTGACCTTCAGACCAAGAATGTGATGATGCAGGACGAGGAACCGATGCTCATTGACATGGGCGAAGTGGGATACGGACATCCGATGCTGGACCTGGGTCATGCCTATTCGGCTATGGTGGGATTCATCGGCGAGTACGAGAAGACCCTTGGCATCACCCGCGAAATGGGCCGTGAGATATGGGATAAAGCCATGAACCGCTACTTTGCCAATGTGCCTGCCGACGTTAAAACCGAGCGTCTGAAACAGATTGAGGTGATTTCCCTCATCAGGAACTTCAGCTGGCTGTCCCTCTCCGACTCATTCCCTCAGGACCTGGTACAGCAGTGCAAGGA
>CACYMI010000158.1 GCA_902775385.1 uncultured Bacteroidales bacterium
AGTAAATTGCGGTTTATTTAACGGAAAGGCTTGAAATAGTGATGAGGAAAAGCTTCCTAACAGAGCAGGAACTGGCTTTGGGGTGCGTCCGTAATGATAGGGATGCACAGGGGGAACTTTATACCCGTTATTCATCAAGACTCTACGCAATATGTCTCAGATACATTGAAGACAGGGAGGAGGCGCGAGACCTGATGCATGACTGTATGATCAAGGCTATGGATAACTTCAAGTCTTTCCGATATGTCAGCGAAGGTTCACTTTATGCATGGCTTAGCAGGATTACCGTCAATATGGCTATCAACCGCCTTAAAGAGAGCTCCAGGTTCAGGCAGATACCATTTGAACAGGTTAGCGGGGATGAGTTGGAGAATGCTTTGGAGCCCGATGCTGAATCAGTCAGGAAAATACCTGACGGTGTACTTGATAAACTGATAGCTGAATTGCCTCCGGTAAGGCGTACGGTCTTCAATATGTATTGCATTGACGGATACAGCCATCACGATATTGCCCGGGCATTGGGCATAACGGAGAGAACTTCCACATCGGTTCTGGCCAAGGCCCGCGCCAGCCTTAAGAAGGCATTGATGAACTATATAGACAAGACAGGACTATGAAGGATTGGGAAGACATAATCAAAGAACGTCAGTTGAGCCGAAAGGCAGAGCTGCCGGAGTCTGACTGGAATGATTTCCTCTCCAGGAAAGCCTCTCATGACCTTGCGGTAAAGCGCCGCCGCCGGTTCATTACAGCGGCCATATCGGTTCCTGCAGCAGCTGCAGTACTGCTTTTGCTGTTCCTGATGCCATTTAAAGCTGTTGTTCCGGATAATCAGATTTCACAGAACGAACCGTCAGAGCCACAGATTACCACAGACAGTCTGGCAGTTGAGACGGACAGCATCACGATTGAAAAACCGCAGGTTGAAATAGCGCATGTCAAGCCTGAGGTAAAGCCCGAACCAAAACCTGCTGATTCAAGAATGGTTGCGCGGAATACCTCTTCGGTCAAAGGTCGTATCTATGATTTTGATTCAGTTGAGCCCATGTATTCTGCCGCTGTGATGATTTATCAGATTAACGGCGCTGACACTACCTATATAGGTGGTGCTTCAACAGATGAAAACGGTGAGTTCGTGATAGGTAATCTTAAGCCGGGCAACTATGTTGCCAGCACCAGATTTATGGGGTATGATGACGCTAACAGGAACTTTACCATACGCCCGGGTGAAGAGTTGTCTGATATAGGCAACATTTCTGTAAGAGGGGGTAGGATGCTTTCTGAGATTGCTGTTAATGCAGTTGTGGCAAAGGTTCAGATGGTTAGAGATTCTGTAATGTTTCACTCGGCTGCCTACAGATTGCCGGAGGGCGAATCGGTAGAGGATCTTATCCGTAAATTGCCGGGAGTGCAGATTGACAGTGCCGGAAATATTACCGTAAACGGCAAGAGTGTGAATAGGATTCTTGTAAACGGAAAAGAGTATTTTAATACAGACACAACAAAGAGCCTTACCCAACTCACTGCCGAAATGATAGAGAAGGTCAAGGCTTATGAGAAGAATAGTGACCTGAGCCGTCAAACCGGAATAGATGATGGTAGGGAAGAGACGGTACATGATCTCCACCCATCCAAAAAAGAGTTGCGTAAAGCCAGGAGAGCCGAAAGAAAAAGAAAGAGAAAGAGGGAGTAAATGAAACTCCCTTTTTTGTAACTTTGGGGCATTATGCTTGAAAACATTGTCTCTAAGGTTAATGATATTGTTTGGAATCCCGGGTTAGTGGGGCTTCTGATTCTGGCGGGTCTCTATTTTTCTTTCAGGACCAGGTTTGTGCAGGTTCGCAAGTTCGGGTCCATGCTCAGGTCCCTTTTCAGTAGGAAGGCTGGAAATAACGGTATCTCATCGTTTGAGGCATTCTGTCTGGCTCTTTCGGGCCGGGTTGGAACCGGAAATATTGTAGGTGTGGCTACGGCTATCGCTTTTGGCGGACCGGGCGCTGTGTTCTGGATGTGGGTGGTGGCTTTCTTCGGGGCATCGACCGCGTTTGTGGAATCCACTCTGGCGCAAATCTACAAGTTCTCGCATAGTACAGGATTCAGGGGCGGCCCGGCATCATTCATCGAGAACGGACTTAAGATGCCTTGGCTGGGTAAGACCTTTGCGGTCATTACGCTGGTGGCTTGCGGCGTGTTCCTGCCTACGGTGCAGTCTAACGGGGCATCTACAGCGCTCAGCAATGCCTTCTCGGTTTCAACTCTTGCCAGCGGCATAGGGATGGCTGCGTTGCTGGGCCTGGTTGTATTTGGCGGAGTCAGGAGGATTGCCCGTGTGGCTGCCATAGTCACTCCGTTCATGGCCTTGGGGTATATGATTATGGCTGTTGTGGTTATCTGCATCAATATCAAGGCTGTTCCGGGAATATTCGCTTCTATCTTTACCAATGCTTTCGGAATCAAT
>CACYMI010000159.1 GCA_902775385.1 uncultured Bacteroidales bacterium
GAAGGCCCAACGGGCCCATTACGTGCAGCTGCTGCTTTATATGGCCCTGCTGCGCTACAACTACCGCGAGCAGTATGAGCGGAACAACCGGCAGCTGCATGCCTTCCTGCTCTACTCCAAGTATCCCAAGTCCCTGCTGGGACTGGGGTTCGCCCCCGAACTGCTCTTCCATGCCTTCCGGTTGCGCAACCAGCTGGTATGGCATCAGTTCCGTCTGGCCGACGGCGGGTTCAATATCCTGGACAGCCTTACGCCGGAGCAACTGAACCGGAATGGAGTACAGGACAGACTTTGGAAGGATTTCCAGCGTCCCAGGATAGAGCAGCTCCTGGCTCCCGTCCGTCAGGCCGGTCCTGCGGAGAAAGCCTATTACTACCGTATGCTTACCTTCATTGCCCGTGAGCACCAGCTTAGCAAGTTGGGCAATCAGCGGAAGGAGAACTCGGGATTCTCCAGCATCTGGCTGGACAGCCTGGACGAGAAGCTTTCCGCGGGAAACATCTACCACCGGCTGCGACTGGTTTCTCCCGCCAACGGTGATGAGGGGCAGGTCAGTCAGGTGGTCCTGCGCTTTCAGCCAGACACGCTCAACGATATGAGCAACTTCCGTCCGGGTGATATCGTCATCCTGTATTCCTATCAGAAGGACAGTATCCCCGACGCCTGCCAGACCATGGTGTTCCGTTGCAGCATTGTCAGCATCACACCGGAAGAGATAACGCTGAACCTGCGGAAGACGCAGGTGGATGCCTGTGTGTTCCTGCGGCACAAGAAATGTCATTGGGCGGTAGAGCACGATTTCTTCGAATCATCCTATACGGCCCTTTACAGGGGGATGTACGCCTTCCTGTCCGCCCCGCGGGAAAGACAGCGGCTGCTGATGGCCTCACGCAAGCCTGAGACAGACAATACCCTTTCCCTGCAGGGAGAGTACGGTCCGTTCAATGAGCTTTCCCTGCGTGTGCGCCAGGCCCGAGACCTCTTTCTCATCATAGGCCCTCCGGGCAGCGGAAAGACATCCTATGGCATGCTTAATACACTGAAGGAGGAATTGCTTCATCCGGGCTCCAATGTACTTCTGCTGGCCTATACCAACCGTGCCGTGGACGAAATCTGCAGCAAACTGTTTGCCGAGCAGATTCCGTTCCTACGTATCGGCAACGGGCTGGCCTGTCAGCCGCAGTACCAGCCCTATCTGCTTGACAGCCAGGTCAGGGAGTGCGCTTCCCTGGGCCAGCTGCAGGAACTGGTATGCCGGACCCGTATCCTTGTAGCTACGGTTACGGCCATGAACAGTGCGCAGGCCATCTTCAGATACAAGCAGTTCTCACTGGCAATCATTGACGAGGCATCGCAGATTCTGGAGCCGCACGTCATCGGTCTGCTCAGTGCCAGACACAAAACAGAGCCTGCCATCAGGAAGTTTGTCATGATCGGGGACCACAAGCAGCTTCCGGCTGTTGTCCAGCAGACAGAACAGGAGTCAGCGGTCATAGAGCCCCTACTCCATCAGATCGGATTACGGAACTGCCGTCTCTCACTCTTCGAGCGTCTCCTCAGTCTGTACGGGGATGACCCGGCTGTCACTTACATGCTCACCCGTCAGGGACGCATGCACCAGGAAATCATGGACCTGCCCAACCGGCTTTTCTACGGCGGTAAGCTGAAGGTCGTGCCCTTGCCGCACCAGACGGTACAGCTGCCTCGGGAAGGCGGTACAGGCGATGAGCTTACGGATCTGCTTCTTACCCGCAGAATCATATTCCTGCCCAGCAAGACTCCCCGCCATTCCCCGTCCGACAAGGTAAACCAGCCCGAGGCCGATATCATCACCGCCCTGGTGGATCGCATCTACCGGATTGAGAAGGAAAAGTTCAGTGCTCAGGATACCATAGGCATCATCGTGCCCTACCGAAATCAGATCGCCACCGTGCGTAATACCATCGCACGCCTGGGCATTCCACAGCTGACGGATATCACCATTGATACGGTTGAGCGTTACCAGGGCAGCCAGCGACGCTATATCATCTACGGCTTTACCGTTCAGAAGCATTACCAGTTGCGTTTCCTCACCGACAATACGTTCATTGAGGACGGCAAGCTGATAGACCGCAAACTGAACGTGGCCATGACACGCGCTCAGGAACACCTGATTATGATAGGGAATCCGGCCATATTGGAGGGTAATCCCCTGTTCCGCCAGATAATGAAGTACAATTTCTCACATGAAACTAATTAAAAAATGAAACGAAATGCATTATGGATGCTGGCCGTCATCCTGTTCACTGGCCTCGTGATAACCTCATGCTCAAACGAAGAAGGCACTGATTTCCCGTCAGAGGAGATTGAGGCCCGACTGAGGCAGATGACCCTGCGCGAGAAAGTG
>CACYMI010000160.1 GCA_902775385.1 uncultured Bacteroidales bacterium
TTCACTTTATAGGAACCCCAACTCCATTTTAGCTTCCTCACTCATCATGTCCTTGTTCCACTCCGGCTCAAAAACCAGCTGCACATCCACCTTGCTGAGTCCCGAGATACCCTCCAGTTTCTGCCTTACATCCTCCAGGATAAAATCGGCAGCAGGGCAGTTGGGTGCCGTGAGGGTCATATCCACGCTCAGCTCATCGCCCGCATCGTTCAGCTCTATACGGTAGATAAGACCCAAGTCGTAGATATTGACAGGAATCTCAGGGTCATAGACGGTACGCAGGACCTCTATCACACGTTCTTGTATCTGTAATGTATCGTTCATAACTTACCTTGTTCTGTATAGCTGTAATAATTATTGTCCGCCACAATAAGATGATCAAGGAACTTGATGCTCATCGTCTGGCAGGCTTTCCTGACCTTCTCCGTCAGGTCATTATCCTCCCGGCTGGGTCTCAGGTTACCGCTGGGATGATTATGGCAGAGTATTACACTTGTAGCCTGTGCCAGAAGGGCATGGCGCAGCAGCTCCCTGATGTCAACGGACGCGCCCACCAGTCCGCCGTGACTGAGCATCACGCTGTTTATAATCTCCAGATGATTGTTGAGCATCATCAGATGGCACTCCTCTACCGTCAGGTCCTGCATCCTGGGACGGAAAAACAGAAAGGCATCCTTCGTGTCGGATATCTTCTGGCGTGGCTGCAAGTCTTCCTTCAGCCGTTCATTGGCCAGTTGGCAAGCCGCCAGAACGGTAATCGCCTTTGCCTTTCCCATTCCCTTGTAACGTATCAGATCATTGACGGTAGCCTTTCCCAGCAATTTCAGGCTGTCGTTATAGTCGTTCAGTATCTCACGCATCATCTCCACAGCACTCTTGCCGGGTATTCCGCTTCCTACCAGTATAGCCAGCAGTTCCGCCTTACTCAGCACACCGGCACCATGGGCCTCCATCTTCTCGCGTGGCCGGTCGTCCAAGGCCCAGTTCTTTATACTCTCCATGATGCCGGTTACTGGTAGAAGTTATGTTTGAAAGCCTGCAGTTCCTCGTTTCTGCCGCACACACACCTCAGCCACCAGGCACGCAGGAACCCCGTACCGTAGCCGATGAGCTGGATGAAACTGGCCCATATAGACAGGAAGCCTATCTTTATGCTCTTGTTGCGGAAACTGCTGTCCATAAAGATAACCGCCATGAAAAGCAGAATCGGAGAAACAAACAACAGGGCAGCCTCGGCACCCACAATAAACTCCACCAGGGCACAGAAACGCATCATATCATCCGTTTCGCCTATCAGTTTGACATATCCCCCGACAGAGATAACCGAAGCCAGCAGGGCAAACAACAGACACAGGAATGTGCCCACCGTAAAAATCATCGGCAGCAGATGCACCAGCTTCAGCGTACCCGGATGCCGCTTCATCAGATTGATGCGGGCAATACCGCTGTTGTGAACCTGCTTGAAGAACTTCCTGAAGTCCGTTCTGCGCTTGTGCCACACCCAAGCCTCGGGGAACAGGCGACAGGTGGCTCCGCTCTCGTAGATACGGATACTGAAGTCTATGTCCTCACCGAAGCGCATCTCAGAGAAACCGCCCAGTTGCTGATAGAGCTCCCTGCGGATTCCCATATTAAAGGAGCGCGGGTAGAACTTCTTGTCCATTTGCTTCTTACCGCCGCGGATACCGCCGGTAGTAAAGAAGGAAGTCATACTATAGTTAATGGCCTTTTGCACATCCGAGAAACTCTCATGCGCACGGTCGGGGCCTCCGAAAGCATCTGTATGAGTTGACAGTTCGTCCTCTACAGCCTGCAGATAACCTGGGGGCAGAACCACGTCACTGTCAAGGACAATGACAAACTCACCCTCGCTCCGCTCCACGCCGTAGTTGCGACTTTGTCCGGGGCCGCTGTTAGGCTTAACGAAGTATTTCAGATCCAGACGGTCAGTGTACTTACGCACCACCTCCTCGCACGGAATGGTAGAACCGTCTTCCACCACTATTACCTCAAAGCCGGTAAATGTCTGTTCCGTAAGGCTCTGCAACAGCTCGTCCACTTCGTCGGGACGGTTATATACTGGAATTACAATGGAGTACTTAACCATGAGTCAACGGACGCTCTTATGCGTCACAGGATGCAAAGATAGACAAAAATCCCGAATTTTCAGTCACAGGAATAAAGAAATGTAATGGGAACCCTGTTATTTCCTACTAAAAAGGATGATTTAAGACAAATGGAGTACGTAAGTGCTGGCCTCACAGAAGGATATACAAGAATGCGCATACTGAAGAAGGCAAAACAAGCCAGCCTGACATACAAGTAAAGGGGAGCAAACTGCTCCCCCTTGTCACTTATACCTTACTTATA
>CACYMI010000161.1 GCA_902775385.1 uncultured Bacteroidales bacterium
AAGCATCATCAAACGGAGCGTGCTCAGGCCGGCCGTATTCCTGCTGGCCACAGGCATCTTCCTGGGTGCCCTGTGGGCCAACGTATCATGGGGAACCTACTGGAGCTGGGACCCCAAGGAAAGCTGGGCCCTTATCACATTACTGGTATATAGCGTACCCCTGCACAGCAAAAGCCTGCCCTGGCTCAACAGCATACGCAACTACCGCATCTACTCCGTACTTGCCTTCGCCTGCCTGCTGATGACATACTTTGGTGTGAACTTCCTGCTGGGCGGTATGCACAGTTACGCCGGATAATCATCCACAAACATAATACCTGATGAAAATTAGACTGATTTCTCTTTTACTGACGCTGTCAGTTTGCGGAATTGCCTTTCCGAAGAACACGTTTGAGGTTACAACAACAAGTGCCGACGGCAAGGTACTGCTGAGAAAGCAAACCGTTAAACCGGGCACGGCCCGTGGAGCGGCCAACAGCATCATTACGCTGGATGCCGAACAGAACTACCAGACAATGGACGGATTCGGCTTTGCCCTCACCTACTCCGCCTGCTATAATCTGATGAGAATGACGCCCAGGGACAGGCACAACCTGTTGGCCAGGACCTTCTCAAAAACCGATGGATTCGGCGTAAATTACGTCCGCATGAGCATTGCCTGCTCCGACTTCTCGAGCGAATGCTACACTTATTGCGAACAGAAAGGACCGGATGACAACCTGCTGGTTAACTTTAAGTTGCACGATGATGAACTCACTTATGTAATTCCTATAATAAAAGAGGTATTGGCCATCAATCCCGACATCAGGATTATGGCTGCCCCCTGGACGGCTCCCAGATGGATGAAGCAAAAGAGTGTTACCGACGCTTCCCCCTGGGACCATTATGCAGGAGGCGTGCTGAACCCCGACTATTACCAGGCCTACGCACAATACTTTGTCAAGTTCATTCAGGTGATGAAGACCTACGGCATCAACATCTATGCCGTAACACCGCAGAACGAGCCGCTGAATGCCGGCAACTGCGCCTCTACCTATATAAGCGCCAGGCAAGAGGCCGATTTCATCGCTCATCTGGCGCCCGCCTTCCATGAGGCCGGATTGAAGACAAAGATATACGTCTTCGACCACAACTTCAATTATGACGACAAGCAGGAAGAGACGGACTACCCCATACAGATATACAATACACTGAACCCCGCCATGCCCGGTTACGAACTGGTGAAGGGCTGCGCCTGGCACGACTACGGAGGCAGATATACCGAGATGGACGACATACAGGAGAAGGCTCCCCGTATGGAGCAGATCTTCACGGAAACCTCCATCGGCAAATGGAACGATGGCCGGAACCTCAGTAAACGCCTTGTGGATGACTTCAACCGCCTGCTAATCCATCTGATTAACCGGGGTTGCAGGGCCACCATTGTATGGAACTTCATGCTCGACCTGAACTACGGTCCCTATACACGCGAAGCCGGTTCCTGTACCACCTGCATGGGCGCTATCGACATCGACCAGCATGATTACAGCACCCTTCACTACAACAGTCATTACTACCTCATCTGCCATGCTGCCCAGGCGGTAAAGGCCGGAGCGTACAGGATAGGCAACAGCATATCCCAGGCACAGGACGGACTGTTGTACTCCACCTTCCGGAACCCTGACGGAACGTATGCCCTGCTGCTGAGCAACAACAGCAGTAATGATTATATAATAGGTATAAGAAGCAGCAGCCAGGCACCCGTCACACAAATTACCCTGCCCGCCAAGAGCGTAGTATCCGTTGCACAGAAATAGAACACTATAATATGGGACGTAACAAATTCTCACAGAAGGAAATAGACAAGATAGGCAAACTGCTGAAGCTGAAGAATGCCGGAACCCGCTATCAGCAGAAGATGATCAGGCACACGCTGCGCGTAGATTATGAGTTCAATATCTCCGACTTCAACGTGCAGGGAAAAGCCTTCGGCTATGACGAGCTGCAGGAATGTATCCGCAGACAGCGAATCCTTATCCTGGACGATGCTACCATCGAGGCCATGAAGGCCAAACGTGCCCGTGACAAGGCCCGTGATGAGGCAGCCCGTCAGGCAGAGGCAATAGCCAGCGGTGACGCCGTTGACTGGCAGGAAGTCCAGAAGGAATGGGATGAGTATTATAAAGTGAAGAATGAAGAATGAAGAGTGAAGAATCCTGCGAGTGTGTGAGGTGTACTGATTTTGGTTGACAAAACAAAATCTCATTCAAGCCTACATGCCTACACAAAATCTCTGAAAATGACGATGGTTATCGGGATTGTTGCTCCTTCAAGCCTACAC
>CACYMI010000162.1 GCA_902775385.1 uncultured Bacteroidales bacterium
GTGCAGTGGTCAACTGCACGGTCAAGGCGATGGATGTTAACGACGGCGATGAAATCGGTGCCATCTGCGGCTATATGAAGAATGACTGTAACGATATCTTGTATTGCTACAGCGACGCCACCGTCGAGGGTAGAAGTCAGGTAGGCGGCATTGTCGGCAAGATAGAGGACGGCGGCGACGGCTCCAGTGTGCAACACTGCTACTTCACCGGAAAAATCATCCACCACGACGACGAATACTACGCTTCCATTGCCGGAGAGCGTTACAGTCAGAAGCTGAATAATAATTTCTACCTCTACCGCGATGATGGTGTGAGAGGCACTGGTTGGGATGGTGGTAGCGCTGACCCTAGTGGTGCCGAGATTGCGGCGTGCAATGAAGAACAGATGAAGCAACCCTTGTTGTTCAGCATGTATAATGATAAATACACCCTTGCGAGCGATCCGTATATCTACCCCCTTAACGGTTATCCCGAACTGAAGGTTTTCATACGCTACGATGTGGGCGACAATTTCTACGTGACCAATGCAGGACACATGGGTGAGAATCCTGCCGACTCCATTCCCGGATATGTCAGAATCGTTGAGAATGACAAAAGTCCCTTTACTGTAACGCTCGAGAAGGCTGGCGCCGCTACGGCGAATACCGACTTCGTCATCAACGAAACCTTCACGCCTTATTTCGATTACCGGAAACAGCTCAAGACGGTTGGACTCGGCAGCAACGTCTTCGAGAATCTGGGTGTAGTGAATACCGTCACCATACCGGCTACCGTGGATTCCGTTGGCATGCCTCAGCACCATGAGGTGCAGAACGCCTTCATCCTGAACGGAGCTAGTGGGGCTGTCAAGGACGGCGGGCTCTATAGTCTGAAGGATAAATGCTTCATCACAGCCCCTAAGTCATTCTCCACTCTGACCATTCATCAGGAGTATGCTGACGATATCGCCGATTACGCCTTTGAGAATATGACAGCATTGAAGACGCTCTATGTTGATACCTATGCACCTGCTGGGACGCTGGTGGATGACAATAATAACAAGGCTCCCACGATGACGATTCTTGGCAATAAGGAAACGGTCTTTGGCGGTTGCCCGGCAGACCTCGACATCTATATCAAGGACGGCACCACCAACCAGCTCGTCTATGGCCTACTGGGTCCGAGGGGATATGGTTATTGCAATGCCCTAATATGGAAAGAGTTCTATTCAGACTATCAAGATAGGCCTAGCCACATATTCTCCTACTTCCCCGTCAACCGCAATCCCGGCGGGATGTCAACACTCATACTCGGCTATCCCGTGGAACTGCCTGAGGGGGTGACTGCCTGGTGGGCTCAGTCGTTCGGCGACGGAAAGGTTATATTCTGTAAACTTGGTACACAGGTGGTGCCGGCGCTGACACCCGTACTGCTTACCTATGAAGATACAGGGCCGCTTTATCTCTCCCGCTATGAAGGTGACAATCCCGGTGCTGCCACTGACTATGAGGGCAATCTCCTGAGGGGTAGCGTGGATCCGGGCGGGCACAGCATTACCTCTTCTGAGATGATGAGCAATTTCTATACACTGGGACGTCCCTCGGGTGACAGCAGTTTTGACAACTTGGGCTTCTACCGGTTTAATCCCGTGAACAACCTTCTGCCATCCTATGTGGCCTGGCTTGCTGCCAGCGATGTTCCTGCCGGTGTCAGGTTGCTTGTGGAATTTGATGACGGGGACGATGAGACTTCCGTTTCCTTACCTTGTTCCGGCGACCTTACGCCTCAGGTTTACACCATGCAGGGCATACGCATTGCTCCATCGGATATGCGTAAGGGTACCATGTATATCGTGAACGGGAAAAAGGTTCTCTTTTAAATAAAAAAATAGCTATGAAAAAGAAATATATCAGTCCGGAACTCTGTGTTGTTCTGATTGCTGCCAGGCATATGCTGACTACTTCCTCGCCGGATGTGCCGGAACCTGAGGAGGATGACTATGATGAGAATAAGGAAGTGATATGCAATCCGCAAATATTCACAAACGATGCGTTTTAGCTGAATTCTAAAAATAATCCCGCCCTTTTATGTGAGGGGCGGGATTTTTGTTCGTCCAGCACGAACGTATTCTAATGGGTGAAAGTCCCAAACGCGCCCTTATAGCGGGAAGCGTATAGTCGGAGGCAAGGGTGTCTATCGCGAGGTAGAATCTGAAGGAAGCCCGAGACAAACATCTGGCCTGACGTACAGAAACCACATACAAGGCATATGGTC
>CACYMI010000163.1 GCA_902775385.1 uncultured Bacteroidales bacterium
TACGCTGAGAATCATGGTAGGAGTCACGTCGGCTGAACCCAGACCGTAACGGCCGCCTACGATAACAGGGGCATTCTCCTTGCCGTAGAAGGCGTCTCTAACATCCAGCAACAGAGGTTCGCCGTTGCTTCCGGGCTCCTTGGTACGGTCCAGGACAGCAATGCGCTTGCAGCTGGCGGGAACAGCCTTCAGAAGGTGCTCTACGCTGAAGGGGCGATACAGGTGAACGCTTACCAGACCGTACTTCTTGCCGTTGGCATTGGCATGGTCGATAGCCTCACGGGCAGCCTCGGTACCGGAGCCCATCATGATGATGACCTGCTCGGCATCCTCGGCACCGTAGTAGCTGAAGAGCTCGTACTTACGGCCTGTGCGCTCAGAGATAGCGGCCATATACTTCTCTACGATAGCGGGAACGGCATCGTAGTAACGGTTGCAGCTTTCGCGGTGAGCGAAGAATGTCTCGGGGTTCTCGGCCATACCCTTAGCCTGAGGATGCTCAGGTGAGAGACAGCGTGCACGGAACTCGCTGAGCGCTTTCTGGTTAACCAGGTCACGCACATCATCCTCCTCAATCAATTCAACCTTCTGATACTCGTGAGAAGTACGGAAGCCGTCGAAGAAGTTGATGAAGGGAACGCGTGCCTCAATTGATGCCAAGTGAGCAACAGCCGAGAGGTCCATAACCTCCTGTACGCTGCCCTCAGCCAACATAGCGAAACCTGTCTGACGACAAGCCATAACATCGCTCTGGTCACCAAAGATACACAATGAGTGAGTGGCTACGGTACGAGCTGATACGTGGAATACAGAAGGCAGCAGCTCGCCGGCAATCTTGTACATGTTGGGAATCATCAACAGAAGTCCCTGAGACGCTGTGAATGTGGTTGTAAGTGCACCAGCCTGCAGAGAACCGTGAACAGCACCGGCCGCACCAGCCTCGGACTGCATTTCCTGCACCATTACTGTGTCGCCGAAGAGGTTCTTACGACCCTGAGCGGCCCACTCGTCAACATGCTCCGCCATGGGAGATGAAGGAGTGATGGGATAGATAGCAGCTACCTCGCTGAACATATAGGCTACATGTCCCGCACAGGTGTTACCGTCCCATGTCACAAATTTCTTTTCTTTTGCCATAATAAATTGATAGTTATATAAAAATCTTTATCCTAAATTTCTTTAATTCTGAATTAATACAGGAATCCGTAAACCCAGATGGGAATCTCCTGCTCGGCACCCTCGGCTATATTGGAAAGCGCATACAGGACATCGGTGTTCTTACGCTTGGGATGTTCCAGGCAGATACGGAAGCGCTGCTTTCCGTCCACGATAAACGTACTGCTTCTGTCACCGGCTTCTACCTTATGACGGCCCCACAGAGCATTCTGGAAGAAGGTCTCCATCATCGTTTCCTCGTCAGTCTTGCCGGGTGTCATGGCATACATCAGCGTGACGGTAAATCATATTCAGCAATCGGGCATCACTCAGGTACTTGATGTAATTCATCACCGTAGCACGACTGGTCTGCATGTCGCTGGCCAGCTGGCTGACATTGGGAGCACCCGTGCCGCCCGTAGCCAACAGGTACAGCAGCTTCTTGATCTTGCTCAGATACTTCAGGTCGATCTGCTTGATAAGGAGGATATCCACCTCAATCATCATATTCATGGTCTTCAGCAGATTCTCGCTGAAGTTACTGTTCTCCAGGAAGAAGGGATAGTATCCGTGGTGTAGGTAGTTGCGGAAGTGTTCCAGCGGATCCACCTTGGCCAGCACCTCCTGGGCAATGCGCTCATGGCGGTTCTGAATCTCGCGGATGCTGTAGGCCTTGAAATTCTCGCCCGTCTTCAGATTCAGATACTCGCGGAAGGAGAAGCCGCGCAGGTTATAGCTGTCAACAATGCCGTTCAACTCAGGATTCTCGTCTTTCAGACGCATAACGCTACTTCCTGTGAATACTACACGCAGACGAGGAATGCGGTTGTAAATCAGGCGCAGCTCATGGCTCCAGTCAGGCTGTTTGAACACCTGGTCGATAAGTAATACCTGTCCGCCAGCCTGCTGGAATTCCTGCGCAAACTGGAAAAGTGTCTTCCCCTGGAAGTAGAAGTTGTTCATGTTGATATACAGGCACCTCTTGTCCCGTAAGCCAAAGTTCTCTTTTGCATACTGAAGCAGGAAGGTTGTTTTACCAACACCCCGACTGCCTTTAATTCCTATCAAACGCTGCTTCCAGTCGATTTCGTCCATCAAAGCCCTACGGACCGGAGCCTGCGAATGTTCCAAAAGAAATTGGTGTATCCGAAAGAATGTCTCTAACATACCCGAAATATATTATTTTTCGGTGCAAAGATACTCATTTTCAAGCAAATTGCAAACTCTACATAACAAAAAGTGCATTTTGCTCATTATTTTTTGGGAAAAACATCAATATGACGCATCTGTCTCATGATAAAAGACTGTCGTTTCAGCATATAAGATGACGGATTTTTGCTACTGAACCTCAACGGGTTAGGTAAGGTGGCGGCGATAAGGGCGCAATTGGCGCGGGTAAGTTCGGAAGAGGAACGTCCGAAATGCTGCTGCGCCACAGCCTCGGCCCCGTATATGCCGTCCCCCATCTCAATGGAATTCAGATAGACTTCCATGATCCTGTGCTTGCCCCAGATGAGTTCAATCAGGGCCGTAAAATACGTCTCCAGCCCCTTGCGTACCCAACTGTGATCAGGCCACAGAAACACATTCTTGGCCGTCTGCTGGGATATGGTGCTTCCGCCCCTGTTACGCTTGCCGGCCCGGCTCTCCTCTATGGCTGCACTGATGGCCTTGAAATCAAAGCCATGATGCTTCAGGTACAGCTGATCCTCACTGGCAATAACGGCAACCGGCATGTACAGGGACATGTCGTCCAGCGGAACCCAGTGGTGCCTCAGCCTGATCTTCTCGCCGTGCGCTACCTGCTGACAACAGCGGATTACCATCAGAGGGGTTACATATACCGGCACCCAACGGTAGGCTACAACAGCAAGGATTGTGCTTCCGAAAAACAGAAGCACAATCCGTTGCAATATCTTTTGAATTTTTTTCAGCATAGCAAAGCACTCCCCGACACAGGAAGCGGTGAGGGATGCTTACTTCAGCGTACCGGCATTGGCGGCATTGATCATAGCCTCGCTGGCATACAGGTAAACCTCTACACGACGGCTGGCGTTCACATCCTCCTTGCCGTTGGCGTCATATACCAGATACTGGGGATCCTCGCCGTAGCCGGTAGTACTCTTGATCTGAGATGTGCTTACGCCACAGGTGTTTGTAAGGAAACCGCGGACAGCATTGGCACGGTTCTGGCTCAGCGTCAGGTTAACGGCATCCGAACCGTCGCTGCTGGCAAAACCATAGATGGCAACGTCACAGTCTGTATATACATTCAGCACATTGTTGGCAAACTGACGCAGAGAGGCCTGAGCCTTAGCCTGCAGGTCCGCAGAGAGGCCTGAGCCTTAGCCTGCAGGTCGCTCTTACCTTTCATAAAGAGGATGCCGTTATCGAAGGAAACCTTTACGGCCTCCAAGCCGTTCTTATCCGTAACAGTCTCTACCTGAGCGTTATCCACTGCCTGGGCAGCAGCCTTGGCCTTATCCATCTTCTTGCCGATCAGTACACCTGCGGTAGCACCTCCGGCCACACCTACACCGGCACCGATGGCCGCACCTAACTTGGCACCGCTTGAACCGCCGGCCAATGCACCGATAGCCGCACCTAAACCGGCACCCAAAGCACCGCCACCGGCACCGCCGATAAGACCGCCCTTGGTGGTATTATTCATGTTACAACCAGACAATAGAAGGGCAGCAGCAAGAGCACCCATAGTACATTTCATTCCTTTCATTTTAGTATAGTTTTTATTTGTTGTAAATTTTCTTTCGGATTAAAATTAACGCAAAGTTACACATTTTTGGAAA
>CACYMI010000164.1 GCA_902775385.1 uncultured Bacteroidales bacterium
AACCGTGTGAATGCCGATAACCTTCATCCCCGCCTTACGGTTATCCCTGCTGACAATCACTATATGAGCGGAGCTTTCCCCAGCTTTACCGAACTGGCCGGTGATCCGTTCCCCGGAACGGAGGGGAATACGGCCCTTACGGACAGCACCCGGCCGGCTGCCATGCTGTATCATCCCGACTATATGGGGCGGAAACTGATGGGTAAGCCGGTAACGGATATTGCCGAGGCGGACGGGCTGATAAGTTTTGTCTTTGACGGGGGAACCCTGGTGGGTACGCCTGTAGCGCTGGACCCTGATCCGGTAGCCGAGGATGGCTTTACGGCCAGATGGACCGAGGTACGTGATGCTGACTATTACCAGATTCAGCTTAACGGTCTGTTGTATGAGACGGAGGATGCTTCCTATACCTTTACCGGACTTTCCCCTGAGACTTTGTATTCTTATAAGGTACGCGCTATAACAGGTGATATGGCGGGGGAGTGGAGCAACACCATCCGGGTGGAACTTAGCGGACAGACAAAAATAAGGGATGTGAATTCCTCCACATCCCCTATATTCTATGACCTGAAAGGGTGGCGTGCGGCCTCTGGCCGGGCTCCGGGTTTCAGGTTCCGGGTTTCAGGTTCCGGAATTGTAATCTCAAGATAGGACGGCGTTATCTTATCAGTACCTTCTTGCCATTAATCACGTACATGCCGCCGGGCAGATTCTGTGTGCCCTGCCAGGGCGCGCGTACCATACGTCCGTCTAAAGTATATACGGCATAGATGTTCTTGGGCTCTTCTGCTTCAGGCAGGGTTTCTATGCCATCCTGCTGCTCTTGCTGGTAGCGTTCATAGTTCTGGATGATGGCCTTCTGCATACGGGCGGTATTCTCCAGCAGGGAGGCGCCGCTGCACATGGCTCCCATGGATGCTTCCTTATCCTCGCCTGTCCAGGGCTTTGTCCAGTCAAAATTACAGAAGACGATGGCGCAGGATATTCTTCCCGTTGGTGCATCGGGTGCTGGTAAAGGCGTAATTAATATAGGTATAGGCCAGTGTCTTGTATTTGTTCCTGACAGATGCAGCTTCGTCCGTTACGTGGTACAGGATGCGGCAGGCTTCGCCAAAGGTGCCCTGTGTATAGGTCAATGGCGGCTCCTCCACACGTCCGTCGGATTTTACGATCTTCTTGGACGTATAGGCATACAGTTTCTTGGCGTATGTGAGGTACTTCTCCTGTCCGGTCCGCTGGTACAGTTTGGCGGCAATCAGGGTGGCCGGTGACTGCGTACAGGCATTGGGGCCGCTTCCGGCATCGGTTTTCCAGGGGAGCCACAGGCCGCCTGTCTCCTCGTCCTCATTGGCACGCTTGATGATGTAGTTGTCGAAGATACCCTTCGCTGCCGTGTAGTACTTGGACAGTCCCGTTGCCTCGTTCATGTGCAACAGTGTCAGCGTTATCCAGCACATATCATCGGTAAAGGGGTTCTCGAACATTGAGTAACCGCCTTGACTGCTGGCTGCGGAGCCGGCATAGTTGTTGGCCTTGTTGCTGTACCACAGGCTCATGTAGCTCTTGTATTTGTTGGCAAGTGTCTTGTTATCCTCCTTGTGGCGCTCGTAGCAATATATGATTACATCCATGGCGTGCGCCTGTGTCCAGTATGCGTTATTGGCATACTTCTGGTACATGTCGTTAAAGACGCCTTTGGATTTAATCATGAAAGATTCAATAAAGGCGTTCACCATCGAGTCGGCCTTTTCCTCGTAGTTTTCCTTGATGGTCCGGAACAGTGTGCTCTCTCCTTGAGCAAACCCTGTTGCTGTGGTAAGCAGCAACAGGGTTGATATGGTTAATTTCTTTAGCATCTAATATGTTTGTTCTTTTATTTGTTCTTCAGCAAATCGCGGATTTCTGTCAGCAGCTTCTCCTCGGCACTGGGTTCGGGTTCGGGAGCTGGGGCCGCATCGTCCTCGGCCTTCTTCTTACGGGTAAGAGCGGCAATGCCCTTAATCATCAGGAAGATACAGAAGGCGATAATGAGGAAGTCCACTACGTCCTGGATGAACTGTCCGTAGTTCAGGGTAACGGCTTCAGAGACAACGTTCTCGCCGTCCATAACGGCTTCTTTCAGTGTCACCTTCAGATCCGTAAAATCCACACCGCCGGTGAGCACTCCGATGGGAGGCATGATTATATTGTTAACTACGCTGGTGACAATCTTACCAAAAGCGCCGCCGATGATAACACCGACTGCCATGTCCACTACGTTGCCTTTAAGTGCAAAGGCCTTGAAATCTTGAATAAATGACATAATACTTGAAAATTTATTGGTTTTCGGGTGCTAAATTAAAAAGAAAATTGTAATTTTGCACCGAATTTCAAGAAAAAGTAATGAAAAGAGTTATTTACGTATCTATAATTGTGCTTTTGGCCTTTGTAATTGCGGCATGTAAGTCGGCTCATTATTGTAATTGCGGATAAAATAAAACCAACGAATATTGTTTTATATAAATCAATTTAAATTTAACACAAAATGACAAAAGTTGCTATTAACGGTTTCGGCCGTATTGGTCGTCTGGCTTTCCGTCAGATGTTCGAGGCAGAGGGTTATGAAGTAGTTGCTATCAACGATTTGACCAGCCCCAAGATGCTGGCTCACCTTCTGAAGTACGATACAGCTCAGGGTGGTTTCGCCGGCAAGTTCGGTGAGGGCAAGCACACTGTAGAGGCTACAGAGGATTCTATCATCGTTGACGGTAAGGAGATCAAGATCTCTAAGGAGGCTGATGCTACAAAGTGCCCCTGGGCTGCTAACGACGTAGACGTTGTTCTGGAGTGCACAGGTTATCTCTGCTCCCGCAGGTAACGATCTGCCTACTATCGTTTACAACGTTAACCACAAGACTCTGACAGCTGCTGATAAGGTTATCTCTGCTGCTTCTTGTACAACTAACTGTCTGGCTCCTATGGCTGCTGCTCTGAACGCATACGCTCCCATCCAGAGCGGTATCATGAGCACTATCCACGCTTATACTGGCGACCAGATGATTCTCGACGGTCCTCAGCGCAAGGGTGACCTGCGTCGTAGCCGTGCCGGTGCTTGCAACATCGTTCCCAACTCTACAGGTGCTGCTAAGGCTATCGGTCTGGTAATTCCCGAACTGAACGGTAAGCTGATCGGTTCTGCTCAGCGCGTTCCCACTCCTACAGGTTCTACAACTATCCTGGTTGCTGTAGTTAAGGGTAAGGACGTTACTAAGGAAGGTATCAACGCTGCCATGAAGGCTGCTCAGACAGAGTCATTCGGTTACACAGAGGATGAGATCGTATCTAGCGATATCATCGGTATGAAGTTCGGTTCTCTGTTCGATGCTACTCAGACTATGGTTAGCAAGATTGACGACGATACATATCAGGTACAGGTTGTTTCTTGGTATGACAACGAGAACAGCTACACCTCTCAGATGGTTCGTACAATCAAGTACTTCTCTGAGATCTAATCTCACCCCGAGAGTCACATATCAATAAAGGAAAGAGGCACTTCTTATTAGGAGGTGCCTCTTTTACATTTAACGGGAACGTTAACGGGAACGCTAACGTTAACGGGAATTTATCTTACCAGAACCTTACGTCCCTTGATTACATAGATGCCGCGGGGCAGACCGGCGGTACCGGTCGCATTCCGTCTTACCCTCGTACCGTTAATGGTATAGATGTCAAAGGTGGCGGCATCGGCAGCCGGTGTCTCCTCTATGCCTGTTGCGTCTTCCGCCGCACTTTCCGGAGCAAAGGCCATGGGTATCTGAGCCACGAGGCCGAAGAGCTCCAGCTCGGCTATCTGGAATACCGTGGCATTGGCATCCTTACGGCCGGTTACGACCAAACGGTACTGACTGAACTCCTGCGATGTTGTCACGTTGTAGATGTTCTTCTGGAAACGGGATGCGAAGGTCTCGTTGCTGCGTGTGTCGATGGTTGTCCAGCTGCTTCCGTTGTTGGAGCCTTCCAGGCGCCAGTTCTTGGGATCCCTGCCGTCAAAGTCGTTGGCGGAAGTGATGGTATAGCTGGTCAGACGGGCACTCTGGGTAGAGTTGTAAGTCATCGTTACAGCGTCGGAGGAATTGATGAAGGTACAGTACTTGGTGCTGGAGGTGTTGTCGAACAGCTTGGCGCCGGATTCGTTGTTATTGACAGGGGTATGGGATACAGCATAGCTTCCGCTATTGTCCGTCAGATCCACTGTCACGTACTGGATGTTGGGCTCGATTCTGACAGAGCTGGTGCGGTCATTCCAGTCATTGCCCACATAACTGGCATCTGCAGTGAAGGTCTTGCTGTCATTGTTAAATGAGGAACCGTCGTAGATGGTTACCTTATAGCCTGCCTGGACACGCAGTGAGGTGATGTCGTTGTTACGGACACCGTGAGCCTCCAGCTGTGCCTGTGTATAGGTGCCCTCGGGCAGCTGCACGGCATATCCGCCATAGTTGATATCCTGATACAGGGTAACCACGGGCTGTGTGCCTATTTCGCCTGTAACGGCTATCAGCTTCCACTGCTGGCAGGCGGTACCGTTGTTCTCCCATGTCTTCAGCCATTCGCCTGAGCCAGTGGAGGCTCCCGGAATCTCTACTACCTTACCGCAGTGGCGGGCTACCAGCTGATGTGTACCGCCGCCATAGGGATACAACAGTACCTGTGTGCTGTTGTTCACCGAACCGCCGGCTACATCCAGGCCTTTGCCGATGGCAGCTGATGCCTGAATGGTGTAAACACCTGCCTGAACCTCCTTGACAAGCCAGTGCTGGTAGGCTTCGGTTCCTTCGTCATCCCACTGTACAATGGCTGTATTGTCAGCTGTGCTGTTGCCGTTCAGGTCCATAAACTTATTGCTGTTACGGTTCTGCAGCTTATATACACCTGTCTTGCCGGTAACACCGTTTGTCTCTATCCGGATGGAGCTGGCCTTGTCATTCCAGTCGTTTCCCACGTATCCGGCGTCTGCCGTGAATACATGT
>CACYMI010000165.1 GCA_902775385.1 uncultured Bacteroidales bacterium
GCATTCCAGGGCAATACTCTTTACAGTATTCTGTTTGTCCTGCTGTTCAGCATTCCCATGTACCTCTGCGCCACAGGCAGTATCCCCATCGCCCTGGCCCTGATGATGAAAGGACTGACACCTGGCGCCGCCCTTGTTCTGCTGATGGCCGGTCCTGCAAGCAACGTAGCCAGCATTCTTATAATAAATAAGGTATTGGGCCGTAAGACGCTGGCTGTATATCTGTTCTCAATCATTGCCGGAGCCGTTGTCTTTGCCTTGGGAATTGATTATCTGTTGCCGGCCGGATGGTTCACCGCCCCCCTCTCCTGCATGCAGGACTGCTGTGCCGGACAGCCCGGATGGTTCAGCATATTTTGTACCGTTCTGTTAATCCTGCTGCTGATGCATGCGCTCAGTCCGCACAAACTCTTTGGCGGGCACCACCATTGTCATTGCCATAACTGTGAGATTCAGCCAGCAACCAGCAAATTCGGTATCAAGGGTATGAACTGTAACCACTGTGCCGCCAATGCCCAGAAGGCCATAGCCGCCGTTGAGGGTGTGGAGCAGGTTACCGTTTCACTGGAAGACGGAATAGCGTACGTAACAGGGGAATTCAGAGAGGAAGATATCCGTAAGGCGGTAGAAAGCCTGGGGTTTACAATTATGAATTAAAAAAAGAAGATATTTTCTTGGCAGATTGAAAGAAGTATTGTACCTTTGCAGTGCAAAAGATAAGAAAAAAGCTATTTATGGCACATAATGGTAACTATTTTTACGGCTATTACTTTTACTTTTACTTTGGCAAACTGAAGTAGAGCGGGCCGTTATATGTGCTGAAATATAATAAGGTATAGAACAAATAAAGTAAACAATAAGGTCCCGCTCCAGAACGAGCGGGATTTTTTATTATAAGGGAAAAAGATGAGAAGAATAGCAATTCAAGGTATAAAAGGCAGTTTCCACGATATAGCGTCACATCGCTACTTCGAAGGGGAGGATTTGGATCTTATCTGCTGCGATACATTTGAACAGGTATTCCGTCACCTGAAGGAAGACAAGGATGCGGCTGCACTGGTAGCTATCGAGAATACCATAGCGCGGAATGACCATTGTAGGCGAGCACAAACTGCGTATCAGCCACAGTATCATGTGTCTGCCTGAGGATGACTGGAAGGATATCACCGAGGTTAATTCCCATCCCGTGGCATTGATGCAATGCCGCAACTTCCTCTCCGAACATGAGATGAAGATTGTGGAGGTAGCCGACACGGCCGGAGCCGCGGCCAACATCAGTAGGAAACAACTGCACGGACATGCGGCCATCTGCCATAAGGATGCCGCACAAATCTACGGTATGAAAGTTTTGCAGGAAGGCATTGAGACCAACAAGCACAACTTTACCCGCTTCCTGGTAGTATGCAACCCCGAGAAGGCTCATACGCTGCGCAAGTTCGAGGAACTGAACAAGGCCAGCCTGGTCTTTACCCTACCCCATGAGGAAGGAAGTCTGTCCGCCATATTGAGTGTGCTGTCGTTCTACAAGCTTAATCTGACGAAGATCCAGTCGCTCCCTATCATTGGCAAGGAGTGGCAATATATGTTTTACATTGACCTTTCCTTCAATGACTATAAACGTTACAAGCAGGCAATCAATGCCATCACACCGCTTACCAAGGAACTGAAACTGTTAGGAGAATACAAGAATGGAAGAGAAACAATTTAACATACAGCCGGCCGACAGACTGGCAAGTGTTCAGGAATACTACTTCAGCCGCAAGCTGAAGGAGGTTGCTCAGATGAACGCCCGGGGACTGGACGTAATCTCACTGGGTATCGGAAGTCCCGACATGCCACCCTCGCAACAAACCATCGATACATTATGCCGCGAAGCACAGAACCCATCCGCTCACGGCTACCAGCCATACGTAGGAATACCTGAGATGCGGCAGGGTATGTCAGACTTCTATAAGCGCTGGTACGGCGTAGAACTGAATCCTAATACTGAGATTCAGCCACTTATTGGCAGCAAGGAAGGAATTCTGCACGTAACACTGGCTTTCGTAAACTGTGGAGATAAAGTGCTGGTGCCTAACCCTGGATATCCCACCTATACTTCACTGAGCAAGCTGTTAGGTGCGCAGATTATAAACTATGACCTGCTGGAGGAAAAGAACTGGCAACCCGACTTTGAAGCGCTGGAACGAATGGACCTGAGCGGCGTAAAACTGATGTGGACCAACTATCCGAATATGCCCACCGGAGCCGTCGCTACCATGGATCTGTTCAGAAAGCTGGTTGACTTTGCCCGACGTCACAATATTGTGATAGTGAACGATAATCCCTACAGCCTTATCCTGAACGAGCATCCCATCAGTCTGTTGCAGGTTCCCGGTGCCAAAGAATGCTGCATAGAATTCAACTCCATGAGCAAAAGCCAGAACATGCCCGGATGGCGTGTGGGATGGATCTCGACCAACGCACAATTCATACAGTGGATTCTGAAGGTAAAGAGCAATGTGGACAGCGGTATGTTCCGCCCTCTGCAGTTAGCTGCTGCCGAGGCGTTGCATAATACCGACGAGTGGCACGCCAACTACAACCGCGAGATATACGGGAAACGCCGGGCTGTCGCCGAGGAGATTATGAGAACACTAGGCTGCACCTTCGATCCCACCCAGGTAGGCATGTTCCTGTGGGGCCGTATCCCAGACAGCTATGGCGATGTGGAAGAGCTTACAGAACGGATCCTGCACAAGGCACGGGTATTCATTACCCCCGGATTCATTTTCGGCTCCAATGGAAAGCGATATATCCGCATCAGCCTCTGCGCCAAACTACAGGAGGCGCTTAACAGGATTAAGACAGCTACATTTTGAATTTTGAATTTTGAATTAGAATTAATATATGGAATTAGAATTACAAACACTGAATCTGCCAAGTGACCAGGAGCGTGCCTTCATCATTGCCGGTCCTTGCAGTGCTGAGACTGAGGAACAAGTTATGACTACTGCCAAGCAACTGGCAGGAAAGGGATGCCACATATTCCGTGCCGGAGTATGGAAGCCCCGTACCAAGCCCGGAGGTTTTGAGGGCCACGGCGAACCTGCCCTGGCCTGGATGGCCGAGGTGAAAAAGGAGACTGGAATGCTTCTGGCCACCGAGGTAGCCACCCCGGAGCACGTGGAACTGGCACTGAAATACGGTATTGACATTCTGTGGGTAGGTGCTCGTACCACAGCAAACCCCTTTGCGGTTCAGGCTTTGGCAGACTCACTTCAGGGTACTGAGGCAACCGTGCTGGTAAAGAATCCCGTCAACCCTGACCTGGAATTATGGATTGGC
>CACYMI010000166.1:0-1646 GCA_902775385.1 uncultured Bacteroidales bacterium
ACCCGTATCATCGGCTATCTGCGCCCCATCCCCGCCTTCGGCAAGGACCGCCAGATAGAGGCCGCCAAGCGTACCTACAGTTGTAACCTGCAGTAATGCCCATGCTGAAGTATGTAGATACCAAGGAAGTCTTTGCGGAGATTCCCGACGAGATAACTTTGGCCATCAGTATCAGTGGCTGCCCCATTCGTTGCAAAGGTTGTCATAGCAAATACCTTTGGGACGATGTGGGGGAGCCACTGTCCGTATCCTCTCTTTCGGCCATGCTTGCGGATCACGCAGGCATCAGCTGTGTCTGTTTCATGGGAGGCGACCAGGCCCCCCAGGAGATTAACACCCTTGCCCGTTGGGTCAAGGAGAACACCGACGTACGGACAGCCTGGTACAGCGGAGCCGACGAAATCAGTCCCGCCATTGAGCTTGGCTGTCTGGATTACCTGAAGACAGGGCACTACTCCGAGAAGTCAGGCCCTCTCAACTCCCCCACCACCAATCAGATTCTTTGGCGCATTGAGCACAAAGAATCAGAAAACAATCTGGTAAACATCACCTCCAGGTTCTGGAAGTAAGCTCCGGAACCTGGGGGCAAAAAACTAATAAGTCTTTCTTATCCACTCAATAATCCGCAGGAAGAAGGTGACTGCCGAAACCTCATGGTTCGTAATCCCCCACTCCTTCGTCGTCTCAGAACTGTATTCATCCACATACTCCTCCGGCTTAATGCCGTTGTCCTTCAGGAACTGACTCATAGCGTAAAAGTTTTCCACAGGCACAACGTCATCCTTCGTATCATGGAAGAGCATCACATCCAAGTCAGCGCGCGGCGTCCATCCGCCTGTAAGCGCATCCGCCGCGAAGGCCGCCCTGAAACGCCTTGACAGTTCACTCTTATTGTCCAGTACAGCCTTCGTAATAATGTCGCTCGTCTTCTTCGTCTTGATAAGCTCCAAATCCAACGCCATACGCTTATTCTGCTTGCTCAGGAACCACTTGTTAAAGTTCTTAGCCACAGGATCCTTCAGGTAATCATGGATATCATATCCCAGGCGGAAGAAGTAATTATAGGCAAACAACACATTGCACACCGTACTCGGCATCTCCGTAGTCCCCTTCGTAATGACATCAAACATCGAGTTGATATCATAAGGCCCGTCACCCGCAAAGGCCCGTTTCACTTTAATCTCAGAATGACGTTCCGAAATCTCGCGCAGCACAGCCATCGTCGTCTGTCCGCCCTCCGAGTAACCCGCAATAACCAAGTCATTCCCCTTCTTCACCTGCAAATCCTCAATCAGCCGCTTCGCAGCCAGATAGGCATCCAGCGAGGCACGTCCGTTCGCCCTTGAGATACAGTAAGCCTGCGGCTGCTTCTCCGTAATGCCAAAGCCGTAGTAGTCAGGCGACACCACAATAAAGTCAGTCATGGCAGCCCCCGTAGGAAACTCCACAGCTCCGCGTGAAGGTGCCTGCGTAGTAGCATAAATCGTAAAATGATTGTACAGCAGAATCCCATGGAACGGCTTCCCCTCACTGATCAGGGACTTGTTGACCGTAATGGTACCGCTCAGCGTACAAGGCTTGCCAAAGGGATCCACTGAAGGGTAGTTAAACACATAATTCATATAGTCCGGGAAAATCTCCACCGG
>CACYMI010000166.1:1678-2401 GCA_902775385.1 uncultured Bacteroidales bacterium
TTCAGCGAACCCCTGTGGGAAGTATTGTCATAGGTAATCTCACCCTCCTCACAGCTCATGTTAATCTGCCCTATATCCACATAGCCGTTCTTATCCCCCTCACTACGCGTACGGGCAGACACCATATCCGGCCCCGTAAGCGCATCACTCAGCACAATCTCACCCTCAGGCGTAACCCGCCACATAAAAGCAGCCTCCTCAGGACCGCCGTAAATCTTCAGCGGCTCATTAAACTCATCATCAAATACCGCCAGCGCCACATAGCCCGTATGGTCAGCCTTAGCCTCCACCGCTATCAGCGCATGGTTAAAGGGTTTCCCCTCCTCCGTCACATCCTCATAGTCAAATTCCTCGTACCAGAGGCCCACTACCTCCTTCTCTATCCCCTGCGGGCTTGGGGTGTTATCACTTTTGTCTGAACAGGCACTTATACCTATCAGCAGGACTGTAAACACAGTCAACGCAAAAATTCTCTGTTTCATGGTGTTGTTTTAATTACTCTCGCTGCAAAGATAACCAAAATTCACAAAATACATTATATTTCGGGCCGAAAAGTTATTTCTATACCTCCTTTGGCGTCCCGCCAAGAGATCTTATAAATAATCTAAACAGAAATCGCAGGATTTGCTTGCGCCTGATGCTGCGCCTCTCTGTCGAGAGTCCCTGATGAACTGTTTCCCCTTTGGGCTTATAAGAACAAGCTCTTAACGCCCAAGAGCAAAC
>CACYMI010000167.1 GCA_902775385.1 uncultured Bacteroidales bacterium
GTCCAGCTCACCGTCGGTAGAATTGATGTAGAACTCGCCGTGGGCCTTAAACTGGGCAATCCAGCGGTCCACAATGGCGATGTCCAGGTTTTGCAGCTTGGAGATTTCCGCTTCAATGCCCTCGGCGCACCACTCATAGGTGTTGCTCAGCCGCTGGGAGCCCAGGTCAAATTCAAAAATATAGGAGCGATCCGCGCCGTAAAACGACGCAGCCAGATTCAACAGCTTGTTACAGGCATTCTCATAATCTTCGTTACTGCGCAAAATGGTAATGCAGTCCATCAGAAGGTCGTTGATAGCAATTTTTTGCTGATCCAGTTCCTCCATTTCAGTGATCCTCTCCTTCGTATTGGCCGCAAGCACTTTGAATGTTCGGGTCAGGATACCGATCTCATCGCCCTTATCATACTCCAGTGAAAAGCCATATTGACCTTCATCCACCTGCTTCGCGGCTTCTGTAAGATCACGAAGCGGCTTCGTAATGCGGCCTGTAAAGCGCATCATGGCTAGAATTGCAATCACCAGAATAATGAGCAGTGCAATAAGGATATTCCAGATCATGCCCGTCCATCCGCTGTTGATCTCGGATACCGGCGCGCAGACATACAGCTGCATGCCATTGCTCAGCGGAATCCAGGCAGCTTCCTTCTCCACTCCTTCATAGATAATATGAAGTGACCTCACATTTGTAGCAACGTGGATTTACCTGTATACTGTGGATTTGTTAAAAACCAATGGTAACAGGGATTACCACATACAAAGGAGGTCACCATGAATAGAATACTCAAAATCGGGATGGATGTCCATAGCACAAATTACACCCTTTGTGTTGCAGAGCCGAAACTCGAGGGAGAACCGGACTACCTGTACGAGGTCGAGGTCGAACCTGACTATCTTAATATCATCAAAGTCATTACTAATCTGAGGAAGAAGTACAAAGATGATACGCTTCACATTACCTGCGGATATGAAGCCGGGTGTCTGGGATACAAGCTGTACCACCAGCTCGATAATGTCGGCATCAAGTGCGTCATCCTGGCTCCTTCTACTATGGAGATGCCTGTTGGCAAAGTTCTTAAAACGGATAAGCGCGTTCCTACCGCGCAGGATGAGGAGATCCGGGATTACCTGCGCATGAGGGATGACCACAAAAAACTGCAGAAGATCACCAAACAGACAATTAATGCGATTTGCCTCAGGCTTGGATTCAAATATGCTCAGAGCAAATGGACCGGCGCCCATCTCAAGTGGCTGAAGGATCTCCCTCTGAGCGAACTGCAGCGTGAAACGCTTGACGAGTATCTCCTCACCTACAACAGGCTTGCTGACAAGATTTCCCGGCTTGATGCCCGGATCGGGGAACTTGCAGCTAAAAAGGAATATGTTGAAAAGGTCAGTAAACTGTGCTGCTTCATTGGTATCAAAACCCAGGAGGCATTGTCATTGATCGTAGAAACAGGTGACTTTTCCCGATTTCCCAAGGGGAACATCTACTCTGCTTTCATAGGTCTGACTCCAGGTGAGCATTCCAGTTCAACAGATGTTAACCGTTTAAGTATCACTAAAGCTGGAAACAAGCACATAAGGACAGTATTGGTCGAGGCTGCCCAATGTATCTGTCGTGGACGGATCGGAGCCAAGTCGAAGAATCTCCAGGCGCGACAAAGAGGGAATGCCCCATCTGTTATTGCCTATGCCGACAAAGCCAATGAGCGCCTACGGAGGAAGTACTATCGAATGCTGAACAAAGGCAAGCAGAGGAATGTAGCCGTAACTGCAGTTGCCAGGGAGCTGGCCTGTTTCATCTGGGGTATGATAACAGATAATATAGCGTAGACCACCTTCCATATGTCCTCCGGAGGCTTAGGGCGCTGCCCTAAGAACCTGCAAGGGGACCAGTCCCCTTGACCCCCTGTCCCCTGCCGGGACGGCAGGGAAAGAAACATGGTTTCTTTCCTGTGCGAGAGGGTATTCCGTGTCTCTCCGTCAAGGGGCAAGCGGTTGTATTTTCGCCTGTCGGCGAAAATCTCCACCGGCAGGTATGCCCCCTTGACTCCGTTCCCGCTCCAGAAGCAGGCGGAGTCAATCATAGCAGCTGTAAACCAACCACGATGACGGTATCTCGAAGGAGCCTTGCCAATCATACGGTCTGAGCCATCTGCGGCGTAACTATGTCGGCACAGCTTCATCGTGATCCACGTTAATAGATAGCAGGGCTCTCGGCGGACCAATTAGTCTGTGGTATCCAATCCACGTATAAGAGTTTGGCCAATTGCCGGGGACTCTATACAAGGCTCTTTCGAGATGCCGTCATAGCCAGATAAGTGCCTGGCCAAGGGTGAACGTTTGTTTGTTTCAGAATTTACTCTTGACAAGAGGTCACTTCATAAGAGTTACAATAATTCAGGAAAGAGCTGTTGGCCCAACCCCAGATGCCGTTGTAGCGGACATAAGTATAGGTGCAGGGTATGCCGTTCACGCC
>CACYMI010000168.1 GCA_902775385.1 uncultured Bacteroidales bacterium
AGCGAGAAGATGGCCAGGTCGGCAATCTTAACGTTCTTGCCTTCGAGCAGCAGCTCCTTGATACAAGAGACCATGTCGGTAAGCATACCCTTGATGGCTCCCTTAGAGTAAGGGGTGTTGTGGCTGGACATGTGGTCGGCCAGGCCATCCAGATCTACGGTCTCGTCTATTACCGGATAGGCAAAGAACTTGCCGAAAGCAACAGACTTAGCGTTCTTGTTCTGTTTCAAAACGTAGAAAATCATAACTTTGCTTTTTAATGGTTAATGGTTAGTGGAAAGAGGTTCGTTGACTGTCAACTCTTAACAAGTGCAAAGTTACAACATCGGTGACGGGGGATTCTGACGTTTCGTTCGTTTCGCTTCGTTTCGTTAGATTCGTTCGTTAAATATCGGGACAGCCCAGATATTCCTCTATCAGGCCGACTTCCTTGGCGGTAAAGTACTTGGCAAACTTGCTGCTGTTACAGGCGCTGAGGCGTTCCTTCAGTTCAGGACAGCGGCGTATCCAGCCCATAAGCCGTACCGTAGCCACATGGGGATCACTAGCGGGGAAATACAATAGTGCCAATTCTGATTTGGCGTAACTTCTTATCTTCATATACTTAGGGGATAACTGTCAGCTAATATAGTGCTTAGCTGTTGTAAACTATATAGTTATACTATTCAAGTATTATACTTACTATACATACAGATACAGATAATACAGTAGTTTTTAAACATACACGCGCGCGCAGGAACTTTTTTTTTCGCGAAATGCAGAGTCCTGCGCGCGCACGTGTACTTTTTTTTTCGCGAAATGCAGAGTCCTGCGCGCGCACGTGTATCAGAAAACTGCTGTATCATCTGTATGTGTATGTATCGGCGCAGGCGTTTCCGGGGTGGAATCATGTGCCATCAGGAAGCGTACAGAGCGCATTTCCTCGGCTGTGCGGCGAATGACGATGTAACCACGGGTGTTACGGTAGGTCTTACGCTGGAACCCCTGTTCCACAAAGGCACGGCCCAAGGATACGGTGGACAGCTTCTGTGTTATGCCTATGCCTATGATCTGCATGGCCAGTGCCACACTCATAAACTCACCTGACTCCCGTTCACCGGGTTTACGGAAGTAGAGCTGTACCAGCTCATGTTCCAGACGGGGTGTCTCAAACTGACGGTTATGTTCGGTAAGCCGGGTGATATCCTCCTTGGAGAACCAGTAGCGGAAGCCGCTCTTGTACAGCCGGTACGCCTGGCTGTAGATACCCTGATAGTTGAAGGGGTGAAGCCTGGGGTTGGTGATCTGCTCTACCTCGAAGGGCAGCCAGCGGCGGTTGCCGGTGGGATCGCTCAGGAACTGCACGTTATTACCGGTACCGCAGAAACTGGCTATATGGGCTCTGTGCTCGTGATAGTGGGCGTATGCGGCACGCTCGTCTATACTGGGCATGGTAACTGCCGCCTTCAGCTGATTCAGGTCCTTGGGCGACATGGTATCCAGCTCCTCGCAACAGACCAGTCCGTACTGGGCCAGCGTCATCAGATCATCCTTGGTCATCCGGTTGGCATTGGTCTTGGTGTAGAAGTACGACTTCAGCCGGGGCGGCAGCAGATAGTTGAACCAGGTAGTCTTGTAGCTGCCCTGTTCGCCTATGAGTACCAGAATCACATTGTTTACCACACTGTCATCCACCCATGCGGCTACCATGGCTACCAGCCATTTCTTCAGATAGATGCTGAAGAGTTCCTGCTCCGCCTCTCCGCCCTTTACCTTAACGGTGGATGCCAGCTGACGGATATAGTCCTCCCCTGCCCCGTCAGCATCATCCAGCTCCTTAAGATACTCCTTAAAGGGATGATACTCCGGCACGAAATCACTCTCTATTATCCTGAAAAAGTCCTGAATATTCACACGCTTGGCACGTGACATATCCTTCCAGAGGGAATTCACCTTGGTATCATTAACAGGTATCCAATGCTCATTAACGGGAACGGGAACATTTTTACTCCCCTCGCCTACTGGAGAGGGGCCGGGGGTGAGGCTATTTTTACACCACTCCGTCCTGCACGTAATTATATTACGGCGCAGACGGATATTGGCACTCAGGTATGCCTCAATATCCTCTACCGAGGCAAACTTCTCACCCTTATCATACGGGGAACGGGATGACGCTGCCCTGCTGCCATGCTCTTCGGTCTTCTCGTAACAAGAGGCTATGACATCCGCCGT